>JANYKI010000044.1 GCA_025361645.1 Methanothrix sp.
CCACCTGCACCGCGCCCGCATTCACGCACGCCTGTGCCCGACCCACAGGCTCGCGCCCGCGCAGCACGTCCCTAAAGGGTGTGGCAAGAATTGTCCTTCTCTCATCGGAACTTCGCGTCTTCGCGTGATACTTCGGATCTAGCTCGAAGCCATGAGGGATGCAGAGAAGAGACGGACGGATGATGATGTTCTTGGCGGAACGGTCTCACGCGAAGCCTTGATTGGCGCGAAGCCAGCAACCATGATCGATGACCTCAATCACCATCGAAAAGAAATGCATTCACTCAGGAAATATCCGCTTGAGCCGATCGAAGATCTCATCATGCCGTTCTTTGGTTATGACCCAGACGATTTTGCCGTGGATGTCAGTAGCTCCCCCATACGGCATCTGGTTCTTGCTTGGATCATAGTATTGCCCTACTACATCATCTTCCGTTTCCATCTTGACATCCAGTTAGGATTTATCTATCTCTAAAAGTCAAACAGCGACTTCTGCCTTTTCCCAGGCTTTGCCCCCGCCTTCCCCTCGCTCTCTGCCTTCTTCGGCCTGCCCCGCTTACGGGGCTTGGCCTCGCTCCCCGGCTGGCTTTCGGCAGCCACCGCAGGCTCCTCCGTCTGGGGCCCGACCGCCGGTGCCACAGGCTCCATCTTGAGCGGCTCCGTCTCCACAGCGCTTGCCTTTTCGGCGCCGACTTGCACAGCCTCAGTCACGCCTGCGCCCACCAGCACCGCGCCCGCAGCCGCCCGCGCCTGCGGAGCACGTTCAAGCGGTGTACCACCCAGCGGCTGCTGAGACGTGCCTGTGCCCTGCCAGCCCAGCTCTATCTCCTCGAATTCCTCAGCCGCTCGCATCTTCATCGCCTCCTCGAAGATGCTCTGCACCTTCTTGGTGGTGGAGGTGGTGCTCAAAAGAAGCGCGATCTCTTCTGCATCCAGCTCCAGCTCCGCCGCCAGGGGGACGGCCCTCTTTTTGTCGGCCAAGAGCAGCCCCACAAAGCCCATCAGCTCTGCCCGAACGAAAGCCGCAGAGACGTGGCAATGGCGGCCGATCTTCTTCGCCGCAGAATCCCGAACGTTGCGTGCCTTCTTGGTCTGGCCCATGCGCCGCCAGCGGCTGGGGGGCCGGAAAGCCACATAACCGTGCCGGGCAGTGGCCTTGGCAGCCTGCACTCCGCCCGTCATGAGAAAACTGGCATAGCGCCACAAGCCATAGTTCTGCCTGATGCGCACCCGTCCCAAAAAGACATCCGCCCGCGCCAATCGCTCATAACCCTGCCAGAGGTCTTCGCCGCCGTAGGCTAGCGGCAGGTTCTCGTCCACCCAGTTGATGAGGTCCTCCGGGCTCTCGTCCAGAGCGTAAGAGGCTTGCAGGGCTTCCTTTGCGCTATTGCCTTTGAAGATGACCTCTAAAACCTTGAAGATGGACGACTTGACGTCGCGCTCCGCTGTGGCCACGTCCTCCAGCGCTAGAGAGGTCTGGCCCTGGGCTGCGGCCTGCAGATCGTTCACTCCGGAGCGCATGTCTCCGCCTGCCCGCTCAGCGATCATCATCAGGGCATCAGGATCGCATTCCACATCCTCTGCCCGGCAGATCTCCCGTAGAGCCTGGGCGATGGTGGTGGAGCGCATGGAGCGAAACTGTATGCCCTTGGCCGCATCCCGCAGGGGCTTTTCCATATCATAGTACTCGTTAGCGATTAAAAGGACGGGCTGACTGGTCTCTCTGACCAGACGCAGCATAGCCGCCGCCCCGCCCCGATCGGCAGTGCCGTGCAAATTGTCCGCCTCATCTAAAATAACCAGCCGCGGCTTGCCGGAGAAGGTCATGGAGCGCGAGGCCGGCCCGGCAATCTTCTGAATCATGCCTGCTGTACGCGCATCACTGGCATTCATCTCGATATAGTCCCAGTCAAATTCGCGCGCCAGGGCCAGAGCAGCGGAAGTCTTGCCCGTTCCCGCCGGGCCGTAGAGGATGACAGCTCCCGTGATTGGCGACCTCCTCTCCCAGGATGCCGCCCAGGCCCGCAGCTCCTCTACGGCCTTACCATTGCCTAAAACCTGTTTGAGGGTATCGGGCCGGTACTTCTCAGTCCATTTTACAGCGGGGGGCATTCTACCTCAGACCGGCTGGTGCTACCAGACGCCTTCTCTGCCGGTCATTTCCAGAATCTCGATCTCCCAGATGGTCATGGGCATCTTCTCCAGCTCCTCGCGAGAGAATTTCTTGCCGGCGTGCCCGCCCTGGCCTTTTTTGGTGAAGGCATCAAACATCTTCTGCTTGGCCTCTACACTATCGGACAGACGGCTGATGCCAAAGACGACGACGCTCGACCAGTGCTCCTTTTCCAAAACGTCTATCTGAAAGCACACCCTGGGATTCTTTGTGGCATATTCGACCTTCTTTCCCATACCGCGGGAGTGAAGGTAGAGTTTGCCGTCTTGATAGACATAGGACATGGGAACGACATAAGGCCGGTTATCGTCGGCCAGCCCCAGCCGGCCGTATCTGGCAGCAGAAAGAAGACTCGTGCACTCATCCGAAGATAGATCCCTGGGCAACATGGCACAAAATTAGGGTCTCATGCATTTTTAGTTTTTGCTTTCTGGACTTGCATTCATGACCTGCCTGAAAAAAATGCTCCTGCAATTAGCAAGATTATGCCCAGAGCGATCATGGGCACACCCGGAAAGGCCGTCTCTACCTGAAACTTGGTGGCACCCGCCTCCGCCCCGATGAGCTTGAAGCTTTCGCCCTGCAACTCTTTGCCTTGGCTTTCCATTACCTGTACCCCCACCAGAGCGATACCGGTAAGAATTACAAGCACCCCCATTGCGGCAGCTAAATTCACGTGAACCATTGAGATCCCCTTTGCTGTAAAATATTTGGCGCTATAGATATAATGCTTTGCCTACTATTATCACATATCACATTAGATCACACAAGCCGGATCACCCCGGTCCCGCCAAAAAGGTTTTACCTTGGCAGCGTCTTCCTGCAGGGAATGTTCAACAAGATCCTGATCGCCAACCGGGGAGAGATCGCCATCCGGGTGATGCGCGCCTGCCGTGAGCTGGGCATCTCGACTGTGGCCGTCTACTCCGAAGCGGACAAAAACGCCCTTTTCGCCAAATACGCAGACGAAGCCGTCTTCATCGGGCCGGCACCTTCTCGCCAGAGCTACCTGAGGATAGACAATATCATCAAAGCTGCTCTTGAGACAGGAGCCCAGGCCATCCATCCAGGCTACGGTTTCCTCTCCGAGAACACCCACTTTGCCTCCGCATGCGTGGAGAACGGCATCGTCTTCATAGGCCCTCCGTCCTCTGCCATCGATGCTATGGGTTCCAAGATCACTGCCCGCCAGACCATGAAAGATGCGGGCGTCCCAATTGTGCCCGGCATCGAAGAGGGCATCACCGATCCGGATATCGCAGCCGAGATCGCCGAGAGAATAGGCTACCCCATTATCCTCAAGCCGGCGGCAGGAGGCGGGGGAATCGGAATGAAGATCGTGCAGAGTCGCGAGGAGCTCTTGCCCGCCCTCATCTCATCTCAGTCCGTGGCCAGGAGCGCCTTTGGCGACGACACCATCTACATCGAAAAATACCTGACCGAGCCCCGGCACATCGAGTTTCAGATCCTGGCCGACAATCACGGAAAGACCATCTATGTCTCAGACCGGGAGTGCTCCATCCAGCGCCGCCACCAGAAGCTGATCGAAGAGTCCCCTTCGCCCGTCATGACCGAGGAGCTGCGCGAGAGGATGGGCTCCATCGCCGTCAAAGCCGCGAAAGCAATAGGCTATTCCAGCGCCGGAACTGTGGAGTTCATGTACTCGCGCGGCGACTTCTACTTCCTGGAAATGAATACCCGCTTGCAGGTAGAGCACCCCATCACAGAGATGGTAACCGGCGTTGATCTCGCCAAAGAGCAGATCATGGTGGCGGCAGGCTACCCCCTGGGTTATGATCAGTGCGATATGAAGATTAACGGCTGGGCTATCGAGTGTCGCATCAATGCCGAGGATCCCCTCAACGATTTTGCCCCCTGTCCGGGAAAGATTAAGCGTTATCGAAGCCCGGGCGGTCCGGGCATAAGAGTGGACAGCGGAGTTTACACAGGCTACGTCATCCCGCCTTACTACGACTCTTTGATCTCCAAGCTGGTAGCCCACGGCAAAGACCGTAAAGAGGCCATTGCCAGAATGGAGCGCGCCCTTTTTGAGTACATCATTGTGGGAGTTAAAACCAATCTGATATTCCACAAAGCTGTTCTCCGAAATAAGAGGTTCCGCAGCGGGGATATAAACACTCACTTCATCAAGGACGAGAACATAGTCGAGGCCGTAAAGATTGTGGCCGTTGAGGATTATGAGAAAGGCATGTCTCTGGCTTCGGCTCTCGGCGCGGACAACCGCCAGATCGCGGCCATCTCCGCGGCCGTGGGGTCTTACCTCAGCCAGAACCGGGCCGAGGAGAAGAGCTGAAGGTGTCAGCACTTGATATCCTCTCATTCCTGAACTCTGGAGAGTGGGTATCGGGCGAGGAGATGGCCAAAAGGCTCGCCATCTCCCGCGCCGCTGTCTGGAAGCAGATCCAGGTCCTTCGCCAGAGAGGATATGAAGTCTCCGCCTCTACCGGGAAGGGCTACAAATTGGTCAAAAAGCCCGACCTTCTGGATGCGGACCGCATCTCTTGCTGCCTTCAAACAAAGTGGCTGGGAAGAGATATGCGCATCTCTGATGAGGTTGGCTCCACCAATGCCGTTGCCCTCTCACTGGCCCGCGATTGCCCGAACGGCACCGTCGTCCTGGCCGAGACCCAGAAAGAAGGCCGGGGCAGACTCTCCCGGCCCTGGGCTTCGCCTCCCGGTGGAATCTGGATGAGCCTCATCTTAAAGCCAAAAATGCCGCTCAATCTTATCTACCAGATAAACATGGCCGCGAGCGTAGCTCTCTGTCGTGTGTTCTCCTCCCTGTTCGGTCTGGATGCCGGCATCAAGTGGCCCAACGACCTCTTGATCCGGGAGCTAAAGATCTGCGGCATACTCATGGAGGTGGGCGCGCAGGTGGACCGGCTGGATTATGCCGTGGTGGGCCTGGGCCTCAATGCCAATAATAACCTGTCCGGCTTTCCCGCCGAGTGGAGAACGACCTCTCTGGCGGCGCAGCTTGGCCATGACATCGATAGGTGCGAGCTGATCTGCAGGATTCTTGAGGAGATAGAAGTGGCCTACGAAAATATGGGAAGCAAAGATATCTATGAAGAATGGCGCAGCCGCTCGCTCACCTTGAATCGGCAGGTGCGCATTACCTCCGCGGCAGGCGACCTGGTAGGCCAGGCCGTGGATCTGGCAGAGGACGGTGCCCTTCTCCTTCGAACCGGGGATAAGCTGAAAAGAGTATTGGCTGGAGACTGCATTCACCTGCGCCCCATGCAAGCGGAGGCGCTGTGAGCCGGAAGCTAGCTATGAACAGAGGGACAGAAAGATGAGGGAGAGATGAGGACCAGAAAGGTGCGCGGCATTGCAAGGGATACGTTGCAGTTCATCTTAGAGGCGTCGCGTTCCTCTCTGCCGGTGGAGTTCGCAGGGCTGCTTCAGGTTGATAAAGAGATCATCACCGAGGTTCTCATCCTGCCCGGCACGGAAAGCTCCCGCATGAGCGCTCTGGTTCGGCTCTACATGCTGCCTAACATGCAGGTGGCGGGCTCAGTGCATAGCCATCCTTCCGGGGATCTCAGGCCGTCCGAGCCGGACCTCATCTTTTTCTCTCGCACCGGGGACTATAACATCATTGTCGGCCCGCCTTTTGACGAGCAGAGCTTCGCCTGCTATGACGGAGCGGGAAGGCGGCGCGATCTGGCTATTTTGGATGTGGAGTTCAAGGACGATGGCTTTGATGACGATTTCGATGATGATGAATTCAAAGAGGACAGGCCTTGACGCTGGTAGTCGCCACGGGCACCTTTGACCTTCTTCATCCCGGCCACGTCCTCTACCTGGAGCACTCCAGATCGTTAGGTGATGAGCTGGTGGTAATCGTTGCCAGGGATGTGAATGTGCGCCACAAGCCCAAGCCCATCCTGCCTGAGGAGCAGAGACTGAGGATGGTAGAGTCCCTCAAGGTCGTGGACAGAGCCGTGCTGGGCGAGGAGAAAGATATTTTCCGGACGGTTGAGCAGCTCAACCCGGACATAATCACGCTGGGCTATGATCAGCATTTTGATGAGGCGTCTTTGCAGGCGGAGCTATTTCGCCGCGGTCTGCGTCCCCGGATTGTGCGTATCGAGGAGCATGAGCCCTGCCTTCTTTGCAGCTCCAGCCGCATTGTGACCAAGATCCTGGAGCGCTTCCGGGGGCGGCGAATCTGAAAGATCGAAGAAACAATCAAATAAGAACATGAAGCTGAAAACTAAGATAACCGGTCCCAAAGTCCATGAGGTCGGCTACAGATACTTCCTGATGAGTAATGCCATAGACATGGGTCTCAAGGGCTTTCATGCCCGCAATAGGAAGGGCGAGAAGGAACCGGAGGTAATAACCCTGGTCGAAGGCGATGAAGAAGCAATCGCAGATTTTAAGAAGCTGGTAGAGACCCAAAAGCCCGAGCACTCAAGGGTATCGAATATTGCTTTTGAGGACTTTGAGGGCGAGGTTATGAGAGCAGGTGAGTATGCCCAAGTTTGCACTTCCAACCAGCTTAACAAAGCAATTCCACTGCTATTGGACATGAGGAATGATCTCAAAGTAGTGCGGAAAACCTCTGATATGACACTAGATGAAATCAAAGGCATGAGGGAAGACATTCAACCAGGATATGCGAGACAAATGCAGGCCGATGTCAGAGCGATAAAGGAACGCTTAGGAATGCACTGAGCTTGCCGCCACAATAGACGCATGTTTTTTGTGTACTGCCTTTTCTGCCTTCGCGATTAATCTGGTAGTTTGGCGGCCATCGTCTGGCCTGTGGCCGCACCCCAGAGCGGTGCGAAGGTCTTCTGCTCTCTTCATTGCTCTAATGCCCTTTGCGGCTTAAACTTACAGACTCACCACGGGCGCCTGAAAATAGAGAGGCCGGGAAAGGCCGTCAAGTACTTATACGGCTCTCTCTTTAGCGGCCCTGATGGCCAGAGTTGCAGTAGGAGGAACCTTCGATCCCATTCATGATGGGCATATCTCCTTGCTGAGGCGTGCCTATGATCTGGGGGGCGAGGGCGAAGTAGTAATTGGTCTCACCTCCGACGAGATGGCCAGAGAGAGCCGAACCCGAGCCGTGCGCGATTTTGATGTCAGGGAGAAGAATTTGCGGGCGGTCGTGCAAAGGTGCTTTGGCATCAAGCATGCCAACATCATTAAGATCGACGATCAATGCGGCTCCTCGATCTATGAAGACTTTGATTTTATTGTCGTCTCTCCGGAGACCTTGCCCATGGCCGAGAAGATCAACCGGCTAAGAGCAAAGAAAAACCTGAAACCGCTCCGGATATCCGTGGTTGAGTATCAGCTGGCTCAGGATCTTGTCCGCATAAGCTCTACAAGGATCTATGAAGGAAAGATCGACAAGCATGGGAAGATTTTAATAGGTTGATTGACTGGAAAATTTTTGCAAACGTTCTCGTTTCTCTTCTTCTTCTCCTAATAGAATGTGGGTTAGATCGAGGAGAGGGCATGCAATTTGAGGCAAGAGGCGGAGACGCCGCAGGCGAGGGGGCCATCAAGTCACTGTTCGGCTTTATGGCTTAAATGGCCTTAAATTCATTCATATTCTTTATTGCGATTATATGACCATGATCCATAAGCATTTGAAGCGAAATCATTAGATCAGTATTATCATTAATATTGGCACGCTCCTTGATCAAAGGCAACGGAACCCATTCTATGCCTAAATCTTCGCTTATATCGGATATCATGTACCGGATGCTCATATCCTTGGATAATAATTCTCCATTTATATCCAACGTTTTTGCCCCATCCACATTCCAGGTTCTACCATATGGATCTGATTCGCTTCGATCTCTTTCTGCAAGATAATTTTTATACATTTCTGTAAACAATTTGGTTGCTCGTGAAATATATGCATCATTTAGCTTATTTCCCAGCTCCATTCTGCATAGAGTCATGGCAAGTTTTGCAATAGCATAACTATCTATTGAACTACTTTTTGTTATATTGGATTTTTTCTTTTTATTAACCTGTCGCACGCTTCTTTCAATCTCGCTTACCAAGCCCATATCAACCGGTGGTGTAATCAATATTGAATATATTATATATTCTAGTATATCTGGGTCAAAAGGTGCCTTCTTGCTTGTAAATTCTGCGTTCCGAATTATGGTTGGGATCTGAATAGGTATGCTATTTAATCCAGGTGGCAAATGATATAGGTAGTTGTACGAGATCTCTGATTTCGAGGCCGTCATTCTCTTACGTTCTACCGCGGAATAGTCATGTTCCTGGTCGATAAAGTGATATTCATATAGGTCATTTGAAGACGTGAAATCGCTGGGCAACATGAACCGTATTGCTTTCTGAATATCTTTTATGGGTGCTTTTGTACTGCCTTTATCGGAAAAAGACTCAGACCCGATACCACCAACACCGTATACTGAATTTGGACACGACAAGAGCTGAATGGCCAACGCCCAATCCAGCTTATCTTCTTCAGCATTCTTCCAGTAACAAGAAATACGTGATAGGAATTCCTTTCCCTTATCGAACTGGTCTTTTTTTTCTGAGTACATTTCTTTAATTTCTGGAAACATCACATCTATGTTGTGCTGTGGTTGTCCCAAAAACGGCCTAGATGAATCAAGATCTAAAAGATCTAAATGGTTAATTTTTAGGACATCATAGTGGCGTTGGCCGCCTTGGAAGCTTTTATCTCTGATTTTTTCTGCTCTATCAACTTCTAATTGCACAAAAGCATCAGCGGTGGGGCTAAGGTCCGATGGAAGCCTATAGACGTGAGGTGTAAATATATCTGTGAATTTTGATTTTCGCAGCTGGATCATATTGTTTGATAGGTATTTTACCCATCCAGCATGTGGCATTTTAAACAGCGCCTTCTCATACGCTGCAAATCCTCTCCATCTTTTGGCCAGGTTTGCCCGCAACATTGGTAAATGATTCCTTCGAATTCATAAATACTTTTGCCTATTTTGAAAGTAATTGTGCTAAATTGTTCATCCTTTAGCTGGACACCATCATCTTTCCGCGCCAACTTTCTCTTAGCATCACTGATTAATTTGCATATCGTATTTTGGATTTCATGATATGCAACTTATATCCCACATTCCTATGAAAGAACGAAGATGCATCTAGTTTTTTCATTCTTCGGGCATGAGCCATCTTCCTGGCTCATGAGGGGTTTCGCAGGTCAGTCAGCAAAAATCTAAAATCTTTAATTTGGCGAATAGAAAATATATGATAGAAACTATGCAGTTACTATTATATAGAATCCTTCCTATATACACCTATGTTTTTTGGAGGAACAATTCCATAATTACTTGATAATATAATTTTAGGCATAAAACTAAGTGATTGCATCTACTTGATTTTGCAAAAAATCTTTGTCGGAAAAATGTTGTGTCTTCACGCCGCACCAGCGAAATGTGGGAACATTAATCCAATCGATAGTTTGGCCGCTTTCACGGTCTGTTTAGACTTTGTGTTCGTTTCTGCAAGCTTTTTGCCGCCATAAACACCCGCGCTAGCCTTGCTGCCAGGAGCGCCGTCTCTCCGCGATCATAGGCGTGAGTCAGCTCGGTAGTATCCGGGCCTGCCACCCTGGGTGCCGCCAGCTCGATCTCTCCCTTTACCTCTCAGATGGATTTCTCCCCGCCCAAAGTCGATTCGTATTGCGAGAGAAGTGATGGCTATGCCGCTTAATACCTATTGGAACCTCTCAAGAAAAAGATCTTAGAGGGGCCTTGCAAGATCCGTCTCCGATTTTGCTAGGCCCCCTTTGGCTCGCTGGCCGGATTACGCCCGGACCGGGATTCGAACCCGGGTCGAAAGCTCGACAGGCTTTCATGATGGGCCACTACACCATCCGGACAATAGACAGATCCCGCCTCCCAGATTCGAACCGGGGACATCGCGGTGACTGCGCGTAGCACCTCTACGGTGCGAGACATACTACAGCCGCGCACTCTACCAGGCTGAGTTAAGGCGGGCCTCTCGCTACCAGGTAATTCCTTGTACTTAAGCCCTTCGAGCCTGAAGCCCGCAAAACGCTTTTTGGTGGGGGCAGTGCTATGGCAAAATATAATTATCGGATGCAATCTGCGGGTGGTTGATGCTTATAGGAATTATGTCCGATGCCCATGACAGTATCCAAGGCGTCAAGGATGCTCTACGGGTTTTTTCTCAAAAGAAAGTGGCTCTGGTGCTTTTTGCCGGTGACATGATCGGCTCGGGCAACTGCTACACCTTCGAAGGCTTTGCCATTCCCGTCAAGCTCGTCTACGGAAATAACGACGGCGACCGGGTAGGCCTGGCCCGCGAATTTGCCCGCGTGGGCGGCGAGTACCTGGGCGACTTTGGCGAGATCGAGGCGGAAGGCTTGAAGATCGCACTCCTGCATGGCACCGAGGAGGCGCTGGTAAAGGCAGTGGTAGCCTCACAGCTCTACGATGTCGTGGTCCGTGGCCACAACCATCGTGCTGAGGTGACGAGACAGGGCAAGACGCTCCTGGTCAACCCCGGCGAGATCTGGGGCCACTTCACGGGCCTCTCCAGTGTAGCCATCCTCGACACCAACAGCCTTGCGGTGGAGACGATCGAACTGGGCCGCTTCAATACCATTCAAGAGATCATCAAAGGATGACGTCCGGTGCCTTCGTTCCATCTTTGGCCTGCTATCTCCGGATAGAATGGCGCGAAGGGATGGTAACCAGGATCTATTTTTCCCAGGATATGCCGGTCGATATTTCTGAGCTGGCTCTGGAGATCGCCGCCTACCTGGAGTGGGGCGCGCCCTGCCCAAGGGCAAAGCTGGATATGTCCACATGTACCGATTTTCAAAAGCAGATTTATGCCCAGGTGCAGGCGATACCGCGCGGCAAAACCATGACCTATGGCCAGGTAGCAGAGCGCGCGGCTAGGCCTGGGGCGGCGCGGGCTGTGGGCCGGGCCATGGCCACGAATCCTTTTGCCATTCTCGTGCCCTGCCATCGCGTGGTCGCCAAGAAGGGCTTAGGTGGCTATCTCTGGGGCACAGAGATGAAGGAGAAGCTGCTCCGTCTGGAAAGGGAATCGAGTGCACAATAGTCCTCTTGTGAGGCGATAGTCCTACTTTGCATGAGAAGCCTGATCGCCCCTGGCGACCGTTTCTCAGGCAGGCCACGTCTCCCCACAGCCGCACGAGGCCGCCGCCCACACACGCGCGCGGGGGGCACAGGCATCCACGAGAAGGAATAAATAATTTGCAGTGCATCTCTTGAGATCAGCGATTGGATCTTCAGGAGCTTCTCGGTTGCCGGGTTGATGTCGTGACCGAAAAGGGGCTGCGAGGACGTATCCGGAAGCAAGTCCTCAAAGAGGCTACGGCGTTATGAGAGACGACCGAGAATGATGACAAGCCATCTTTTTGAAACCTGAGCCTCACGCCTTCTCAGTTGAGTGAGTAGCATGGCTGAGATTTATGGTCAATTCGCCGATGTTCATGATGTAGTCAAGCATGCGCTCCAGACTGCTGGCCAGAACCAGCCGAACCACCATCTCCGATTTGTCTTTGCATTCTCTGGATTTGGCTATCCCCTCCGCATGCTTCTGAACCTCTCTTATTCTGTCTATGAGCTCATTGGCCTTGTTGGAGTTGGTTTGCAGCAAATAGGATATAGAGTCGTCAAGCAGGCCGCATAGCAATGAATCCATGCGGGAAAGCTCCGCTTTCAAATCCTCGGGCAGGTTGTAGCTTCGCTGGCTGGCGATCTCGGCAATGCGATGGGCGTGGTCCGCTATGCGTTCCAGGTTGGAAGCCGCCTGCATATAATTAAACGCAGTAATGGGATTGAGCGTTTCCTGCCGGACAGTGCCCGATCTCAGGATCTCAGTGAACTGGCGGGAGATAAGAAGGTTGAGCCGGTCCACGTCATTGTCCCTCTGGATAACATCAATCGCCAGCTCCTCGTTATTATTTAAAAGGCTGGAGAGTGAATCGGTGATCATGGATTTCACTACGGTTCTGATTCTTTTTAGCGCCCGTTCGGATTGAAGCTCCTCGGAGCTTAATAGATCCTGAATTACCACCTTGTTTATGGTCTCTTCCAGAATCTCGGGGCCGATGAGCTTGTTGACGATCTGGTGCAGGTCCTTCTTCTGCATAGAGGACATGTGCCCGGACGTTACCTCAATGGTTCTATAGCCGCCCACGTAGCATCCGATGATATCCCTTACCAGATGCTCACCCATTTTGTCGCCAATATCCAGGCGCACTCGCAGGTCGCGCTCGGATCGATCCGTGGACAATGTGAGAGATCCATTATCCCCCTGATTAATGTAAATTATCGAACCGGCAGAAATGCCGTTCTTTGTCGCCCAGCTTTTGGGAAGGGAGACGATAAATGTCGACTTGCCGGTTCTCTGTACCTTTCTTGTGTCCATAAAATAGCCCTAATTGAGATGTTCTCTCTTTGCTTCCACCATATAGACGATAGTCTCACAAATATTGCAGATATGATCGCCGGTCCTTTCCAGATGCCGGTTCACCATGAGCAGAGCCGTTCCTTCGTTGATCACATCGGGCCTTTCAATAATTATTTTCAGGAGCTTGGTTCTGGCTTTGACATAAAGCCCATCGATCTCATAATCCCATTTGGTGACCTGTCTGGCCAAATCTGCGTCGCTGTTCATGAGGGCCTCCATGGACTGCTCAAGCATCTTTTTGCTGATCTCCGCCATGCGAGGAATGTACTCGAGCTTAGTTATCTGAATCTTATTTTGTGATTGTGTGGTAACTCTGGCCACATCTACCGCCAGGTCGCCGATCCTCTCCAGATCGATGCCAATCTTCAAGATGCCGATAATGCGTCTGAGATCCTTGGCCATCGGTTGCTGCAAAGCCAGGAGCTCCATGCATAAATTCTCTATCTTCAGGCTCAAATCATCCATTTCTTGATCCTGTTTGATGACCTCTCGGGCCTGATCCACATTTGCATCAACTAAGGCTAAAACAGATTTATCTATAGCTTCCCCACCCCGATCCGCCAGATCTTTTGTAAGATTTTTTAGCTCCTTCAGATCTCTGTGATACCGCTCACGATACGGGCTCATCTTACCTCTCCTCAAAACCTTAGCTATTAGCCAAATCTTCCGGTGATATAATCTTCCGTGCTCTTTATCGTCGGCATCTCAAAGATGCGTTTTGTCTTTCCCACCTCGATCAGCTCGCCGAGCAAGAAGAAGGCGGTGCAGTCGGATATCCTGGCAGCTTGCTGCATGTTATGGGTCACAATCACCTGGGTATAGTTGTCCTTTAAGGTCTCCATGAGGCTCTCGATCTTGCCGGTGGAGATGGGATCGAGAGCGCTGCATGGTTCGTCAAATAAGATAACATCGGGCTTCATGGCCAGCGTTCTGGCGATGCACAGCCTCTGCTGCTGGCCGCCGGATAGACCCAAGGCCGGCTGGTCCAGTCTCTCGCAAACTTCCCCCCAGAGGGCGGCATCCAATAGACTGCGCTCTACAACTTTATCGACATTTTTCAGCCCATGAATTCTGGGGCCATAGGCAATGTTGTCGTAAATGGACATGGGGAAGGGGTTAGGCTTTTGAAATACCATGCCTATCCTTTTGCGCAGTTCCACGACATCGACATCTTTTCCATAAATATCGATATCATCATAGAGGACCTGTCCTTCAATGCGAATCTTGGTTACGAGATCGTTCATCCGGTTCAGACAGCGGATAAAAGTGGACTTGCCGCAGCCGGATGGTCCGATGAGCGCTGTAATCTTTTTCTCAGGAATATCCAGGCTTATGTCCTTGAGAGCTTGTTTTTCTCCATACCAGAGATTTAGATTTTTCGAGATGATCTTCGTTGTCACCCTAGATCCCTTTTAATGTCATTTGTTCCAATTGGCTTGACCGAGAGATGACTATATAGATCTTCCTATATAGACTATATATATTCTCTGGTGCATACAAATACTGGTTAAAATCATGCGAATCTTTTATATAGAACTTCAAACTGGTAGTATGAAAAAAAGTCGGGGAGGACTATAGGTTTGGCAGGTTTGAGCGGCGTACCGATAATTATATTGAAAGAAGGAAGCAAACGAGATACAGGTAAAGATGCGCAGCGCAGGAACATCTTAGCTGCAAAGGCGGTCGCAGAGGCTGTTCGGACCACCCTTGGACCCAAAGGGATGGACAAGATGCTCATCGCCGGCGAAGAGGCAACCATCACCAATGACGGTGCCACCATTCTCAGAGAGATGGATATTGAGCACCCCGTGGCCAAGATGATTGTCGAGGTGGCAAAAGCCCAAGATGATGAGATTGGAGACGGCACCACCACTGCGGTGATAATCGCGGGCAAGCTGCTGGAAAAGGCCGAAGCGTTACTGGATATGGATGTCCACCCCACAGTCATCGTGCAGGGATATAAGCAAGCTGCAGCCAGGGCGCAAAAAGTGCTTTCCGAGATGGCTATAGATGTCTCGGGCGACGAGCGCGTGCTTTTGAAGATTGCCCAGACAGCCATGCGAGGAAAAGGCATAGAGATCGCCATGGATACGCTGGCAAAAATATCGGTGGATGCAGCACGAGCTGTGGCCGGTTTTGAGGGCAAGGACATTGAAGAAAATATCAAGATCGTCCTGATCCCAGGCGGCAGAATCGAGGACTCTGTCATAAACTACGGCATAGTAATCGAGAAAGAGAGAACAACCCTGGAGATGCCAAAAAGCGTAGCGAATGCCAAGATTATGCTCCTGGAAGGCACTCTCGAGCTGAAGAAGCTGGATACCGATGCCAAGATCACTATTACAGAGGCCAAGAATCTCGCCAGCTTCAAAGAGGGCGAAGAGCTGGTTATAAGGTCTCAGGTTGATGCCATTGTCGCAGCCGGAGCCAATGTTGTCTTCTGCGAGAAGGGCATAGGCGTTTTTGCCCAAAACTATCTGGCAAGGCTGGGAATTTTAGCTGTTCGCCGGGTTAAGAGAGAAGATCTGAAGATGCTGGCATTGGCCACTGGGGCAAGGCTGGTGGGCGATGTGATGGTCGTCACTTCCAAGGATCTGGGATCGGCGGCTCTTGTGGAAGAGCGCAAGATCGGCAAAGACAAGCACATGATCTTCGTGGAGGGCTGCGAGAAGGCCAAGGCAGTATCTATCATTCTGCACGGCGTATCGGAGCAGTTCTTAGAAGAGATGGAGCGCGCCCTGGATGATGCCCTCAATGTGGTAATGGACGTCATTCGCTCGGGAAAGATTGTACCTGGTGGAGGCGCTCCGGAGATCGTTGTGGCCGAGAATCTGAGACAGTATGCATCCACTTTGGAAGGGCGAGAGCAATTGGCTGTTCGGGCCTTTGCCGATGCTGTGGAGTCCATCCCTCTGACCCTGGCTGAGAACTCAGGTTTCGATCCCGTGGACAGCTTAGCGGCTCTGAGGGCCAAGAGCGGGCAGGGCATGAAGAACTTCGGGTTGAACTTAATAACGGGAGAGCCCGCAGATATGCTGGCTCTTGGCGTTGTAGAGCCCTTAAAGGTAAAAACCCAGGCCATCAAATCAGCAACCGAAGCTGCCACCATGGTTTTGCGGGTGGATGATGTCATCGCTGCCAAGAGAGAAGAGATGGCTCCCAAGCCCGGCCAAAGCCCGCATGACTACACCAGGCCTCCTATGCAGATGCCTCACTACTAAAGGAACAAGGAACTGAAAGGCGCCGGCAAAGCCGGCCCAATTCATTCTATAAGAACAAATGTTGGGTGGAGCTTATGGCGGATGCGGATACAGATGCGAAATCTGAGACGAAACAGGATACTTCAGGCATGAATGTCGAAGAGCTGACACAACTGCTCACCTTTGCCCAGGCCCTGGCAGAGGAACGACTCGACCTCTTGATGCGCTGTCGGGCAGATTTGGACAACGTCATGAAAAGATCGGCTCGCGAGAAAGAGGATAATATAAGATACGCCTCTCTGAAGCTCGTCTCAAAGCTTCTTCCCGTGCTCGACAGCCTGGATGTGGCGGCAAAGCACGACGAGGGCAGCAAGGTGCTCTACATGCAGCTGCTCGATATACTGTCGGGGGAAGGGCTCATGCCCATAGAGGCCAAGGGCGTGCGGTTTGATCCCTATCGACATGAAGCTCTCTTTCAGGTCACGACAGAAGAGTTGGAAGAGGGCATCGTGGCAGAAGAGATACAGAAGGGCTATATCTTCAATTCTCATGTCATTCGCTTCTCAAAGGTTGCAGTGGCGAAAAGATGAATGATGATATGCTTAAATATTTACAAGTTGTTATAACTTTCAATTTCAGGAGATGAGATCTTGTCAAAAATTATCGGCATTGACCTTGGGACCAGCAACTCGGCGGCTGCAGTTCTAATCGGGGGCCGACCCACCATAATTCCCAGCGCAGAAGGGACAAGCATCGGCGGCAAGGCATTTCCATCCTACGTGGCCTTTACTAAAGAGGGCCAGGTTCTGGTTGGTGAGCCTGCTAAGAGACAATCAGTCACCAATCCGGATGGCACCATCCAGGGCATCAAACGCAAGATGGGCACGGACTACAAAGTCAAGGTTTATGGAAAGGAGTACAGCCCTGAGGATGTATCCGCCCAGATCCTGCGCAAGATCAAGACGGATGCAGAGACCTATCTGGCCGACACCGTGGATAAAGCCGTAATAACCGTCCCTGCCTACTTTAATGACAACCAGAGGCAGGCGACAAAAGATGCCGGAACCATAGCTGGCCTAGAGGTTGTTCGCATCATCAATGAGCCTACGGCTGCAGCTCTGGCCTTTGGCCTGGATAAGGTGGGCGAGCACAAGATCATGGTCTTTGATCTGGGCGGCGGCACACTGGACGTCACCATCATGGAGATTGGCGAGGGCGTCTTTGAGGTCAGGTCCACCTCTGGTGATACCCAGCTGGGCGGCAGGGACATGGATGAACGACTGACCAATTTTGTCCTGGGGAAGTTCAAGCAGGAGTCGGGTATCGACCTGAAGGGCGACTCCATGGCCATGCAGCGCCTGCGAGAAGCGGTAGAAGTGGCCAAAATAGAGCTATCCAGCGTGATGCAGACCAACCTCAATCTGCCTTACATTACAGCGAACGCGAGCGGCCCCAAGCATCTCTCCATGACTCTGGACCGTTCCAAGCTCGATGAACTCATCCAGGATGTCATTGAGCGCTGTCGCGGTCCCATGACCCAAGCTCTGAGAGACTCCAAGCTGGAGAAATCAGAGATCGGCAAGATCATATTAGTGGGCGGTCCTACCAGGATGCCGATTGTTCAGGAGTTCGTAAAGGGCTTCATGGGCAAGGAAATTGAGCGTGGTGTGGACCCCATGGAATGCGTGGCTATGGGTGCAGCCATTCAGGCGGGCGTTTTGGGCGGCGAAGTCAAGGATCTGCTGCTATTGGACGTAACGCCTCTCTCCCTGGGCATTGAGACTCTGGGCTCTGTCACCACCAAGCTGATTGAACGGAATACCACCATTCCCACTCGAAATAGCCAGATATTCACAACGGCTGCAGACAACCAGACAAGTGTTGAGGTCAATGTGCTGCAGGGCGAAAGGCCTCTGGCCAAAGACAATGTCTCTTTGGGAAGGTTTACATTGGTGGGCATTCCGCCCTCTCCTCGCGGCATTCCCCAGATCGAGGTCACCTTCGACATTGACGCCAACGGCATCATTCATGTCTCGGCCAAGGATCTGGCCACCAAGAAGGAGCAGAATATGACCATTACTGCGCCTCACAAACTGAGCAAGGATGAAATCAATGCCAAGATCAAAGACGCAGAGCGTTTCGCTGCCGATGACCTGAAGAGAAAGGAAGAGATTGAGGTCAAGAATGCGGCAGACTCTCTGGCCTACGCCTCGGAGAAGATGCTCAAAGAGGCAGGCGATGTGGCCAGCGCCGAGCAGAAGGAGAAGATCGAGAAGGCCATTGCCGACCTGAAGAATGCCCAGACGGGAGGCGAGATCTCCGAGATCAAGGCCAAGACCGATATCCTGCAAAGCGCAGTTTACGAGCTGTCTGCTGCCATGTACCAGAAGGCGGCATCGGATCAGCAAGAAAAGCAGCAATCCCAGCAGGGCAGCGGTCAAGAGCCCGGTCAGGGGCAGTCGGATCAGACCGTTGATGCCGACTACGAGGTAGTAAACGATAAGAAATGACGTCACAAGGAACTGAATAAAAAATGCCGGAGAAGAAGGACTACTACGAGGTCTTGGGAGTACCCAAGGATTCGAGCGAGAAGGACCTCAAGGGAGCTTACCGCAAGCTCGCCATGAAGTATCATCCCGACAGATCGGAAGAGCCCGATGCTGAGGAGAAGTTCAAGGAGCTATCCGAGGCCTATGCAGTCCTCTCCGATCCGGAAAAGCGGCAGAAGTACGACCAGTTCGGCCATGTCGGAATCAACAGCCAGTACTCGCAAGAGGACCTGTTCCGCGGGGTGAACTTCGAGGATCTGCTGAGGGGCTTTGGCGGTGGCGGAGGAAGAGGTGGCAAAGAGAGCATATTTGATATGTTCTTCGGGGGCGGTGGCCGGGGCCGCGGTCCCGCTCGGGGCCGGGATCTGCGCTACGATGTCCAACTTACTTTGGAGCGGGCGGCTACGGGTCTGGAGTCGACCATTGAGGTGCCGCGTACAGAGAGTTGCCCTACCTGCCATGGCAGCGGGGCCAAGCCCGGCACCAGCCCCACCACCTGTAGCAACTGCCGGGGCACGGGCCAGATCACCCGTGCTCAGAATACTCCCTTCGGACAGATGGTCACCTCTTCGGCCTGCCCCAAGTGCGGCGGCCGGGGGCAGATCATCGTCGCTCCCTGCGGAGATTGCTCCGGCTCGGGAAGGGTACGAAAGAATCGCAAGATCAACATCAAGATCCCGCCGGGCGTGGAGGACGGTCAGCACCTCAAGCTGCGCGGCCAAGGGGATGCCGCCGGGCCGGGAGGAGAGAGCGGAGACCTTTACGTGGGCATAAACGTCCTGCCTCAC
The DNA here is from genome assembly GCA_025361645.1 of Methanothrix sp. Classification (GTDB taxonomy): domain Archaea; phylum Halobacteriota; class Methanosarcinia; order Methanotrichales; family Methanotrichaceae; genus Methanothrix. The sequence continues at coordinate 19,184 of JANYKI010000044.1, forward strand.
TCCATGTTCCAGCGCGTGGACAGCGACCTGGCTTTAGAGACGCCCATCAGCTTCACTCAGGCGGCGCTGGGCGCAGAGCTGGAGGTCCCCACCTTAGGCGGGCGGGCTAAGATAAAGGTACCGGCGGGGACGCAGACGGGAACCGTCTTCCGGCTGAGGGGAAAGGGCATGCCCAGGCTGCAGGGGCTAGGCTCGGGCGATTTACATGTCAAGGTTAAGATTAAAACGCCTTCCTCCTTGACTGGGCGGCAAAAGCAGCTCTTGGAGGCGCTGGCGGCGGAGTTTGGCGAGACGAAAAAGAAGCAGACAGAGAAGGAGAAGAGCCTCATCGACAAGATCGTGGATGAGGTGAAGAGCGCAGTGCAGTAGTGAGTTCTTTTTCTATTGGACTTTTTTTTCTTGGGGTTTCATTCAATCCAAATCTTAATACGCAAATAAGTTAATGATTAATATAATATGATATATGCAATTAAGAAAGCTTTCTAAAATTTTGATAAAGTATTTACTATCAGTCCAAATGTCCCCTACATTAAAGTACCTCTGCATACGAATTCATGCATTGGTGGGATTGATAGTAAAAAATGAAATATAAGCTTTCTTGCGTTCCTCTCTTTGTGTCCTCCGTGCTTCTTCTGCGCGGTTTTTCTCTTCTCGTTCTGCATCGTGTTTTTGGGTAATAAAAACCCCTAATAGTGTTAGCCCACCTGTTACAAGACC
>JANYKI010000093.1 GCA_025361645.1 Methanothrix sp.
CTCCGGTCTCACCGGCGTGGAGGCCGCCTCTATTTTGGCAGAAAGCCTGGACGCCAGTATCTACATCATCGAGGCGCGTGAGCGCGTCCTACCCCAGTTCTCCCCCCAGACATCGGTGCTGGTGGAAAAGGCGCTCTCCAAGAAGGGCGTGAACATCCTCACCTCTACCCAGGTGGCTGAGGTCAAAGAGGACTGCATCAGTTTCACGGACGGCTCTTGCCTGGACTGCGACATGGCCATCTGGACGGCAGGAGTCAAGCCCTCTCCTTTCATCCAGGATCTGGACCTGCCCAAGAAGAACGGCTGGATACTGGTGGACCCCCACCTCAACGCCCAAGGGAATGTCTTTGCCATGGGCGACTGCGCCTGGGTGGAGATCGACGGCAAGCTGGCAACCAAGACCGGCCTGGAGGCGGAGCGACAGGCCAAATACCTGGCCCATCATTTCAGGAACCTGATTAAAGGGGCGGCTATCGAGAATTACTCGGTGCGGGCCAGCACGGACAGCCAGGTGGCGCTCATTTCCTTAGGTGCGGATTGCGCCGTGGGCGTGGTGGGAAAGACCTGCATCGGCGTGCCGACGCGGCTCATCTACTCGCTGAAGAGCTGGATTGACAAGTCGTTTATAAAGAGGTTTAAATAAAATTTATCTTGAAGATGAGAGCGACTTCTGCCGTTGTGGGGCGGGCCCGAGTAGCTGGTTTTGCCCCGCACTTCGGCTAAGAGACGCCCCTGGTAAGCCGCGCCAAGCTCAGGCACCTTTCTTCTTTTGCGGCTGCAACCCCTCCTGCGTCTTTTGCCAGAACCTCGACACCTACATGCTCTATGCCTGGCTGAAAGGGCAGGCCTGGCGCGCACACTGGCAATGCTTTAATGCCAGGCGGCCCCCAATAATAGGTAGATGATTCCCTTCGAGTACCTGGAGCACACCGCCGACATAAAGTTTCGAGCCTACGGAAAAACGCCGGCAGAGATGCTCTCCAATGCCGCTGCCGCCCTCTTCAAATCCATGGTGGAACCTGCAACGATCGTCGTCAACGAGACCTGGAAGGTGGAGCTGAAGGCCTTTGATCTGGAGGATCTGGCCTACCAATGGCTCTGTGAGATTGTCTTCCTATTCGAGACGGAGTCGGCAGTCTTCGCCACCTTTTCCGTCAATCTAGAGCAAGATGGGACTGAATCTATGCGGCTTTTGGCAGAGATTGGCGGGGAGAGGATTGACCTTCAGAGACATTCCTTCGAGAATGAGGTCAAGGCCATCACCCGGCACAAGTTTGGCATCAAGAAGAATGAGGTGTGGTGCATTCAGGTTATTTTGGACGTGTGATTATGGCAGAGATCAGCAAGATCAATGATAATACTTACGAGGTGCCCATCGGCTACCGACCAGGCATGCGCGTGCCTGGGCGAATTTTTGTCTCCGCGGCATTGCGGGATATGGTGGAGTCGGGAACAATCGATCAGGTGGCCAACGTTGCCAACCTGCCCGGCATTGTCAACTACTCCATGGCCATGCCCGATGCCCATCTGGGCTACGGTTTTCCCATCGGCGGCGTGGCTGCCTTTCGCGAGGAGGATGGCATCATAAGCCCAGGAGGAGTCGGCTTTGATATCAACTGCGGCGTGCGACTGCTACGCACCGATCTGCAGGCAACGAGCGTGCAGCCGCGTATCAATACCCTCATCGATGCTCTCTTCGAGGCCATCCCCTCCGGCCTGGGAGCCACGGGCCGGCTGCATGTCAGCGACCAGCAACTGACCGATGTTTTCATCAACGGCTCCAAATGGGCAGTGGAGGAGGGCTACGGCGTTGAGGCCGACCTGTCCCACTGCGAAGAGAGCGGACACATGCCGGGAGCCGATCCGGCCCAGGTGAGCGTGAGAGCGCATAAGCGCGGCCGGCCCCAGCTGGGAACACTCGGCAGCGGCAACCACTTCCTGGAGATACAGAGGGTGGAGGAGATCTATGATGAGCCAGTAGCCAAAAAATTCGGCCTTTTCAAGGGTCAGATTACAGTCATGATCCACTGCGGCTCGCGAGGAGCCGGCCATCAGATCTGCACCGATCATCTGGAGGTCCTATCCCGGGCCGTGAAAAAGTACAACATCGACATTCCCGACAAGCAACTGGCCTGCGCGCCCCTGGGCTCGCCAGAGGCCGACAATTACTTCGGAGCAATGGTCTGTGCCGCCAACTACGCCTGGGCCAACCGGCATATCATCGCCCACTGGACGCGAGAGGTCTTCGAGAGATACTTCCCCGGCTCAAAGCTCGATCTGGTCTATGACGTGGCCCACAACGTGGCCAAGATCGAGGAGCATGAGGTAGAAGGCAAACGCGAACGGCTTTATGTGCATCGCAAAGGGGCCACACGGGCCTTCGGCCCCAGCAGAAGCGATGTGCTACAGGCCTACGCAGGCGTGGGCCAGCCCGTGCTCATACCGGGCAGCATGGGAACCTCCTCTTACGTTCTCTGTGGCAACGACCGGGCCCTGGACCTCACCTTCGGCTCCGCCTGCCACGGTGCGGGCCGGGTCATGAGCCGCAGCCAGGCTCTCAAGTTGTTCACCGGCCAGAATGTGAAAGCCGCCCTGAACAGAGACGGCATCGTGGTCAAAGCCACCAGCCCCAGCATGCTGGCCGAGGAGGCTCCCCAGGTCTACAAGCCATCTGGGGATGTGGTGGACGTGGTGCATAATCTGGGCATCGCCACCAAGGTGGCCCGACTGGTGCCGCTGGGGGTATCAAAGGGATAAGAGGATAGAATCGATGAACCTATGCGTCGTCCTGGTGGAGCCCCTTTACGAGGGCAATGTGGGCTCCGTGGCCCGAGCCATGAAGAACTTCGGCTTTCACGAGCTGGTGCTGGTCAATCCCTGCAAGATCGAGGACTTTGGATCGGCCATGGCGTCGCACGCCAGAGATATTCTGCAAATGGCCCGCACCTATGCCGGCCTGCCGGAGGCCCTGCAAGGATGCAACCTGGTGGTGGGCACTACGGGAAAGAGGCTGGATGAGGCGCAGCATCACCTGCGTCTGCATCTACGCGTGCCCTGCTTCACCCCGGCAGAGCTGGCTGGCAAGTTGCAGGGAAAAGAGGGAACCGTGGCGCTGCTCCTGGGCAGAGAGGACTGCGGCTTGAATTCCGAGGAGCTGGCCCTCTGCGACATGCTGGTCTCCATTCCCACCAGTAGCGAGTATCCGGTCATGAACCTCTCCCATTCCGCTGCCGTGCTCTTCTACGAGCTATCTCAAACCGATAACGTAGACGGCAACAAAGTGGAGATGGCCAGCGGGGAGAGTCTGGCCCTGCTGCAAGAGAAGACAAGATCGCTCCTCGCTGAGGTCAGTTACCCCGTTCACAAGGTAGAGTTTACCCTGCTCATGCTGCGGCGCATCTTTGGCAGGGCGGAGTTGACACAGAGAGAGGCGCGCACCCTGCTCGGTTTGATAAAGAGAATCCGCTGGCGGATAGCAAGCTGCAAAGAGCCGGAAATGCAGAGCGATGATGAAAATGAAAAAAATGAAAAGAAATAACTCATCGTCTGCAACAGCCGCCCCTTCCCCCCTCCAGGGTCTCGGCGGTCTTCATGGCGGCCGCAGCCTCTTTTATCCGGCCCAGGCAGTGCAAGGCTAGCGCCGTATTATACCAGGCTCCGGAAAAATAAGCATCCTCGGCGATGGCCGCCTCAAAGCAGCGTAGTGCCTCAGTATATTTCTTCTGCTGGGCCAGCACCATGCCCTTGTTGCTCAGAGCATGCTTATGCGTTGGTGTGAGCTTAAGGACCTCTTCGAAGCACTGCAGAGCCTCAGGGAAACGTTCCAGGCTGGCCAGGATCAAGCCCTTGTTGTTCCAGGCATCAATCAGGGTCTTGTCGATGCCAAGAGCTTGATCGTATGCTTTGATCGCCTCTTCCCCCTGCCCGCTATTGCATAGCTCATTTCCTTTCTCCAGCCAAAAGCCGGAAGACTGCGTTTCACTGGCGGATGGGATCATGAGCACGGAAAAAGCCTGAATTGGAGAGAACATAAACTGGTGGATTGTCTCCTATGGCAAAAAGGTTTCGACGAAAAGAAAATATCTCTAGTCCTGCCTCTTCGCCCTCTTGAAGGCGTCCTCCACTGCATCGCGGATGATGTAGCCGCCCTTGTGCAGCACGGTGTCGCCAAGCTCCGTGTCCCGCTCCATCGATCCTGTGCAGGGGTAAGCATGATGCGCCTCGGAGATCCTCTCTCGGATGTCGGGCTGATCCGGCTCCAGGCCCAGGAGACGCTTGGCCACAAACCAGGTGGAGCCGCAGGGCGCTGTGCGCAGCACACTGGCTGCCAGGATGTGGTCTTTTCCCGCCCGGCTCTTTTGCACCGTCACATCGATTAAGGGATCGCCAATGCCGGCCTCCGTGAGAAAGGCATAAATGTTCGGCTTGGCCGGATCTGGAACCAGGGCGCAAAAGGGCTTGGCAAAGGCCGCCTCCATCCCGAGCTCCTTAGCCTTCTCCTCCAGTTGCGTTCTCTGGCCCAACGGAAGATCGCGAGGCGACTCCGAGCCGCCCACAATGCCCTTCACACCCGCCTCCTTCAGTTTGGGAAGCAGGCCGAAGAGAATGTCGGGATGAACATTGATGACGAGAGCAATGTCTGCGGCAGGGATGTTCTGGGGCAGCAGTGGTTCCACATCATCAATGAAGTCCCCCAGGGATGCGGGATCGGGCATCTCCACCAGGGAGACTATGTTCTGGGCATAGCCCGGCCGGACATTCCTGCACTGGGTGCAGGCATCGGCACAGGAGATGCAAAAGCCCGAATAGTTGATGAGATTGCCCACAACCCTCTCGCCAAATTCGCCATTGTAGAATACTAGCAGTTTCAAGCCTTCACCACACTATCAATAAAAGCATGCACGCCTTTTCTTTAGTTGCAGCCATTATCTGGATATCAAGGTATTTAGACTTGAGCGTTTCTGCAAAGATACCATTGACAGGCAAATAGTGCGTTCTGGCTATTGTTTTTAAAAAAAAGAAAAAATAGAAAATAAAGTATTTCAGGTCGTCTTTGCTTGGCAAGCTGCAGCCATGTGGCGCGCCGCATAGAGTATAGCAGCAAAGCCCAGGCTCATGGAGATCAATGAGATCAGACCTCCCACCAACGGCAGCCAGCAGAGCACATTGAGGATTACAAATCCGATTATGAAGTAGACCAGATCGCTCTGTTTCTTATTAGCCCGCTCGCCAATCCACTTGCCCAGGCTGAAGGAGACGAAGGTTCCGCTCAGCATGAGGGCTGCGAAGAATAGCAACATTGAGATCAAGGCAATGGGCAGGCCCACAACCGTTACCGCCACCAGCAGCAAGGCAATAAATGAGGCAATGATCATGACGAAACCCAGCAAGGTCTTGAGCAGGGTCGAGCTTCTCACCTCGCCATCCACTGCCTGGATGATGCCGGGCAGGTACTTAACCAAAATCAATCCCAAAATGAAGTAGCCCAGCATGGCCAGCAGGCTGAAGATGTTAAAGCCCATATCATTGTCCGCTCTCTTCTCAGACTGATCTTCTACCTTGTAGAAATTCACCTTTCCAGCCGAGCCGGTGTTATTGAATTGATTGGCGCTGACGGTGAGGGTGCCGTTGACTTGTCCCGCGTTAACCACCTGGCCGCCGCCGATGAGAGCATCTCTTTCCACCGTATTACCGGGAAGGATGTTCACCTGGCCGCCCGCGGCCACCAGATTGGTGCCGATGTTGCCGCCCAGGTTGACATTTCCGCCCGCAGCTACAACCTTTCCCCCCACGTTCGCGTTGACATAAACCTGGCCACCGGCAGCGATGACATCCCCCTTCACCGGGGCATTGATGTTCACCGTGCCGCCGGCAACTATGGCCGAGTCCACCGGGGCGTTGATGCTCACCATGTTGCCCGCAGCGATAATATCGTCGGCAATAGCCGTGTCTATGGTAATTGTATCACCAGAAAAAACCTGCAATGCCTGCCCTGGTGAGCAGAGCAGAACAAGAGTCATCAAAACGAGAATTGCTTTAATACACTTCATCCCATTCACCATAATTAAATGGCACCTTATCCAATAAATAACCCATGTATTTGATTTCCGAAAAGGTTTGCTGGTTCAAGTTCCAGTTTAAATACGATGAACAACTGATTTGCTGAGAATGATTTGTATGGGGGGCATGGTTTGAAAATCGCGGTAGACATTGACGGGGTCCTGGCAGACCAAGTCAGTGCTGTTTTGAAGGAAATTGAAAAAGATTATGGACAGACGTATTGCAAGAGCGATATCAATCGTGCCCACTGGAGCTTTGCGGGAATAGAGATATGGACGGAAATAGCCCGGTTGTTGGCCGACCCCGAATACGTTATGAGAGTGCCGTTGATCGAGGGCTCTCAAAAAGCCATAAAGCAGCTTTGCAGGCATGATCTTCTTGTGGTAACGGCCAGACGGCCCAACGCCGAGGAGGCCACCAAAAGATGGCTGAACTGGCACTTTCCCAGCCTGACAAAGTACTATCATGCCAGGACCGGCACCAAGCATAATATATCCTCCGACGTGCTGATCGACGACCTGGATATGAACATCGTAGAATTTGTCAGAAGCGATCCCAATCGACGAGGAATTCTTTTCCTGCACCCCTGGAGCTTAAATGGTACGGATATTGAAGACTATTCAGATCAAGTATACTATTGCCCGCAATGGCAAAGTGCAGTGAAAGCTATTGATGATATTATGGGCGATCAACCTTGAAAAAACTGCCTGAACTGCTCGCTCCCGCCGGCTCGCCCCAGGCCCTGGCCGCAGCCATCGCCGCGGGAGCCGATGCCGTTTATCTGAGCGGCAAGAGATTTGGGGCACGAAAATTTGCCGCAAACTTTGATGAGCCCGCCCTGGCTTTGGCTATAGACTACGCCCACCTCCGGAACGTAAAAGTCTATGTGACAGTCAACACTCTCATCAGAGAAAATGAGCTCTACGATGTGGCTCTGTATCTTCTCCGCCTTTTCGAGATGGGGGTAGATGCCGTGCTGCTACAGGATCTGGGGCTAGGCCTGCTGGCATGCCGCATGGTGCCAGAGCTGGAGAGGCACGCCTCCACCCAGATGACCATCCATAACAAAGAGGGTGCTCTCTTTGCGACCCGCGCTGGATTTAGGAGAGCGGTCCTGGCCAGAGAGGTCGGGCTGGATGAGATCAAAACGATGGGGCAAGAGTTGGAGAATGAGAAAGATATAGCCACGCCGGGAATCGGCCTGGAGGTTTTCGTGCACGGCGCTCTATGCTACTCTTACTCCGGGCAGTGCCTTCTCTCCTCGGCCATCGGCGGACGCAGCGGCAACCGGGGCATGTGCGCCCAGCCCTGTAGAAAGCCCTACGTGCTGCTCAGAGGAGAAAAAGACAGTTACGGCAGGCCGACCGGCCTGGCAGCCCAGCCGCAAAGAGAGCGCTTTCTCATATCCACCCGCGACCTTTGCGTTTACCGGCATCTGGACAGGATCGTCCGCTCGCCGATAGAGTCCCTGAAGATTGAAGGGAGGATGAAGTCCCCGGAGTACGTTGCCATCGTAACCAGCATTTACAAAAGAGCCCTGCAGGCCATTGCCAAAGGCAAGTGGTCGCCGTCTTCTGAGGATGAAAGAGACCTGGCCTTGTCCTTCAACCGCGACTTCACGAAAGGCCACCTGCTGGGGGCCAGGGATGTCATGGGCCGGGAGATGTCGGACAACCGGGGCGTACTCATCGGCAGCGTGACCTCTTTCGATGTGCAGAGAGGCGAGGCGGCAGTAAGGCTCTCCGGCCCCTTTTGCCCTGAGAAGGGCGATGGTCTGGTCTTTCTGGCTCCTGGCCAGGAGATGGGCCTGGTGGTGCAAAAAGTGGTGCAAAAGGATGGCCTGCTGCGACTGATGACGCCGGAGAGGGTGCGCCCAGGCAGCAAAGTCTATCTGACGGGCAGCACCGCTCTGGCCAAAAAAGCGCAGGAGATCATCGCCTCCGACAAGATAGAGATCCCCCTGGATTTGACCATCACCTGGCAGGAGGGCACGCCTCTGCTAGAGGCCCGGCTGGAAGACGGCCGCATAGTTCAGGTCAAAGCCGCCTTCAGAATGGAAAAGGCCAAAAATCAGCCCACTTCCCGGCAGCAGATCGAATCGCAGATGCTGCGAACGGGTGGAACGCCCTTTGTCGTCCAAAAGATTGCCATGGACTACGCCGGGGATCTTTTCGCTCCCTTAGGTGCCTTAAACCAGGCTCGGCGTGATCTCTTGGAAAAGGTGCAAGAGGCCCTTTTGGAAAAGAGGCGCCCCACGAAGGAGAAGGTAGAGAGGGCGCGAGATATATTGAAAGAGCTGAACCTGTCTGCCTTTGCATCTCCTGCCTCTACTGGTCCTGCCTCCAATGCCCCGACCACATCTGTTGGTCGCATACCCTCACTGGCCGTCTATGCCGATAGCCTGGAGACCGTGAGGGGCGCCGTTCTGGGAGGATGCCAGCGGGTTTACTTTGAGCCCGTCCTGGGATGGGGGGAGAAAGACCGGACCCTAAAAGCCGAGAAGCTGATAGAAGAGGCAAAGGCCATCTGCGGAAAAGTGCCGCTGATCTGGAAGTGGCCCAAAATCACCGACGCCGATTTTTTCAAGTTCGCCAATCCCCTGCTGGCCAGAGCAAATATCGACGCGATTATGGTGGAGAACGTGGGTGGCGTACAGGCCGTTATAGGGGCCGGCCCCAAGGTCCATCTTTATGGAGCCTCCGGCCTCAATGTCTGCAATCACCTGACCGTGCAGGCGCTAGCTCCGCCCTTAGAGCAACTCACTCTCTCTCCAGAGCTGTCCGCCCGGCAACTGGCCGATACCGTAGCCGTTGTGCGCCTTATCCCGGACGCGCCCCAGATGGAGCTGATGGTGCAGGGTAGCCAGGAGGTTATGGTAGCCGAGGACTGTATGCCCCTTCCCGCCCAAGGAGAATATGATGCAAAAGAATTCTGGGGCCTGCAGGACATGAGACGCATCTTTCCCCTGCGCCTGGATGATGATCGGAGGACGCACATCTTTAACTCTGCCGAGACCTGCCTGCTCGACCAGATGCCCGAGATATTCGCCATCGATCTAGATGGAGTGGCCGTAGACGCGCGAGGCCGGACGGGAGAGTACGCCCGCGAGATGACAAAGATTTACAAAAAGGCCATAGATCTGACCGAGAGGGGAGGCGGGACTCTCCGCCAGGATCTGGAAAGCCTGAAGGATTCCATCCGGCCCCTGGCCCTGGGGGGCATAACCCACGGCCACTTCCAAAAGGGGCTGAAGGATGAGATCACTTAGGGCAGATCAGAGGACATAATCCACTACTATCCGGCTCTCGCATACTTTGCCGACAAAGTTTGCCACCAAGACGTGCTCGGCGTGCTTCTGGTAGCGGTAAAGGGCTTCTTTGCTCTCGAATTCTGAAACCAGGACCAGATCATAGGCCACGCCCGCCTCAATGAAGTTGATACCCACCTCGAAGAACTTGATCTCCTCGATTTGGGCGGGAAGAGCTTCCAGCTTAGCCTTCAGCGCCTTGATATTTGCCGCCTTATCCCTGCCCTCTGCCCATTCTTTGAGCTTGAACATAACGATATGCTTGATCATCCGCAAAAGCCTCCCTGCTACCAGGAACATTTCCTCTATTGCGGTCACATGCATAGTTTATAACGATAATGGTTTTCCCGAAGGAGGGCGGAGATTGAGGGGACCAGGGACTCTGGCAGTCAACTACCACGCCCTAAAGGACGTGGCTTGCGGCTCCGTAAAAAGTCGGGCTGCGATTGGTCGGTTGACATCAGACTTGTAAAGTCTTACCATGCTCACACATGGGCGGCCATAAAGACAACTCTACCCTCGGATGGGGCCTCCTTGGTCAACGAGGTGAAAAGTCCTATCTTTTTTGCGTCAAGCTCTGTCGTCCCAATTCGGTGAGATAGACTTTTGAGATGGCATTAGGAAGAGTCAAACTCGACGGATAATCACTGGTCATAATGTCTACCTGCCCGGATTTCTTCAAAATCTTTAAACGATTTCCAAGTTCAGTTTCGTTAAGCTTTAGGAGCTCATTGACTTTGACGGGACTGACAAAAGACTTGGAGGAAATGCTATTGATAGCTCCAAGAATCTTCATATCTGTATCATCCATTTATTTCCCCACCATTGTTCTTTATTGTAAAAGATAGATGGCTGAGGCAATAAGGCTTGCCCACAATTGGGACAGGATAATGAATAAGGAGGGAGGCAAAAGTCAAGCGAATCGAGGTCTCAGGCAGGCCAGCGCCGAAAGCCACAGCGTCCTTATGAAGGAGCCAGTCAACGCAGTGATGACTTGACCCTGCCCGAAGCCCGACTAAAAGCCGGAAGGCGGCAGAGCACTGGAATTTGACACAGCGTCCGTTTTAAAGGAACCCGTTCTCATGGGGCCTCGTGCTCGCCTTCTGCCAATGGTTTGCGTCGCGCTCCTGTTTCCCGGTCGTGTATTAGCGTGAGAGATCCCGGCAGATTGCTAGGCCGTTTATGGCATGCAACTTTCAGCTGCCGGGTTCATTTTGCCTCACAGGCTCCATAGCCCGAATGCATTGCCACGAAGGCATGCATCTCCTGAAACAGAGCATTATCGGAATTGCGGTTAAGCCCACGACACGCCCGCCAACCCTTGCAGGACGCAACAAACTATCTGTATGATCGTTATAGATATTTGTAGTTTGCGGCTGAGCCAGGGAAGGGATGAAAAGGAGACGAAGGCACATCCAAACAAGCACTTACCGTGCAAAAAGACCAGCCTGGCCTGGTGCTTGGGGTGTGTCGCGAACCTCCATTATCTCGCCCTGGTATTTCCTGCGACGACCAATGATGACTGGAGAGGCAAACCATTAATTAGCCATGAAATGTGTGAATATAAGGGTGAGTGATATGAAGAACTCGATAGTGTTAGGCTTAATATTCGTGTTATTGGCAGGCAGCTCTTTTGCCGTACCTTTGCAGCTAAGCGGGAACTCTGGCCGTGCCATTCTCGGCACAATTGATCTAAACAACAGCACCAACATGACCAACACCACCAATGAGACACAGCTATGGAGCTGGGGAAAGCTGCCCATAGGCCATTTTATTAATGCTTCCGGAAAGCTGGCGGCCAACCCCATCAATACAGATGGTTTAGTGATCGTGCCGCCACGTTCTGATGCAATGAGTTAAAAAAGTGTAGCGGACCCGCCGGGATTCGAACCCGGGTCCGAGGCTCCGGAGGCCTCTATTCTATCCAGACTATACTACGAGTCCATTATGAGTAAAATTTTAGAATATATAAGTTAGCGGGCCCTTCAACCCACGGAAGCAGCCCCTAACTAATGATTTAGCTTTCCAGCACAATCTCAATATTTACATTCTTTGGGACCTGAATCCTCATGAGTTGGCGAAGCGCCCTCTCATCAGCATCCAGATCGATGAGCCTCTTGTGCACTCTCATTTCCCAGTGATCCCAGGTGGCAGTTCCTTCGCCGTCAGGACTCTTCCTGCAGGGAACCACCATCTTTTTGGTGGGCAGCGGGATGGGTCCCGCCATGTGAACGCCTGTTCTCTGAGCAATCCCCTTTACCTGGCTGCATATATCGTCCAGCATCAAGGGATTAGTGCCGGAAAGTCGAATTCTTGCCTTCTGCATGTTTTACACCAAAAAATTAATTTAGCGTGGTACCACGCTGATGCACATGCCGGCTGCGACGGTCGTGCCCATATCTCGAATGGCGAACCTTCCCAGTTGAGGAATCTCCTTCACCGGTTCGATGACCATGGGCTTGGAGGGAGTAACCATGATGATGGCCGCATCTCCAGCCTTGATGAAGGCAGGATTCTCTTCCTTGACCGCGCCGGACCTTGGGTCCAGCTTGGCCAGAATAGCAGTGAGGGTGCACGCGATCTGCGCTGTATGGCAGTGGAACACCGGGGTGTATCCCGCCGATATGGCGCTGGGGTGCTGCAACACTACGATCTGGGCCTTGAACTCCTTGGCCACGGTCGGGGGCTTAGCTACCGATCCGCAAACGTCGCCGCGACGAATGTCGTTCTTAGCGACACCGCGCACGTTCCATCCGATGTTGTCGCCGGGGAATGCCTCGACAACTTCCTCGTGATGCATCTCAATGGACTTGACCTCGCCAGTAGCTCCGGCGGGCTCGAAGATGATCTTGTCGTTCTTTCTCATGACGCCCGTCTCGACACGGCCTACTGGCACTGTGCCCACACCAGAGATTGTGTAGACATCCTGCACCGGTACGCGCAGGGGCAAATTGGTCGGCTTCGCGGGCACCTTGAGGTTGTTCAGGGCTTCCAGAAGGGTTGGGCCCTTGTACCACTTCAGGTTGTCACTGGGCTTGGAAAGGTTGTCTCCCATCAGGCCGGATATGGGCACGAAGGGTATATCCTCCACCTTGAATCCAACCATCTTGAGCAGCTTGCCTACCTCTTCCTTGACCTCGTTGAATCTCTTCTCGTCGAAGGGTGGGGTGGTGGCATCGATCTTGTTCATGCCCACGACAAGCTGGCTGACTCCCAGTGTCCTGGAAAGGAAGACGTGTTCCTTGGTCTGAGCCATGACGCCGTCCGGGACGGCCACGATCAGCACCGCGGCATCAGCCTGGCTGGCGCCGGTGATCATGTTCTTTACGAAGTCCCTGTGACCGGGGCAATCCACCACGGTAAAGTAGAACTTGGCGGTATCGAAGCGATGATGGGCGATATCAATGGTAACGCCCCTCTCGCGCTCTTCCTTCAGGCTATCCATGACCCAGGCGAACTCGAAGGTCGCCTTTCCCTTGGATGCTGCTTCTTTCCTGTACTCATCAATGACGTGAGCATCTACAGCTCCCGTCTCGAACATCAATCTGCCTACGGTCGTCGACTTGCCGTGGTCGACGTGTCCAATGAATGCGAGATTGAGATGTGGCTTTGCTTCTGCCATAATTCATTTCCTCCAACTGGCACTATCAATATTTTTCAGTATTTCATCTTTTCTAGAGGTCGCGCTCAAACGACCTTCAGGTAATCGGAAGGTTTGGGCATCTCAGGTTTCAGGCCCTTTCTGGTCCGAATCTGCTTGACGGTATCTTGCAGCAAATTGGCAGGCAAGGGCTCAAAGCCGGCGAACTCCGAGGACCAGAGTGCTCTTCCTTCGGTGGCCGACCTTATGGCCCCGGAGAATCCGAACATCTGAGCCACAGGCATCTTGGATTTAAGGATAATCATATCGCCCTGGCTGTCCATGTTCAGGATAACGCCTCTCCTTCCCTGGATCTCAGACATAGCTCCACCCATTTGATCCTGAGGCACCTGTATATAGACATTCTGGAAGGGCTCCAATAAAACCGGATCCGCCATAAGTATTCCAGCCTGCACGGCTTGCCTGACCGCAGGAATGACCTGAGCGGGGCCGCGGTGCACGGCGTCCTCATGCAGCTTTACATCTACGATCTTGGCTTTTATACCCTGCGCGGGTTCCCTGCAGATGGGGCCGTTCTTCAGAGCCTCCTCGAAGCCCTCTAAGATGAGCTCCATGGTCTCTCTCAGGTACTGAATGCCCTTGGTCATGTTGAGGAGGACATTGGTGCCAAAGTATCCGACAATGCTCTTCGCCTCCTCTTTTCCCATGCCGTTATCGAGGAGAACCTTCCTACGCTCGACCTCTTCCATCTTCATGCTGATCTTGCCCTCTTTCAAGGACTCGATCACGCCCGGTTCCAGGGGCTCAAACTCGATGTAGAAGCGGTTGTGGTGGTTAGGAGACTTGCCTTCCACAGGTCCTGCTCTGCCGCCGATGGACTCACGATATACGACTATGGGCGGAGAGGTCTTAAGCTCCACACCGCGATCGCGCTGCAGCCTGGTCACAGTGACATCCAGATGCAGTTCGCCCATGCCGGCCAGGAGGTGCTCGCCGGTCTCCTCGTTGATGGTGACCTGCAGGGTTGGGTCCTCTTTGGCGATCTGCCTTAAGACCTCTACAACCTTTGGCAGGTCGCGGGTGTTCTTGGCCTCGACGGCTACGGTCATGACCGGTTCGGAGACGTGCTTGATCTGCTCGAAGGGCGACATGTTCTGTTCCGAAGAGATGGTAGAGCCCACAATGGCGTCCCGAAGACCAGTCACGGCAGCAATGTTTCCGGCTGGTATCTCCTCTACCTCAACTCTCTCCGCACCCATGACGATGCCCGTCTGCTGAATACGATTGGTATCGACCACGCCGGATACATACAGCTCCATGCCTCGACGCAGGGTTCCGGAAAAGAGCCTGCCCGTGGCAACTTCGCCTGCATGCGGGTCGATCTTCAACTTGTTGATCATGAAAGCGACGGGACCTTTTGGGTCGCAGGTAGCCATGGCTTTTCCCACCGCGCTATCCCAATCGCCATGCCAGATGACCTTGACCCTCTCCTTTTGGGCTGCAATGGGGCTGGGAAGGAACTTGACGATCATATCGTTTACAGCGATATAAAGTGGAACCTTCTCGGCCAGCTCCTTCATCTTTCCTGCCCGGCAGTATTCGACGACCTGCTCAAAGCCGATGCCTGTCTTCTTCATCTCGGGCACGCTGATGGCCCAATTATAGAGAGCCGAACCAAAGGCGATATTTCCCCGAGCAGCATCCAGCTTCCAGCCGGCTTTATATTTCTCTTCATCCATTCCTTGGATGAGCTTGTTGACATTGTCAATGACCTTGCCCAGGCGCATGGCCATATCTTTCGGCTCAACTTTCAGCTCATTGATCATGCGGTCCACTTTATTGACGAACAGGACCGGCCTGACACCCTCCTTGAGAGCCTGCCGCAGCACGGTCTCCGTCTGAGGCATGGCGCCTTCAACAGCATCCACTACAACCACTGCGCCGTCAACCGCCCGCATAGCCCGAGTAACGTCGCCTCCAAAGTCCACGTGGCCGGGAGTATCAATCATGTTGATGAGATATTCCTTGCCATCTATCTCGTGAACCATGGATACATTGGCCGCATCGATAGTAATTCCGCGCGCCTGCTCCAGGGGATCGAAATCCATGAAGAGCTGCTTGCCTGCCAGGTCCATGGAGATCATGCCTGCGCCTCCCAGAAGGTTATCAGAAAGGGTTGTCTTGCCGTGGTCAATATGTGCTACGATTCCGATGTTCCGGATAAACTCAGGCTTGTCCATCAGAGTCGTTACACGTTCTGCTATTTTCTTCCTCTTGCCCATAATACGCCTCGCGAAGTTTAAGATAAAGGTTAAATCCAGACTAGGACTCAGATTCCTCGGACTCAATCTATTTAAGCCTTCGGCCATCTCAGGGCGGTTTCAAAATCGAATTTGGCGCGAAATTATAATTATGGATAAAGCTTAAATCGCGGCGAGAAAAGCAGATCAACGGTTTTTACGATGGCGCGCTTGGTAATGAAGTTTGGTGGTGTTTCCGTTGCTGACGGAAACAGACTGCGGCATGTAGGAGATCTGGTCTTACATTTTAGCCGCGACAATGAGATCGTTTTGGTTACTTCCGCCCTGCAAGGCGTCACTGACGACCTTTTGGCCTGTGCCAAAAAAGCAGCAAAGGAGGGAAATGTCTCAGAAGTGATCGATTTCATGGAGAAGCTCACGGATAGGCACAATCAGGCCATAACTGATGCCATAAAAGATCCTCAAATCGCCAAAGAGGTCAGTGAGACGATATCTAACAAGCTGTCTGAGCTCGAGAAAGCCTACATCGGCATCTGCTACCTGGGTGAGCTTACTGCACGCTCTTTGGATTATATATCCAGCTATGGCGAGCAACTGGCGGCACCCATTCTGGCCGGAGTCTTGAGAGATATGGGCATACCCTCTTTGCACTATACCGGCTCAGAGGCCGGAATCATCACAGACAGCAACTATGGCGACTGCAGGCCCCTGGAAAAGACCTACAATTTGATTCCCCAAAGGCTCTTGCCGCTCAAAGGCGTTCCCGTGGTCACCGGCTTCATCGCCAAAGACGAAAAGGGCACGATTACCACCTTAGGGCGGGGCGGCTCGGATCTGTCCGCTTCGCTCATCGGGGCGGCTATTGATGCCGATGAGATCTGGTTTTGGAAGGAGACATACGGCATCATGACTACCGACCCCAAGATCGTGCCCGAGGCCAGGTCCATTCCCTCGATATCTTACCGGGAGGCAATGGAGCTGTCCAACTTCGGGGCCAAGGTCTTGCACCCCCGCTCCATTGAGCCTGCCATCCGAAAGGGCATCCCAGTGCGCGTCAAATGCACCTTCGATCCCGATATCCCAGGCACTCTGATTGTGCATGAAGATGTACCCAAAGCAGATGTGATAAAGGCAGTGACGCTGCACAAGAATGTGGCCCTGCTCAACATTTCCGGCGCAGGCATGATTGGAACGCTGGGCGTCGCTGCCCGCGCTTTTTCTGCTCTCGCCAAGGCAGGCATCAATATCGTCATGATCAGCCAGGGATCGTCGGAAGTCAATATCTCCATGATCATTGAGGAGCGGCAGGTGGAGAAAGCAGAGGATGCCCTAAGAGCAGAGTTTCCCAGAGATCTGGTCAAGGATATCTCGCACGATCATGATGTCTCTGCCGTGGCAGTAGTTGGCGCAGGAATGGCAGGCACACCGGGCGTTGCCGCGCGCGTCTTCAAGGCCATGGGCGCGGCCAAGATAAATGTGGTCATGATCAGCCAGGCATCGGGTCAGCTTAACATCTCATTCGTTGTCGCCTCCAAGGACGCCGAGCAGGCGGTAAGAGAGCTGCACCGTGAGTTTGGCCTGGGAGGAGAAACATGAAGGGGCTGACGTACAGAGAGGCGGGCGTGGATATTCACCAGGAGAATAGATCCATTGATGCCATGAAGGCCGTGCTGACGACGAAACGCAAAGGCTTCGGAGCGCCCATGACCGAGATCGGCCACTACGCCGGACTCCTGGATATGGGCAGCTTTGCCCTGGCCATGACTACGGATGGTGTGGGTTCCAAGGTCCTCATTGCCAATGCTATTTCCAAGTGGGATACGATCGGCATCGATTGCATCGCCATGAATGTCAACGACCTTTATGCCATCGGGGCCGAGCCCATCGCCTTTGTGGACTATCTGGCCGTAGAGAAGGTGGATCCTGAGCGTGCGGGGCAAATTGCGGTGGGCCTTCAGAAAGGCGCCGAGATCTCCAATATGACCATCGTGGGAGGGGAGACTGCATCCCTCCCGGAGATCATCCGGGGCTTCGACCTGGCAGGCACCGCCATCGGCGTCGTGGACAAGGACAAGGTGATCACGGGCGAGAAGATCCAACTGGGTGATGCTCTGGTGGGCGTGCCCAGCAGCGGCCTGCACAGCAACGGCTATACTTTGGCCCGGCGCATCATAGCCGAGTCCAAGTACACCTACTTCGACCGGATGCCCGGCGGGAAAAATACCATTGGAGAGGAGCTGCTCACACCCACCCGGATCTATCCCGAGATCGTGAAACTGGTGCAGGAGTGCGATGTGCATGGCCTCGCCCACATCACCGGCTCGGGCCTTCTCAAGCTGCGCCGAATCTCAGCGCTGGGCTTTGAGATCACCGATCCCCTGGAGCCGCAATCCATCTTCCGCTTCCTGCAGGAGCTGGGCAATGTGGATGAAAGCGAGATGTACCGCACATTCAACATGGGCATGGGCTTCCTGGTCGTAGTAGCCGAAAACGAGGCCCAAAAGGCCTGCCGTATCATGGGGCCGGGCGCAAAGGTAATCGGATCGATTGTAAAAGAGGGAATAAAAGCAGGCAGCATGACCTTCTAGGCCGGCTGCTTTTTTTCGCCGAACATCTCTTCTAATTTGGTCTTAATCTTTCGTATGGATTCTATGGCCGGACAGTTTACATCGATGGGCGGCTTGCCTGCCAGGTCTGCTTCTACCAGGCATTTGTCAAAGGGAATGGTCCCCAGGACCGGTATGCCCATCAAGGCCAGCTTCTCGGCCACGGGACCGGGGTCGTCGGCCTTGTTTATGACGGCAAAGTACCTGGTAATGCCGATCTCCTTGCCCAGATGCATTATCCTCTCCACGGTCTCAATGGATCTCATGCCTGGTTCTACCACGGCGATCATGGCATCGACCCCGCGAGCTGTGGCCCTGCCTAAGTGCTCGATGCCAGCTTCCATGTCCATGATCACCAGATCCTTTTCCCGAACGATGACGTGCCTGATGAGCGCTTTCACAAACGCATTGGCGGGACACATGCAGCCTGAGCCGCCGGAATCGATGGTACCCATGACCACTAACTTGACATTGTCGGGCCCAGTGCAGCCGCACATGTCCACCACGTCATCGACCTTGGGATTCATCTTGAACATGCCGCCGGGCATGCCCGCCCGCTCCTCAACTAAGTCTTTGTGCTCGGTGACGGGCTTGGGCAAATTAGGGATGCCCAGAGCTGAGCCCAGGTTCATGCTCGGGTCCGCGTCAATAGCTAGAACATTGTAGCCGTCGCGGGCAAAGAGACGGGCTAAGGTGCTGGCCAGGGTGGTCTTGCCCACACCTCCTTTTCCTGATATTGCAATCTTCATTTGAGGAACCTCGTGAGAATGATTAAGTCCATTTCTAACATGTACGTTTATATTGATTCTGCATGATAACAGTAGCGGGACGCTGCAATGATTAAGAGCATTAAACTTGACCAGGAGAGGATTGCCGCAGCCATTGCCGACGACCTTTTGCTCTCCAGCAATGCCGTTACAGTTCTCAAGAAGAGATATCTACGTCGCGACGAGCGCGGGGCTGTCGCTGAGACCTCCAAAGAGATGTTCGAGCGCGTGGCCGCTCATGTCTCGCGGGCCGAGATTAAGTATGGGGGCGACGCAAAAATTTGCCGCAGCAAATTTTTGACGATGATGTGTAGCCTGGAATTTCTGCCCAACTCCCCCACGCTCATGAACGCGGGGCTCCCATTGGGCCAGTTGTCCGCCTGCTTCGTCCTGCCCGTGGAAGACTCGCTCTCCGCCATCTTCGAGGCTCTCAAGAGCATGGCCCTTATTCATCAGAGCGGGGGAGGCACGGGCTTCTCCTTCTCCCGGCTGCGGCCTAAAAATGATGTGGTGCGCGCGACGGGCGGCGTGGCCAGCGGCCCGGTATCCTTCATGCGCATCTTCGACACGGCCACGGATGTGATCAAGCAGGGAGGCCGCCGCCGGGGCGCCAACATAGCTACGCTACGCGTCGATCACCCGGACATCCTGGGATTCATCCAGGCCAAAGAAAAACCGGGGTTTTTGGAGAACTTCAACATCTCTGTGGCGGCAACCGATGAATTCATGCGCAGGGCGCGGCAGGGCTGCGATATGGATCTGATCAATCCGCGAACCGGCCAGGTCGCGGGACATATCAATGCCGCAGAGACAATGGACTGCATCGCTAACTCTGCCTGGCGAGGTGGTGATCCGGGCATGATCTTCATAGACAGGATCAATGCCGCTCACCCTTTGCCCAGCCTGATTGAGAGCACCAATCCCTGCGGCGAGCAGCCCCTGCTGTCCTACGAGTCCTGCAACCTGGGGTCCATCAATCTCGCCAAGCTGGTGGAGAGAGGTGAGATGAACTGGGAACGGCTTATGGAGCTGGTCTCATTGGCCGTGCGCTTCCTGGACGATGTCATCGAGATGAACTGCTATCCTTTGCAGCAAATCGAAGAGACCACCTTGCAGTCGCGAAAGATCGGTCTCGGGGTGATGGGCTTTGCCGAGATGCTCATCCGGATGAATATCTCCTACAACTCCCAGGAAGCCGTGCGCGTAGCGGAAGGGATCATGAAATTCATCGCGGAGCGGGCCAGGGAGCAGTCGGCCCGATTGGGCGAAGAGCGCGGCTCTTTTCCGCTCTTTGAAGAGTCCAAACTCAAGAATTGGAGCGCCATGAGAAACGCCACGGTGACTACCATCGCACCCACAGGCACCATCAGCATCATCGCGGGGACCTCCAGCGGCATCGAGCCCCTCTTTGCGCTGGCCTTTGTGCGCCGGGTGCTGGAGGGGGCGCGCCTTTTGGAAGTCTCGCCCCTCTTTGAGGACGCAGCAGTGGCGCGCGGCATCTATACTCCAGAGCTGAGAGCGGAGCTGGCCAGAAAAGGCTCGGCTGCGGATATAGCGGGAGTGCCCCAGGATCTGAAAGACCTGTTCGTCACGGCTCTGGACATCCCACCACAGCAACATGTACGCATTCAGGCCGCCTTCCAGAAGTATACGGACAACGCCGTCTCCAAGACGGTCAACCTGCCGGAGAGCGCCACGGTGGACGATGTCCTGAAGGTTTACAATCTGGCCTACGACCTGGGCTGCAAGGGCGTCACCGTCTTTCGCTACGGCTGCCGTTGCCAGGTGCTCTACCTGGGCAACGGAGAGACGGTGCCGGGGTGCAAGTACTGCGGGTGATGCTCATCCGACAAATTGATCTGCAAAGAATTGCCATTGGATGGAAAGGAGGAAAGGGCCCAAGGCTGCAAAAGGTAAAGGAGGGAGATTGTATCGAAAAGCCGCCCCAGGCCACGAGCCATCAGCAAACCAATTACCCCTTATTAACTGTGTCGGTTGAAGCTACCTTAGCGCTAGCTGATTTTGCTTTGCGAGGAGACCGATAAGCCTAAGAACTTTTATCATCATTCCTCAGGTCATGAAACGCATCGGCATCGCCGACACCACATTTGCCCGCGTGGACATGGCCCGCGCGGCCATCAGCGTCATCAAGAAAGAGGTCTCCGCACAGATCGTCCGCTATACCGTTCCCGGCATCAAGGACCTGCCCCTCGCCGCCAAGAAGCTCCTGGAAGAGGAGAAATGCGATATCGTCATGGCCCTGGGCATGCCAGGACCTGCGGAGAAAGATAAGATGTGTGCCCACGAGGCCTCCAGCGGCCTGATCGCCGCCCAGCTTATGACCAATAAGCACATCATCGAGGTCTTTGTGCATGAGGATGAGGCCCCTGATGAGCGCACGCTGGCATTGCTCGCACAAAGGCGCGCCGAAGAGCACGCACTAAATGCTGTCCGCCTGCTCTACCATCCCGAGATGCTCACCCGCCTGGCCGGCACGGGCCAGCGGCAGGGCTACGAGGATGCCGGACCTATTGAGAGCAGTTCGGGGGGCCATCTGGGGCATTGAATATGATAATGATAGGTGAAATAGAAATGAAGCTGAAGGTTATTTTTGTATTGCTGCTCGTGCTGTTTCTGTTCAGCGTAGCGGCTATAGATGCCAAGTCGAGTGGAAGAAGTGGAGGAAAATCGAGCGGTTTCTCCAGCAAAAGCGTATCCTCAACAGGGTCACATTCCATTACAGGGGATGCTGCCAAGGTCGTTGGAATCTCAAGCCTCGGCATGGCTGCCAAGAGCACCAAGAAGAAGACTCATCTCGATTTCGAAAACGAGACAGAGAACGAGACGGCACAGCAATCGCCGGGCATGGGTGTGCTGCCCGCCTTTCTGGCTATTAGCATGATCCTGCTGGCCTGGCGAAAGAGATAATATTTAAACTTGAAAAAATAATACCACTCAGGCGGTCGCGGCAGCCTGAGTGGTATTATTTTTATTCATCGTCTCATTGCCGTCCGGGACAACGGGAACTGCTTCTTTGGATGCTATTAGACCCATGGGAAAGAGCGGGGCATTTTTTGCCTCGGCTGGAAGCTTGATATTTACGCTTTCATTAAAATCCTCAAAGAGCATGGAGACTTTAGCATTTATTCTCATTTCCAGGGCTCCAGATTCGTTGGCAGGCAGGCCTAAAGACTGGGGGGTCATTGTGAAGACCTCAGTTACATCCGTCTTCTTGAGAAGGTGAGTATCTTTGGTGATCCAGTAGTTAACGTCCATTCTCATATTGCGGAAGAGTTCAGTGTAGTTCATGCCGGGCATAGGCACAAGAGATGGCACCTCTCCGGCGAGCTGATTGGCCACGGTACTCATATCCATCTCCGCCCGAACCATGTAGCAGTCCACTCCATCCACCATCTCCGAGCCGATCAGGGAGAGGCGAGACTGGTTGAACATCTTGAGCTGCTGGGTCACTGTGTTCTGCGCTGACCAGGCATCAGCCACGCCGGGCATCTTCATGGCCGTCCAGTTTCCATCGACCTTGAGGTAGAGGGTGTCGTTGATAAGATACTCCTCCAGAGCAATGGCGCTGGTGTTGTCCTCATCGTCCTTTGCATAAGTGAGTGAGGCCGTGGACAACTTTAGAGCATGATCAGTCATGTTGGCCATGCCGTAGCCGAAAGAGCGTGTGTAGAGTTTCTGGGAATCGCCCGCTGAGAGGTTTACCAGATCTATTTTCTGCTCCATCTCCATGGAAAAGCGGTAGGATTCAAGACTAGCCGAGGAGTCGATCACCAGAGCCTGTAAAGCTGAGGTCATCAATTCATCGAGAGTGGTGCGGTTCGTCTGGCCGAGCGCTGCAAAGCTGCAGAGCAGCAGAGCCAGAACCAAAAGTATAAGATATCTCATGGCCTGAAAGATAGGGGGTCGAGGTAAATAATTTTTGCTCTTTTTTTCTTTTTTCGGAAAATCGCCTCAGTTATGCGACATGGTGCAGTGGAAATAACAAATAGGATACTGATCAAGAAATCCATCAGATTAAAGTATATCATAATCTATTGTATTATGATCGGAAAAACCGTAGGAAGATCTAAATGAAAAACGATTGGATGCGAGCCAGAGAAATTTCCCAATACCTCTGTGAGAATGAGGTATTGGGAATCTATCAGACATCAGCGGCAGGACGCTATGCGATTGCGAATCCCGCTCTAGCTCACATCCTGGGATATGATTCTCCTGAGGATCTGATAAATTCCATCACAGACATAGATAGGCAGGTTTTTGTCGATCCCTTCCGGTACCAGGAGTTTCATCGCCTCCTGGAAGAAATTGGCAGCGTGAAGAACTTCGTGGCAGAGTTATTTCCGCAAAGACGGAAGACGGGTTTGGGTTTCCATCCAGGCCAATGCGATAAATGACCCGAATAATATTGCTTCATCTTACCAGGGATTTCTGATAGATATCACGGAACACAAAATCGTAGAAGAGGCGCTGAAAAGGTCGGAGGAAAAATATCGAACGCTTGTAGAGAACCTCAACGATGTTATCTTTACCCTGGACGGCGCGGGTCTCATCATTTACGTAAGTCCGGTAGTGGAACAACTGCTGGGATACAAGCCAAAAGAAGTAATTGGAGAGGACTTTACCGCATTCATTCACCCCGAGGACCTGCCCGGCCTGAAAGTCAGCTTTTTCAAGACGTTGCAAGGCGAGCTTGAGCCTTACGAATTCCGCATACGGGACAACCATAATCAATACCGGCCGGTAAGGACCACCAGCAGGCCTGAGATCGACGAACTGGGTCGGTCAGTGGGAATAACCGGACTCCTTTCAGACATCACCGAGCAAAAGCAAAAGGATGATGCCGAGCAGGAATCGGCGAGTAAACTGAAAGCGATTATTGAGTTTCTTCCGGATGCAACCTTTGTCATCGATCTAGAAGGAAAGGTAATCGCCTGGAACAGGGCCATGGAGGAGATGACCGGGGTCAACAAGAAGGATATGATCGGTCAAGGAGATCATGCTTATGCCATCCCGTTCTATGGTGAAAGACGACGACAGTTGCTGGATCTATTAGATAAGGACGATAAAGAAATTGCATGCAACTATCAATATGTGCGACGAAAAGGGAATACACTCTATGCAGAAATATTTACCCCGGCATTGTTCGGTGGCAGAGGGGCAAATGTATGGGCAACGGGAGCACCGATCTTCGATGCCAAAGGAAAGCGCCTGGGTGCCATAGAATCCATTCGCGACATCACCGAGAGCAAGAGAGCAAAAGAAGAGCTGCAAGAATCCAAGGACTACCTGGAAAAGATAATCAATTCCATAGGCGATCCCTTATTTGTCAAGAATCGGCAGCATCAATTTGTTTTGGTAAACAACGCTTTTTGTGCATTATCGGGCCGCAGTTGTGAGGAACTCCTGGGAAAGATGGACTACGACTTCTTTCCGGAAGAGCAAGTTGACGTTTTCTTGGAAAAGGACGAGCGGGTCTTTGAGACGGGAAAAGAGAACGTGAATGAGGAAACAATTACCGATTCCCAAGGAGTCGATCGCACCATAATAACCAAGAAGACATTGTATACGGACATTTCCGGGAACAGGTTTATCGTGGGAATCATCCGGGATATAACCGAGCGCAAGTGGGCGGAAGAGGAGCTGCAAAAGACCAACCGGCAATTAAAGCAATCAATTGCCAAGGCCAATGAATTGACCGGACTGGCCAGAAAGGCCAACGCCGCCAAGAGCGAATTTTTGGCCAACATGAGCCATGAGATCCGCACGCCCTTGAATGGCGTCATAGGCATGACCGAATTGCTCTTGGACACGGATTTGAATAGCGAGCAACAGGAATACGCCCAAACCATCAACATCAGCGGCGAAGCGCTGCTGGCACTCATCAACGATATCCTGGATTTCTCCAAGATTGAGGCCAATAAGCTGGTGATGGAGATGCGAGACTTCGACCTGGCCGGCGTGCTGAAGTATACAACCGATCTCCTGGCCAGGAGCGCCCAGGAAAAAGGCTTGCAGCTATCCTGCCAGGTGGAAGCGGCTGTGCCTATGCTGTTGCGGGGCGACGCCGGAAGGCTCTGTCAGATTCTGGCCAACCTGGGAGGCAATGCCGCGAAGTTCACGAACCGGGGCAATATCCAGATCCAGGTGAGCGTGGAGAAAGAGGAAAAGAGAAAGATCACGCTTCGCTTTTCGGTCAGCGATACCGGAATCGGCATCCCGGCCAACCGATTGAAGGCCCTGTTCAAGCCCTTCACGCAAGCAGACGGCTCCACCACACGAAAATACGGCGGAACGGGCCTGGGTCTTGCCATCTCCAAACAACTGGCCCAGATGATGAACGGCAAGATAGGAGCCCAGAGCGTGGAAGGAGTCGGATCGACATTCTGGTTCACAGCCAGGTTCGAGAAGGTTCCCGACAAGCAAGCAGAGGAAGAGGTCTTGGACAGCAAGGTGCAAAAGGCGCCGGAAGCTGATGATGCTCCATCTCTACCCGACAAGGTGCGCATCCTGTTGGTGGAGGACAATCCTGTAAACCAGAGGGTCGCCCTGGCCATGCTGAAAAAGCTGGGCATCCGGACGGATGTGGTGGCCAATGGCCAGAAGGCTGTCGAGGCTCTGCAGACTGTACCTTACGATCTGGTACTGATGGACTGCCAGATGCCCGAGATGGACGGCTTCGAGGCCACCCGCGCTGTGCGGCAAAAAGAGTCGGCGGCGAGCAGTCCGAGCATTCCCATCATCGCCATGACCGCTTCCGCCATGCAGGCCGACCGGGAGAAATGCCTCCTGGCGGGGATGAGCGATTTCATTGCCAAGCCTGTCCAATCGGAGGAGCTGGCCGAGATGCTGGCCAGGTGGCTGGTCGTATCCCGACGCGATCCGGAAGAGGGATAGCAGGTTACTCAAATAGTGGAAACGGACTGACAGCTCCGATGGATCGTGATGCAATATTTGGCTCCACGTTTCTCACGCGAAGGCGCGAAGCCGCGAAGTCCCGATTAAGCTATTTTGCCAAGAGACGTAAGGAACAGCACAAAGAAGATCCATCCCAGCAGCCTGAGAATCACGACCACGTATCTCGATCTGCCCAGGGGGCTGAACTCCTGGGGAACAGAGGAGATGATGCTGCTTGCGCCAGAGGTGAAGTAGGTAGCACTGAGCAGGAGTGCCTCCCAGAAAGAGACCTCGCATGCTCGTGGCGGGCTATCTTTGCCGCGAATGGCGCGCCGTCTTCTTCCGGACGGCTCCGGGCCTTTTGATCTGCTGATGCTCTTCGTGACGAAGAAGAAGACACCGCCCAGAAAGATGAAGAGCACAGACCATCCCAGGGGCCTCACAGGGCGCAGACCGTAGCCGTTGGTTGCCCAGGCAAGAAGGTCGAAGAACCAGCTATCGACTTTGCCCTGGCGTAGCAGCTCCCACAGGTGTTTGCAGCGATAAGAGTAGTAGCACTCGCTGGCGTCGTCGGTGAAGCCCAGCTTCTTGAAGTTCTCGATCAGAAGGTAGTAGGCGGTGTCGTCGTAGGCCAGGTCGTGGATGCTCGACCAGCGAATGTTGTTGAGTTTGTCATACTTGGTTTGGTAGAGGGAGATTGAACCGTTGATCCATGCACCATCAAAAAATGCCTCGCCAGATCAAACTGCGTGCGGCCACCCCACCCTAAAGGGATGGGGTATGCTTCGGGCCGCACGCACGCCCGGTTAGCTGGAGATCAGAAATCATCGAGCCTTCTTTGCCCAGATCCCTTTGATCTGCAAAATTGCGACTCTGTTTTTGGTTTCCTCTGAGATTCCTTAATATAGTGCTTTATTGTGTCAGCAGTCACATTTCCGACGGATCGAAAGAATTTGCCACTTGACCACAAGCTTCCGCCCCAATATCTTTTTTTCAATTCGGGATGAAGCTTGAACATCCTATATGAACTGCCTCCTTTCAAAAATTGAACGACTCTTGATAGAGAAGAGCTCGGGTGGAATTCCAGGAACAAGTGAACATGATCGTCTACAATTTCCATTGCATGAATTTTATAGCCTTGCTCCATACAAATATTGTTGAGAATTAGCTCGCAATCCTTTTTAACTCGCTTATCATAGAATATCTTGTATCGATACTTTGGCACCAGTACGATGTGGTAGGTAATTTGACCATAGCCATGGCTAAAACTACGCAATTCCAACGCTTATCACATCCTAGCCATAGGTGGGTGGCACCACCTGTGGCTAAAGTGCCAAATACAATTTCATTTTAAAAGAAGCAGCGGTTGATCGATATGAGTTAACGCAAAAAACGGCGAGGGTTCACTTCATCCCCAACCTGAAGGTTGGGGTATTCGTGACCCTCCGCACTCCCGATGTAATAACCGACTGCTGTTAAAAGATACATCAAAAAAATTTGAACATTCGAAATAGGCCTCTTTATGGAACTGACTTTCCCAGAATCGGACATCTTGTCCAAACTGGACATGCTTAAATATCGCTGATTGGTTGAACTTGGCCAGCCAAAAAACGGCGATGCTATTGAATGTAGCATCATTGAATTTTGCAGTCAGGTTAAACTGCGTCTCGATAAAGCTCGCAGTCTTGTTGAATTGAGCCTTATCGAAAAAAGCATCATGATAAAAAATTGCCTTGGAAAAATACGCATTCTCGAAATAGGCTCCGGAGAAATGCGCACCACGGCAGAATATGGCATTGGAGAAAACTGCATTCTCACGGAAATGAGCCCCTGAGAAATATACGTCTCCAAAGAAATGCACTGAGGAGAAAATCGCTTTCTGTTTAAATTTAGCCCCTAAAAAATTAGCATCGTAGTTGAAACGAGCTCCTGAGAAATCAGCTATGTCGTCAAAAGATATACCTGAAAAATCAGCGGTTTTATTAAAATTAGCCATTAAAAATGAAACATATAGATCAAACTTTCCCCCAGAGAAATCTGCATTTCGATCGAATCTTGATCCCAAGAAACACGCATACTGATCAAATTCTGCCAAACTGAATTTGGCATCGTTTTCAAAATGAGACCCGCAGAAGCCTGCGGTTTGATTGAATCTAGTTCCGGTAAAGTTCACTGGTTTTTCAAATCGTGTGTTTATAAAATTTGCACCTTCTTTTAAGAAAGTATAGTTGAGATCCATAAATCCTCGCACAGTAGAATTAGTGATTTCTATTGTGTGCGAGAGAAGCTGCACCTCCTCCGCCTTATTTAAAAAAAATTTCTCGTACAAACTTATTTCAATTCGCACTTTCGGCAGCTTTAGCCCACTTATATTCAGATCCCCAATAATGGTAACACGATCGTACTCCACCGGCTCCCCCAGCTCGATCTTCTTGAGTATCTCCTCTGCCTGCACCACGCGAGAAGGCTCAGCCTGCGCTGCTAGCACCAGAAACAAAAGTAAAATCAGAGATAGAACCAGAATCCGCCCGCGCCTTCTTGCCACCATCGCATCTCCCTCACGCTTTGCAAGATAATAGCGGTAGTAATAGATGATATCTCTGCTGGCAGGGCGTTGAAAAAGAGGAATATTCCGATCTACTCTACCTTCTTGAACAGCGATCCCTTTACGCCGCAGACCGGGCACTTCTCCGGGGCCTCGCGCTCCACTGTCATGCCGCAGACCGGGCAGACGAAGTAGGGATAGCTCTCCTTCTTGGTCTCCAGATTCTCCAGCATATCATGATAGAGCCGGGCGTGGTACTCTTCCACGGCATTGGCATAATTGAAGCTCCTCTCTGCGTCCCTGGCACCTTCGGCCTTGGCGGCGGCGATCATCTCCGGGTACATCTCCTTGAACTCGTGCGTTTCGCCTGCTATCGCCTCGCGCAGGTTCTCCTTGCTGGTCTTGATGGCTTTCAAAGCGCGCAGGTGGTTGGCAGCGTGCACCGCCTCCGCCTCGGCGGCAGCCCGAAAGAGCTTGGCGGCCTGGGGAAAGCCTTCTTTATCGGCCTGGGCGGCAAAAGCGGTATATTTCCTGTTCGCCTGCGACTCTCCGGAAAAAGCCTCCATCAAGAAATCTTCTGTCTTGGTCATTTTTAATCACACCATGCTAACTTGGCAGACAAATAAGTTAAGACTTTTGTCCCCCGGCCCGATCTGTCATCTATAAATTCTCAGAGGTGGAAAGACTGCCTTGCAAATGAGCGAGAGAATCATAGAGGTCAAGGATCTCGAATACAAATACGGCGACTTCAAAGCCGTTGACGGCGTCTGCTTCTTCGTGCGAGAAGGCGAGATCTTCTCCTTCCTGGGGCCCAACGGGGCAGGAAAGAGCACGGTCATCAATATTCTCACCACACTTCTGCCCGTACAAAAGGGCAGCGTCACCATTGCCGGATACGACCTGGCCAAAGAGCCGCAAGAGGTGCGCCGCTCCATCGGCATCGTCTTTCAGGATGAGACGTTGGATCGCGACCTCACCGTCTGGGAGACCCTGGAGCTGCACGGCCGCATCTATTCCATGCCTAAATTGGAACGAAAAGAGAGAATTGACGAGATCATTAAGCTGGTGGAGCTGGAGGAGAAGAGGAATGTGCGCACCCGCTTTCTCTCCGGCGGCATGAAGCGCAGGCTGGAGATTGGCCGGGGGCTGATGACCCGCCCCAAGGTGCTCTTCCTGGATGAGCCCACTATCGGCCTGGACACGCAGACCAGGCGCCGTCTGTGGGACTACATCAAAAAGGTCAACGATTCCGGGACGACCATCTTTCTTACCACCCACTACATGGATGAAGCAGACCAGGTCAGCAACTGGATAGATATCCTGGACCACGGAAAGATCATCGCTTCCGGCGATCCGACCAAGCTCAAAGATGCCCTGGGAAATGATATGATCTACCTGGACACCAGCGACAACGCCGCGACGGAAGAAATGCTGCGGGGCATGAAGGCCGTTCGGAACGTCAAGGCCGCAGCCGCAGGCCTGGCCGTCACCATAAACGCGGACGGTACACGCTGCCTTCCCATCATCATGAACCGGCTGCGGGAAAGGGGCATCGATATCGTCAGCGTCAACCTGAAAAAGCCCACCTTGGATGACGTCTTCGTGCACTACACGGGAAGAGATATCAGAGAGGCGGGGGCGGGGAAGCTGCCCCGCATTCAGCCCAAAGGAGGCCGGTGAAAATGAGCTGGGAATTTTTGACAATCTACTGGCGCGATATGCTCCGCTTCGTTCGCTTTAGAATTGCTCTCGTCGTCTCTCTCATCCAGCCGGCTCTGTGGATGGCACTTTACGGGGCAGCCATGTCCAGCAACTTCTCGCGGCTAAGCTCGGGTATGACCGTGCCCGAGGGCGCAGTCGCTGTCTCCTACCTGACCTTCATGGGGGCAGGAGTGATTGCTCTGACCACTCTATTTACCAGCCTCTTTGGCGGCATCACTCTGCTATTCGACAAGAACTGGGGGCTGATGAGAGAGCTGTTGGCCAGCCCCATGCCCCGCAACCACATCATCCTGGGCGTCGGCCTGTCCGGAGTTACCAAGTCCTTCATCCAGGTGATGGTCATCATGGGCTTTGGCCTTCTCATCGGGGTGCGCTTCTTTCCCGGCTACACCTTGCTGGAGACGGCAGGTGCCATTTTGGGAGTGCTGCTATTTGTGGGCGTCTTTTCCTTAGGATTTCTCTTCCTCTCCTCGGCCATATCCATGAGCATGGACACCCCGGAGGGACTACAGGCCGTCATCACCCTTCTCACCCTGCCCCTGTTCTTCGCCAGCAATGCCCTCTACCCCATTGATGCTTTCCCGGGAGTGATGAGAACGCTCGCCCAGTTCAATCCGCTTACCCATCTGGTGAACGGGGTGCGCTACTTTGCAGTAGGAAGGGACTTTTATGCCATCGGCATTCATTACGTTTACAACAGCTCCGACATCATGCTCTCCTTTCTGGCGCTGACGGGCTTTGCCGCGGTTATGTTCCTGGTGGCCTGGCGGGTTTTCAAGAATGCAGTAGTCACCTGAATTGCAATTATCATGATAAGTTAATGGAGGAAACGATATGAAGGTCTTAGGAATTTGCGCCAGCCCGCGGGGCTCCAAGAGCACGACCCTGCGACTGGTTCAGGCCGTCCTGGACGGGGCGAAGGCATCTGGTGCAGAGGTGGAAATGGTGGACGTCTGTGAGCTGGACATCAAGTTCTGCAACGCCTGCCAGGTATGCTTCAAGGAAGGCAAGTGCGTGCACAAAGACGACTTCCAGGGTCTTTACGACAAAATCCTGGCTGCGGACGGCCTGGTCTGGGGTTCGCCCAACTACTTCGACACAGTCACCGCCCAGATGAAGACGCTCATCGACCGCATGGCGGACGCCATTCACTGCCAGATTCTCAGGGGCAAGTACTGCGTCAGCGTGGCCAGCGGCGGCAACAACTACGATCAGGTCACCACCTACCTGGACGGCCTGATGATCCACTTCGGAGCCTTTGTCACAGGAAACGTGGGAGCGACCATGTCCCAGGGGCCGGCGGCTCTAGAGGGCGCGGAGAAGAAGGCCGTCGTGCTCGGCAAATCTCTAGCAGAAGATATCAGGACCAAGCGCGACTATATCGAGCAAAGGGAGATGCAAGAGGAGATCCGGGAGTACTTCAAGCGCCTGGTGAAGATGAACAAAGAGAACTGGAAGTACGAGTACGAGTTCTGGAATAAGCTCAATTGGAAATAAGGAGATGCATTTATGTTGACACTGGAAGAGGGCCGCCAGGCCGTCCATCTGGCCAGGCAGGCTTTGACCGGCTACATTGAGACGAAAAAGATCATCGAGCCCCAGGATCTGCCGCCTGTATTCGAAGAGAAGCGGGGCGTCTTTGTGACCCTGCACGAGGACGGCGACCTGCGTGGCTGCATCGGCTATCCTCAGCCCGTCATGGCGCTTGGCAAAGCGATCGTGGACTCGGCCATCAATGCTGGCTCTCGCGATCCGCGCTTTCCCGGCGTGCGCCCGGGCGAGCTCGGGCGAATCGAATTGGAGGTAACCATCCTCACCAGGCCCAAAGTCTACACCGCTCCCAAAAAAGAGCTGCCCGAGCTGGTGCTGGTGGGCCGGGACGGTCTGATCGTGACCAAAGGTCCTTATTCCGGCCTGCTCCTGCCCCAGGTGGCCCCGGAGTGGGGCTTCGACTCACGAGAGTTCCTCTCCCAGACCTGCGTCAAGGCGGGGCTGCCCCCCGACGCCTGGCTGGATGAGGACACACAGGTGCAGCACTTCGAGGCGCAGATCTTCGCCGAGGTGGCGCCGGATAGAGAGGTCTTCGAGAAGAGCTTCCCGGAGAGCGGATGCGGGACGGTATAGGGGGATAGCTTATAGGATCGAAGATCACGCGAAGCGATCTGACGCAGATTCAAGATTTGATTGATGCAGGAGTCTATCTCAACGCATCGGACTTCAGATGAGATATCTCAGGATCTGGAGCTTGGATTTTGACCTGGTGCGTCGCATTACTGCCGAGCTGAAGAAAGAGGGCCGTCTGGAGGCCGTTTGATGGATTGCTACGAAGAGGGCGATGCATTGCACGGTGCAAAGATCTACGCCGAGGCTCGAAAGATGCAGGGGCCGGTGGTTATGGCCATGCAGCACTCTTCCGCCAGCTCAGGCAGAAGACGGGGATGAATCTTCTTTCCACCCGGCTTTGACGGCGTCATCCTGCGGATTGCTGCGATATCGGCGGTCGATGTTCACCCACAGAGTGCGGGTGGCGTATCAGAGCAAATCTGCTTAAACGATTAGCGAATGGATATTATATTCAGTTAATTTGCCAATTATTTTCTAAATAACCAATTTATTGCCGAATATTTTTCAGGATTTGCAAAAGCGTTTGCAGCAAAGTCCCAGCGCTCTTCCACCCTTTTTTGGGGTACTTTTGGATTAAATTAATATACCGAATCAGAGAGGCTTATTCATATCCACGAAGGAGGAAAAATATGGCTGAGATGAGAAATTTCGCCCTGCGCGACGCTGAGGGAAATGAGATTGGAGTTTTTACAGGAAAATCACCCAGACAGGCCGCCCTAAAGGCAGCCAACCGGGGCTTCACCGAGATCAAGCTGCGCGAACGCGGTACCAAGAAGGTGCATGTGTTTACAGGAGAGAGAGTGCAGGTGGACAAGCCCGCGGGTGCACCGGCCTGGATGCCTGACAAGATTTGGAAGCCAAAGGTAAAGAAGGTCGGCATCGAGAAGCTGGAATAGGCGAAATTAGGTATCTGAAGCCTAAAGAAATGGGATGATGAGGCCCGGATCGGCCTCATCACCGCATCCTTGCCCAATAGCGGGAAATTATCCCATCCGGGCTTTTTTCGCGTCCGTACCAGGCTTAAAGGCACAATTAGTTTCAAAATACTTCCAGTCGCTGCCGGTCCAGGGTTCATCTGGATCATTAGGATCATGAGGATAGGCATCGTTGTTGGCCTGTATGCGCCAGTAGTAATCGGGATCGTCATCCGGCAGGGATCCCAATGAACCTGAGCATCTGGATCCTTTTGTCACCATATCAGCCTCAAAATCCTCCTCCATCACGGGTACGTCAATGTTGTTTTGGTAGTGGATCAGCTCCAGATGGTACGTTGTGGCTGCTGTGGCTGCGGTCCAGGTAAAGATTGGTGTGTCTGTGGAGATGAGGCCACGAGGAGATAGAGGGGTCGATTTGCCCGGAGGCCTGACCAGGTATCTGAAGCTCTTGTAATAGCTCCAAGGCCCTTCTCCCTTGCAATTAATGGTCTGAATCCACCACCTGTAGTAGATTCCCGGCACGAGATCCTGCCCGAGATCGGGCGCAATGGAGCAGAGCTTTTCGGTGTCAGAGAACACATCTTCTACATTAAGATAGTCACTCATAAAGATGGGCTCATTTTGATGATTCGCTTCGGCCACTTTGAGGCGATACTGAGTGCACCCGGTCACGGGCATCCATACAAAAGTCGGTTTCAAGCTGCCAATGGTGTCTTTGGGAGAGACAAGCGTCGCCCTGCCTGGGAAGGAGGAAGATGTGCAGACGGTAAATTCCATCGGATCGCTCTCTATGTCGTCGCCGCAGTTCGAGCACAGGATGCGCCAGGTATAGTCTCCGGGGTCCAGGCTTTCGGACGGTGTCACATAGTATCCATTCATATCCGATAAGACGTCCGAGGCCTCATAACATTGCTTGAGCACGACATCGTCCTGATCGTCCCTTACTTCCAGACAGTAGAACATGCAGTTACCATCGTCCTCCCATCGGTAGGTGAGCTTGCCGGTATTCTTGATTCCTTTTGGCTCTTTCAGGACGGGGGCTTCAAGCACCTGGCGAACCGATGCATTTGCTAAAACCGTTTCCTGGGCCGCATCATCTAAGCCCGGTGAACTGGAAGCGTTGGCACTGCAGTTCGTGCAGTTCTCTTGTTCACCCATTTTCAATGGTGTCTGGGCGACACATGATGCCGCCAATAGCAGCATTAGCATCCCTGCCATTGCCACGATTGCCAGCTTCTTTTGCCGTGATTCTCGTTTAATCATGAGACCATCTCTTTTATTGTGAAGTAATTTGTAGACAAGTTATATATATTTTTTTCTTAAAGAATTGAATTTCATTGAAATGGATACACTAAAAGACGAGCCAAGCCACTAAGAAATAATATCAGTAAAACAATTTTATTTTTACTGACAGAGTCGCAAAAATCGCTAAAAATTATCCGGAATAGCTCATAAGAAATAAGAAATTAAAAAGCGGAACAAAAGGCTGCAAAAAAAGGGCAGCCTGTGCCTCTAGGGCACCAGCCGCCTTCGGTCGCGCGGGAAGAGTACCGCATCGCGAATATTCTCCAATTTAAGCATGGTCATAACCAACCGGGAGAGGCCCAGCCCCCAGCCGGCATGAGGCGGCATGCCGTAGCGGAAGGCATTGAGGTAGAACTCGAATCCATCCGGGTCCAAGCCTTTCCCTTTTATGCGCTCGACAAGCTGGCTATAGTCGTGCACTCTTTGCGCTCCACTGGCCAGCTCCATGCGCGGATGCATGAGGTCAAAACCCCGGCAAACCTCGGGCCGGTCCTCATAAGGCAAGGTGTAGTAGGGCTTTATGGAGGATGGCCAGTCGGTGAGGAAGTAGTGCTCGCCGATAGTTTCACCAAGGAACCTCTCCGTCTCTGTATCCAGATCATCACCCCACTGCATCTTGACGCCAGCCTTCTCTGCCGCCAGCTCCAGCGCCTCGGAATAGGTGATTCTCTTAAAGGGAAGCTTGGGGACTTGCAGGTCCAGGCCCAATACCTCTAACTGGTAGCGGCAGTTCTCGGCCACATATCTGTAGGCTCCCGCCACCGCCTCTTCTAAAATCTCCATAACGTCCTTGTCATCGACAAAGCTAAACTCAATATCGATGGAGATGGCCTCATTGAGGTGACGACGGGTGTCATGCTCCTCTGCCCGGAAGATGGGACCGATCTCAAAAACCCGGTCCATACCCGCACTCATGAGCATCTGTTTGTAGAGCTGTGGACTCTGGTTCAGGAAAGCCTCCTTCTCGAAGTAGCTGATGGGGAAGAGATCTGTTCCTCCTTCAGTGGCCGCAGCCACAATCTTTGGAGTGAAGACTTCTGTTACCCCTTTTTGGTAAAAGTAGCTTCTCAGGCTCTGCAAAACTGCACTCTCGATCTCGAAAGCAGCCAGAACAGAGGGCCTTCTGATGTCCATGAACCTGGCATCAAGGCGTGTGTCCAGCTCGCACTCCACCTTCTCCGTGGGGTCCAGGGGCAAAGGCACCTGGGCTGCATTCAACACCTGAATTTCTGTGGGAAGGATCTCGTATCCGCGAGGAGCTTTCGCCTCTGCTTTGACATTTCCTCGCACCATTACCACACTCTCCCTGCTGATGGAGCGCGCGCTCTTGAACATCTCTTTTCCCAGCAGCTTCTTGACCAAAGTCACCTGAGCCAGTCCTTTTCTGTCCCGCAGTACCAGGAAGGCTATGCCCCCCAGGTCGCGCATCTCGTGGGCGAAGCCGGTTAAAATAACCTCTTTGCCATCCAATTCTGCGTCAATATCGCCGGAATAATGAGTTCTAAGGATCAAGTCGTCTCACGTCAGCGAGATTGGATTCATGATATAAAAACCGTCTGGATAAGATAAAGACAAATAAGATGAGTGACTACATTTTTTAAGAGATTCCCTGAGCCGCACAAAGCCTGGTGAATGGATTTGAATTTGATAAGGATGCCTACAGGAATTCCAGGTCTGGATAACATGATTGAAGGCGGTCTTCCCAGACCCTCTATCACTCTTTTAGCGGGCGATGCTGGAGCGGGTAAGACCACTTTTTGCACTCAGTTTCTCTGCAAGGGTGCGGACCAGGGCGAGCACGGCCTATGCCTGCTGACCTTCGGCGGTCCGCCGGATCTGCTATTCAATTACGCCTCCAGTTATGAATTTGTCAAGAGTACCTATTTCGGCAAGGAGATCTGCTACCTGGAGATGGAAGAGATGGTGGAAAAAGCATGCCGATCGCAGGACTTTTTGGATATGCTGGAGAGGGAGATCGATACATTCCATCCGGCTCGAATCGTCATTGAAAACCTGTCCGTTCTGGAAGACGTTCTCAAAGACGAATACTGGCGTTTTCTTTTTAAGCTGTCTCATCTTATCAAGGCAAAAACGGTGGTGGCACTGGTGGCGGAGGATACACAGCCAGGTACCACCTATCCCGCACAGATAGCGCAAGTTGCCGATGGAATAATCCTGCTACAAAATGAAGAGATAAATTTCGCAAGGAGAAGGTCCATTGAGATTGTCAAGATGTGCAGCACATCTCATCATTCGGGAAAGCATGCAGTAGATATATCTGTCAAAGGATTAGTTGTTTATCCAGGTTTGTAGATATGGCACGATCCTTGCAAGGTCTCCTGGGCCAGAAGGAATTCTGGATTTTTCTCTTCATCTTAGGGTGGGTGCTGCTCAACTGGCCTTTAATTGAACTGACGAGCGGCTACGTTATATTGGGCACGCCGGCCATATTGGTTTATATTGCCTCGATCTGGCTATTTTTCATCCTGGCTCTGTATCTCTTCGATCGGGGGAATTTTGATTGATTGGACAGAATGTCGCCTTGGTGGTAATGGTCCTTTACCTGCTGCTGCTCTTTGGCATCGCCCGGTATGCCGACCGCCAAAAACGCTTAGGAAAGAGCATCGTGGCCAATCCCTATGTTTATGCTCTCTCTCTATGCGTATACGTCTCGGCATGGACCTTCTACGGCTCCATCGGAAGGGCGGCATCCACAGGTCTCGAGTTCTTGCCCATCTACCTGGGACCCGTCTTGGCCATGACAGTTGGCTGGATAATAATCCGAAAAATGATTCGTGTCTCAAAAGAACACCGGCTCACATCCATTAGTGATTTTATCAGCTTCCGCTATGGGCGAAGCTACGCCATAGGTGCCGTGGTGGCAGCATTGAGCCTGATCATGGTAACACCTTATGTGGCATTGCAGCTCATTGCCATCTCCACATCTCTCGATATATTGAGCGGCTCGAACATCATATTCCTAGGCTTTAATGTGGAAAGCAAGCTGGTAGTGGCCGTTCTCCTGGGGACCTTTGCCGTAATATTCGGGGCACGCCATCTCGATCCTATGGAGCGCCATGAGGGCCTTATCGCTGTGGTGGCCTTTGAATCACTGGTGAAGATCGTGGCCTTTCTTCTCGTGGGACTCTATGTCACCTATGGCGTCTTTTCAGGATACGGAGATATTATGAGCCGGACGATCGACCTGGCCTCAAACAACCAGACATACGAGACACTCATGGATGTAGAGCCGACGCTCTGGTTCACCTTGACTTTAGTATCCTTCTTTGCCATTCTTTTTTTGCCCAGGCAGTTTCATGTCATGGTGGTGGAAAACTCCGATGAGTTGCATCTCAAGAAGGCCATGTGGCTCTTTCCCCTCTATCTTTTATTAATCAATATATTCGTTCCCGCCATCGCCTGGGGCGGGGTGCTCCTGAATACTCCGGGTCTGAAGGATGCCTTCGTAATAACCATACCTTACACAATGGGCTTGGATGCTCTCTCACTCTTCGTGTTCATAGGAGGCACTTCAGCAGCCACGGCCATGATCCTGGTTGAATCCGTTGCCGTGGGCACAATGCTGCTCAACGATCTGGAGATGCCTTATATTTTGAGCCA
The DNA here is from genome assembly GCA_025361645.1 of Methanothrix sp. Taxonomy (GTDB): domain Archaea; phylum Halobacteriota; class Methanosarcinia; order Methanotrichales; family Methanotrichaceae; genus Methanothrix. The sequence continues at coordinate 37,770 of JANYKI010000093.1, forward strand.
TATAAAGACGGATAAAAACCTGGCCAATATGCTTCTCAATACCAGAAGGCTGAACATACTTCTGGTCGTGCTCTTAGGATATCTCTACTCGCGTGCTGTGGCTTACCAGACACTGGCAGATATTGGAGTCGTCTCTTTTCTGGCGGCCAGTCAATTGGCTCCTGCCGTCTTGGGTGGCCTATACTGGAAGAAAGGCAACAGGAAAGGGGCCATGTCTGGCCTCATGTCAGGCTTTTTGCTCTGGGCCTACACCGCCCTCATTCCCACGGTTGCGAAAGGGAATGTCTGGCTGGTAGATTTAGTCCGGGATGGACCGTTCGGCATAGCCGCTCTTAGGCCCACCAATCTCTTCGGGCTTGATCTGGACATCTGGACCAACTCCGTATTCTGGACACTTCTCGTCAACTGCAGCCTGTATGTCCTCGTATCTTTGGCAAGCAAGCCCAGTTTGGATGAAGAGAGCAATGCGAATTGCTTCGTGGATGCCTTCCTGCAAGATAGAGCGCCCCACGACCAGGAGAAGGGAGCGATACACCAGGGGACGGTTGAGGAGCTGGAGGCAACGCTGGCGCACTATATCGGTGAGACGCCGGCCAGGATAGAGGTCGATGCCTACCTTGAGCTTCTCGGCACCAGCCGGGAGAAGATCGAGGCCGGACAGCTTCGGATGCTATGGGGCCAATTTGAGAAGACGCTTACCGGTTTTGTGGGATCCTCGGCCACCAGGATGATTGTGGAAGATCAGGTAACTGTGAAGCCGGTGATGGAAGCTGTCAAGGAAACCCTTCCAGCATATGATTTAGTGCGAGGAAAGATCTATGTCGTGCCTGAGATTGCCTATGAGGTCTTCACCGATCAGATCACCCATGGCATGGAGGGGCTGTGCATTACGCATGATGCCCCGGAGGAGGTGAGGCGACGCTGGGGCTTTAAAGAGACGCCCATCATAAAACTCTCCGATGAGAAAGGAAGCGATCGCTACATCTCGCCCAGAAATCTGCCACTCCTCTATGTGACCATAAAGTCATTCGTTGAGTCCAGCAAGAACAGCATCATTCTCATAGACAGCATCGAGCAGCTCATTAAAGAGAATGAGGGCAAAATCCCGCAAAGGGAGATACTGGACTATGTCTACCAGATGGAGCTTTTGGGCCATAAGTCACATTTGATACTGGCGGAAAGGCCAGATTTTGTCCATACGAGCATAACTATGAGCATAAATGAGGTCAAAGAGCTGCTTTTCTCATTAGGCCCCCTTTCCACCTATCTCTTCCGGGCCTTCTCCGATGCCATGCTCTCAAAGCTCGCCGATGACGTGAGAAGAGAGGCAGTTATGCAGGCCAATGAGCTAGTAGCCTCCGGGGAATTCTTTGAGACAGGCAAGCTGATGACGCCGCTTTCAGATGATTCCGTTGCCGCCTGCGAGCCGGATATGAAAGGCGCTCTGCAGTCCAGTATATCTCTTGATATCCGCATGGACCAGGTGTTGACCCGGCGAAGCTTCTTTGTGGCAGTGAGAAGACTGGCCAGGATCATTAAGACACACGATCCTGCCTTCGACCTCACGGCGACACTGGCAGAGCTCATGAAGAGCTATGGACGAAGTCCCTATGAGATCTCCCTCATTCCTGGGACCACCTACATTATTGCCGAGGAAAAACCACAAAAGAGCCTGGAGCTCTTCAGCGAACTGGTGAGTCACGGCATGGAAGGGCTGTGCTTGAGCCGCTACAATCCAAAAACCCTTAATGAAAGGTATAATGTGCCGGAAGATGCAGTTATATGGCTTACGCAAAAGAGTGAGCCAGGATATAGGACAGTGGACCCGACGAACTTCCCCCGGCTCTCCAGTATGATCTCCGATTTCCTGGGCCGGGCCAGCTATCCCATCATCTTGCTGGAAGGAATGGGATATCTCATCACCCAGAGCAACTACGAAACTGTGCTCCGGTTTGTCCAGTCCCAGAGAGATGAGATCGCCCTGAAGAACGCTATAATGCTGGTGCATATCGATCCACTTTCCCTGGACACAAAGGAGCTGCATCGTTTGGGAAGCGAAATGGAGACCTTTAATAGTTAGCTAGCCCTAATTTGATGCTATGAGCGATGCAGGACTTATATTATTATTCATAGTCATAGTCTTTGGCGCATTCTTGATCATGAGATCCCTCAAGAATTTCGTGGTTAATGCCATAATGGGGCTGGTGATACTCATTCTTGCCAATGCCGTAGCGAGTCTGGATATTGGCTATAGCTGGCTGGTGATCTTGATCTGCGGTATCGGCGGAGTTCTGGGCGCATTCCTGGTGATACTGCTCCATTTCCTGGGCTTTGGGATCTAAAGAGAATCCAATTTTTCATTTATTGTAGAATTAATATCATTAAGATTTTGCAGCAGCTCATTCCCGGAAGACGTGGTCTTGTATAGCCGTTCTTCTTTTACCAGATACCCGTGCGAAGTTAACCATTCAAGGTAAAATCCGGCATTTTTAAAATTAAGGTTTACCTGGTAGACTATTTTGGTCTTGCTTGAGCCATCCGTTTTGCAGATATTGAGAATACAGCCAAGTATCTCCGGCTTATTTCTTCGCGTCATCTCCTATTTCCCCGCTTTTTGTCGGCATCCATATACTATATTATATTAGATACTGATAAAACTTTCGTAACTTTAATATCATGTATTTTTCGGCGAAAAAATATATATAATTATAAGAATGATTGTTACAAAAAAAAGGGATTATCCGCACACAATGGATGCAATCATCGTATCCAGTTCTTCTGCATCCCTCTCCAGCAGTCCGTCTCCCTGGCTCTTGAGCTTTGCCAGATCCCGGCGCAAGGGTCCCAGGCGTAAGTGCGCGTTTTGTCCCTCGGCATGGCATGCCAGTTGCCGCAGCCTCTCCAGCCTCTGCCTCATGGCATCCGGCCTTTGCAGCAATTCCGACAGCCCTTGCAGGGCCTTGACGACGCTTTTGCCGCGCGCTGTTAGCTCCAGGTAATTGATCCTTCCCTCTGGTCGCGACTTGATCAAACCCTGCGCTTCCAGCTCACGAAAGATGTTGCAGGTATGGGGAAAGGTAGAGTCTATGCGCTTGGCGACCAGAGCGGCGTAGGCGTGCTCGATCTCACCCACGGCCATTATTGCTAAAACGGGCTTTTCCCGGAGGAAAAGCCGCTCTAGTGGTTCACGCATGCATTCTCAAACTTTTCAGGCCTGCACGGCTGCGTTTGCTTGGACCTGGTTGGGAGTGATGACCGGGGCGGAAAGGGCCAGCTCCGGCGGGGTTATGTCAGTCGGCTTGTCAAAGTCATAATACAGATCAGTCGTCTCTATGCTGACCGATATTTCTCCCAGCCGAATCGATTGATTGAACATCTTCATCTGGCCCGTATTGGAATCCATGGCACCTATGATCTCCGGCGTCATGGAAAAGCTCATGATGCTACGGTATTTCACAGGCAAGTAAGACTTCTTGGAGATCCAGACCGTCTTTTCTATCTTGCCCGTCTCATTCAGCTCGGTTCTGTTGACAGAGGGCAAATACATGGGATACTGAGTCACCTTAGCTGCTATGGCAAAAGCGGCATTTTGGAGATTAATGTTATCCCCACTCCCGGTTACAATCTTCAATTTGTAGGCATCCTCGCCACTGATAGCCTCCATGCCGAGATCCTCCGTAATGGAAAGATTAAACGTCTTTGCTATGGATTTTACCTGATTATTTTTATCCGGGCCCCAAACCTCTTGCATAGACCGCGGGTCCACAAGATGAGTCCAATTGCCACTCTCATCATTTACATAGGTTGAGTTTCCTATCTGGTAAACATCGGCACTTGTGGTGCTGGTGTTCGCAGGCTGGCCGGACATCTCCATCTGGTTCTTGGTCGAGCCACTGGCATGAGCCGCTAAGCTAGACATGTTTACAACGGCAACCGTCTCAGCGTTTTCCGTGACTGTAGTTGACTTCTCATTAGTTGCATTGGCCCCAGAATTGAGCTTTAGCGTCTGAGTCACAGAACTCTTGATGCTGTAACTGGTCAGGTTTTCGGCTGTTGCAATGGATAGAGTCTTGAGCTCTGCTGCACTCTTATCCGTAACACTCGGACCTTTCTCCGTGCAACCAGATATGGCCACGGCAATCAACATAAGTACTAGTAATAATCTCTTCATATTTTAAGCTCCAATCTTCGTCATTCAAGCCTAATTTGGCACGGTAGGCAAAAACTTTTCGCCTGTGATCATCTCGAATAGTTTGATGTAGATCCTGCTCGTCTCTTGCACTACAACAGGAGGCAGGGCAGGGATTGGCGGCTCATTTTGGCCGGCGTCTCGGGCTTTATAGAGCTGATCTTTATAGCCCGTCTGGCGATAGTACTGGCGCACATACTCCTTGGATAGGTCCACGAACTCACCCTGCTCATAGCAAGCCTTGTCCCAGAAGCGATCCTCATCTGCGGTTCCGTAGACATCGATCACCATGATCTGTCTTCCATCGTCAAAGGCCAGCTCCTTTTTGCCGTCCACGTGAATCAGGCCTCGCGAGGCAACGCTCTTGCCGATGTCCTCATCGATCTTGAGCACAACTTCCCTGGCATCCTCATATTCCTGAGAGGAAAGGCCGGAGATGTGCAGGGCTTCTGCTTTTTCCAGCAGGCGATCGGTCTTCTCTAGCTTTGTGGAGACCTCCAGGAAGGGCTCGGGAAGAATCTCGCCGTAGATGACCTTGTGACCGGTTGGAAAGCCCAGGGACTGTGCCGAGACCTTGCCCTCTTCTACACGATCGTAAAGGGACCCGGCCACATACCAGCGGCAGATCCACTCCAGAGGAATGAGGTAGTTCTTGGACTGGGCTGTAATCTGCTGCGGCTGGAGTATGTCTACCTTTTTGCAGAGCATACCTGCGGGGGCCTGGTACTCCAAAAAGTGGGTCTTGATGCCCATTCTGGCCGCTCTCTCAAACCAATAAACGCCCTCACGACTGAGGGTTTCGCCCTTAAAGGGAATCAGGCTGGGAATAACCTTGTCGAAGACAGAGATGTTGTCTGTAAAGAGAAACTCAAGTCGGTCCCCTAGGTCATAGGCCTCTTTGACCTTGCCCTTTATCAAAAGCTTGCGCTGCATCGGAGCCTATCTGGCCGGGAAAGATGATAACACTTTTGGTTTTGAAGCAAAAAAGGAAGATAAGAGAGGTCTATTCCTCTCCGCCCATACCACCCATGCCTGGTGGCATGCCGCCCATACCGCCGGGCATACCGCCCGATCCGCCGGACTTGGAGGCGATGACATCGTCTATCCGGAGAATCATGACTGCGGCCTCAGTGGCACTGTTGATGGCCTGGGTCTTGACCCGCAGAGGTTCGACAACGCCAAGCTTCAGCATGTCCACTGGCTCGCCGGTGTCCATGTCCAGGCCGGCGCTCTTGATGCCCTTCTCATGCTGGCTTCTCAGAGACACCAGGGAATCGATCTGATCCAGACCGGCGTTCTCGGCCAAGGTCTTGGGAATGACTTCCATGGAGTCCGCGAAGGCCTCAATGGCCAGCTGCTCGCGACCGCCCACGGTTGCCGCGTACTCGCGCAGGCGCAGCGCCAGCTCGACCTCAGGGGCACCGCCGCCGGGCACAATCTGTTTGTCTTCTACGACTACGCCCACAACGCGCAGTGCATCTTCCATGGCCCGGCTGAGCTCATCGACCACGTGTTCGGTTCCGCCTCGTAGGATGATGGATACGGACTTGGGGTTCTCGCACTCTACTACGAAGGTCATCTTCTCGTCGCCAATCTTCCTCTCCTCGACAATGCCCGCTTTGCCCAGGTCGTTCTTGGTCAGATCGTGGATGCTGGTGACAACTCTTCCGCCTGTAGCGCGGCCCAGCTTCTCCATATCGCTCTTCTTGACGCGGCGAACCGTGTAGATGCCGGCCTTGGCCAGGAAGTGCTGGGCCAGGTCATCGATGCCCTTTTGGCAGAAGACGACGTTAGCGCCGGTGGCCATGATGTCATCCACCATGCCCTTGAGCATGGTCTCTTCCTGGTCCAGGAAGGCCTGCAGTTGATCGGGCGAGGTGATCTCTATCTTGGCATCGACCTCGGTCTTCTCGATCTCGATGGCAGCATTAAGCAGCGCGATCTTTGCGCCCGTGACCTTCTTGGGCATGTTGGGATGCAGCCGGTCCTTGTCGATGACCATGCCGTGTACCAGCTCGGAATCGGTAATTCCGCCGCCCACCTTCTTCTCCACGGTGATGTTGTCGGTGTCAACAGACCCGTCCTCATCCACTACGGCCTTGACAGCCTCAACGGCCAGGTTAGCCAGCTCGCCTCGAGCTGTGCCCGAGCCCTTGCCGGTCATGGCGGTGATGGCGATCTTCGTTAAAAACTCAGTATCCTTAACAGAGACATCCACGGCAATGGTCTTCAGAATTTCCAGGGACTTGTCTGCAGCAGCCCTGTAGCCGGCAGCGATAACCGTGGGATGAATCTCCTGATCCAGCAGAGCCTCGGCCTGCTTGAGCAGTTCCCCAGCAAGCACCACGGCGGTAGTGGTTCCGTCTCCAACCTCAGCATCCTGGGTCTTGGCAATCTCCACCATCATCTTGGCGGCGGGGTGCTCGATGTCCATCTCTTTAAGAATGGTAACCCCATCGTTGGTTATTACTACGTCGCCCAGAGTGTCGACCAGCATCTTGTCCATGCCCTTGGGGCCGAGTGTGGTTCTAACGGCTCCTGCCACGGCCTTGGCGGCCATGATGTTCGACCTCTGTGCTTCCCGGCCAGCCGTTCTTTGGCTGCCTTCCTTGAGAATAACTACTTGCGCTCCACCAAATTGTCCTGCTGCCATTTAATACCTCCAATTGCGATTTAGATCAAATTAAGGCATCGGATGTTTGAACGTCTATATGAAGGTTGCGAGAAGAGGTTCTGTTTGTGTAGTCCCGAAACCTTTGACTTTATAAACCCATCAAAAGGGCATCTGGATTGGCACACCAGCAAATGCAATGCTCACCAGAAAGCACTTATCTATTTGTAGAGTCCCGAATGTTTGGCATTTATATACCACGCGATTCTTTTTAAATTTACCTTGTAGCATTAAAATCCCGCTCCATTCTCGAAAGGAATAAGTTTAGCTTGCATTCATCAGGTAATCTCGACCAAAATGCATCTTCAGGTGTCTGAAGATAGTGTTTTTCATCGAGGCTCTCGTGGTAGCGTGTCGAGTTATACCAATTCAAGAATTTGTCAAAATCATTGAACAATTTCCGACTCTTCTCGTAGGTATGATACCATTTTTCGATTTTCCCATTGGTCTGGGGATGCTTGACTCTGGCCAGAATATGTTTGATTTCATTTTTCGCCAAGAATGCATCGAAAGCACACTCAGATTCCCCATTTTTATCCGTCTTGTTTGCGAAGAATTGTGTGCCATGATCGGTGATGACCTCTCGGATCCTCCGGATCTCGCCGTAGTCCTCCAGCGCCTTTCTCACCAGGCCGATGCTAGCTTCACCAGTTGCCGCAGGAAATTCTCCGCCCGCTAGAATAAATCGCGAACTATCGTCGAGGACAACACAGACCTCTTTGCCATTGATCCGGCTCGTGTGCCAATCAAGACGAACTGCCGTGAGGCTGTGTTTTCGTTCATATCTGATCCAGGGCTTCCTGCGTTTCTTCTTTTTTTTGTTCTCAATTGCCAAGCCATTTTCAAGAAGAACCTGGTGGATGGCGTTGTGCGGTATATGCCTGCCATATTTGTGCTCGATTATCTTTTCAAGGCGTCTTGCTCCGGAATTTTGCTCTTTGTGGATTTCTAGAATAATGCGTGTATCTGCTTCGTCGAGATTTGTCTTTGGACGTCCAAATTTCTTTGGTGCCAATGGCTCCTTGTTTATCATCCAGTGTCCCCAGACGCGATTTACTGTTCGGATACTAACCTTCATCTCTGCGGCAATGATTCTGGAGCTGATGTTATTGGTTTTTGATTGGATTATATACTTGACCTTGGCAGGAGTCAGCTTTAAAACTTTGTTTCGTCTGCCTTTGCCCATACCATGTCGAAGTGTATCTGTATATAAATGCCAAGCTTTTAGGACTCTACAAAGCACTTATCTATTAAAAATCCTTAAATAGTAATAATGTCCAAATTAATGACAATTGCAAAAAAATATTTGGTGGTTATTGGCATGAAAAGAGTTTTGGTATGCATTATTTTATCACTACTATGGATATGTGTTGACTCTGTAAGCGCAGACACAATCTCTGCCCAGATAGACTCGTTCGATTTTCCCTCTGGAGACTGGTACCGAGGGTCCAATCAGGGTGGCGTCAATGCCTGGATAAAAAATACTGGTGATGTAGGCCATCTATTTTGGGTCTCCTACGAAGTGATGGATAGAAGCGGCCAGTGGTACAGTGCGCCTCCAGAGCCGGTATATGCGGAACCTGGCAGCAGCACATATTTTGTTGACCCGGTTTGGCATATTCCTGATGATGCCCAGCTGGGCAGCTACCAAGCGGATTTATATTTATATAGCTATTATGATAGTAACACGGGGGAGCTGTCCGAACAGCTGGATCAAGTTGACCAGGCAGGTGCATTTAGTGTTGTGGGATGAAGCGGTAGAGTCAAGGCTAATAAAATTTGGGCCGCGTGGTGCGCCGCCATAGTTTCACTTTTTAACGCAAATTATTTTCGAGCGATGACGGCGAGACGAAGTGCTATGCAAATCAGAATCTATCGAGCAATTACGGGACGTAAACAGGTAGCAACCGGGCGTTATGAATTGTTATGAACTTTTCTTAAACAAATTTAAATAGAAAATATACCGAATATACATTAAAGATTAAATCCTTATGGTGGATTCAGGTTGAATGCATCTAATGACGCTTTAAGGAGAATAAAACGTGTTTAATACTGAAAGGAAGAATGAAATGGGAGAAGCTGAGGTAGCGATATGCCCTCTGTGCGATTTACGGGTAGAATTTATAGGTGCTCCGATGGTTAGGTGTTATTCGACAGGAGAAACGTACGAACCAGTGAAAATTAGATGGACTCAGAAATCAAAGATCCCGAAAGAAACCGGCTACGATGTGGAGAATATAAGGGGAAATGACAAGGTGCAAGATTTCTTGCCTAATGCACATCTGCAGGTAGATGAGATCGAAGCGTGAATCCTTGTTGGATGCAACCTCTTTTTCAGAGGAACATATAATTTAGAAAAAAGATTTATTTATACAGAAGCGTTTACTCGCAGGTATCGAGCAGACTCTTCTTCTTGCCGCCTCTCTTGTCACCGAGTTTGATGGGCTCAACTTTTGCTTCCGGCTCTTCTTTCTTCTCTACTACCTTTTTTTCGTGGTGTGTCATTTTGCTAGCCTCATTTTATTCTTGCAACTGATCTTAATTATAACTTCCGGTGGACAATATTAGAAAAACCACAATGTGCAATATGGCGCCGGAAAAATAAAAATTTGTTCAGAGGCTCTTCTGGTCGATAATGCAGGTGGGATCCTCCGCCAATATGTCTCCATGATAGTAGTAGGCCTTCTGGCGGCATCCTCCGCACAGATCCAGGTATTCGCAACTTCCGCAGGCGCCTTTAAGGTTGGACTTGATACCCCGCAGCGCCAGTAGCTCCGCACAAGGGTGATCGATCCAGATATCCCGGAAGGAGCGCTCCCGTACATTGCCCACCACCACCTGGGGCATGAAGTGGCAGGGATGCACATCCCCTCGCTGATTGATGTTGGCCACCTTCACTCCCGTGGAGCAGCCGCCCGCATTGGTCAGCAACTTATGCACGCTCTCGCGCCGGGGATCGTCCTTTAATAGCTCCAGCAGATAGGCTCCATCCATGGGCGAGTCCGTGGTCAGAATCTCAATGTTCTCGCCTTTCAGCTCCTCGGCCGCTTCGGCCAGCAGGCGGATAACGCTGCGCCGCTGCTCGGGCGTGACGTCCCTGTCGGCCATGCCCGCCCCCCGGCCTGTGGGAACAAGATGGTAGAGACAGAATCGGGGGATGTTCTCCTGCACTGCCAGGCTTAACAGAGCCGGAACATCCTGCCAGTTGTCACGGGTGAGCGTGAGGCGCAGCCCCGTCTTCAGGCCGGCGTCGCGGGCGTTCTTCAGTCCCTGCAAGGCCCGGGCATGCGCCCCATTCACGCCCCGAAAGGCGTCGTGGCTCTGCGCAGAAGCGGAGTCCAGGCTCACCCCTACGTATCTGATCTGGGCCTCCGCCAGAATCCTGGCCACCTCCGGGGTAATCAGGGTTCCATTGGTGGAGATGACTGTGCGTAGGCCCACCTCGCGGGCGTGGAAGGCCAGTGCATAGAAATTGCGACTGAGAAGAGGCTCGCCGCCCGTGAAGATGAGGATGGGCACCTTCATCTCGGCCAGTTCATCCACCAGATGTATGCCCTCTTCCAGAGACATTTCCTCTCGCGCCTCATGGCCGGCATCCATGTAGCAGTGCTGGCAGGCCAGGTTGCAATGCTGGGTTAAATTCCACATCACGACGGGTTTGGACTGGGCCGAGAACCTGAGCAAATCAGGCGGCAGATTCTGGCATGACTCGGAAGCGCGCAGCGCCTCCCAAACAGTGGCCTGATCCGCCAGGGCTTTGGAAAATATTATCATTTATCCTGTCTTCTCCTGCAAAACGGCAAGCATAGCCTCAAAGGTAAATTTGTCCGGCATCACGTCCACTTCTACGCCAAGCCTTGTCAGCTCTTCTGCGGTGGGCTTGCCGATGACAGCGACTATGCCGGCGGCGAGAGCCAGACGTAGCTGTTTTTCCAGGCCCATCGCTCTGGCTCTTTCGATCAGATAGCGAGCTGTAGAGGAGCTGGTGAAGGCAAAAATGTCCACGCTTCTCGCCCTCTTTATCAGTTCGTCCAGGCGGGTGTCCCCGGAGGGCACAACCTCGTAAAGGGCAATGTCATCCACAAAGAGGCCCGCCGCCCTCAATCCCTCCGAGAGGTACAAGCTACCCTGCGCGCTGCGCAGGAAGATTATGCTCCGGCATTTTCCCTGCAGCATCTTCTCCATTCCTGCCGAGCTGTACTCCTCCGGCACCAGTGCCGTCAATCCCTGCTTGGCCAATGCCAGGGCGGTCTTGGGCCCAATGGCCACGATCATCTTTTCCGATAATGCCTTGCCAATGGCGGGGCTTTGTAGTGCCATCTTCACACCATTGGCGCTGGTAAAAGCCACGCATTCAGCTCTTCTCAGCCGCTCCAGCAGATCTTCGGGCAAAGGCTTTTCCGCCAGAGTAATGGCCGGAGCCTGGATCGGTGCGAAGCCATAGCTCTCAGCCAGGTCCGCCGACTCCTTCTGCTGGGCAGCGGGCCGGAGAATAGCGATCTTCTTTTGCCCCAGCTTCTTCGCCAGCAAGACCACCTCGCCTACTACCAGTATGGCCGGCGACTCGATCCTTGCCTCTTTAGCCTTTTCGACTATACCGGCCAGCGTTGCTGAGATCATCCTTTGCTCCGGCCAGCCTCCCTTTTCAACCATGGCCGCCGGAGTTTGGGGCGATTTTCCGGCTTTTATCAGGGCCGTCACATTCTGCTCCAGGTGGGAGACGCCCATCAGGACAACTAGAGTTCCGCCCAGGGCGGCAATGGCCGCCCAGTCCAGTGGCGTCTCTTTTCCTGGTTCCTCGTGGCCGGTCACAATGATCAGCGAAGAGGCCACACCCCGGTGGGTTACGGGAATTCCGGCCAGCTCGGGAGCGGCAATGGAGGAGGTAACGCCTGGCACAACCTCAAAGGGTATGCCTTTTTCCTGCAAGGCCAGCGCCTCCTCTCCGCCCCGGCCAAAGAGGTAGGGATCGCCGCCCTTTAGCCGCACCACGATGTTTCCAGCTTCCGCTTTCTCGATGAGAAGCTGGTTGATGCCCTCCTGAGTCAGCTTGTGTCTGCCCGCATTTTTACCCACGTCTATCAATTCCGCTTTAACCCCTTCCAGCATCCTGGGGTCAAGCAGCCGGTCGAATAGGACCACATCTGCAAGGCCAAGCAGCCTTTTCGCCTTCAAGGTCATGAGCTCGGGATCACCAGGGCCAGCTCCCACCAGATAAACCTTACCGCGTGCCAAATTCCTTCACCGCCTCGTCTACCAGCTCTCTTCCACCATTCTTCATGAGCCTAATCCCCATATCTTCTGCCCCGACCAGGGGATCTTCATGCAATGAGATTTTTTCATCCAATCGCACAAACCTCTTGCCGTCCAAGGAGAGCACCTCAGCCAGGACACGTGCCTGGCCGTTGGAAACAATGGCGTGCACTGCCATAGGCACCACGCAGCCGCCTCCCACCGTCTCCAGGATCTTGCGCTCGATCATGGTCTCGGTTCTGCTGTGCGCATCATCCAGTGATCGGGAATAAAATTCGGCCTTCGATCCCTTCCTGGCTACGACTATTATCGTTCCCTGGTTGGCGGAGGGAACGAACCTCTCTCCATCCAGCGGCACATAATCCCTCTCCAGCCCCATCCTCTCGAGACCAGCCTTGGCCAGGACTATGGCATCGTAGTCCCCCTCATCCAGTTTGCGCATTCTAGTTTGCAGATTTCCTCGCAAGTTTGTTATCTTCAGATCGGGCCTGGCCCGGCGTAGCTGCGCCGTGCGCCGCATGCTGGAGGTGCCTACGGTTGCCCCCTCTTTTAGCTCTTCTAAACATTTCGTCGAGCCGTCCCTGCAGAGCATTATATCATAGGGCGAATCGCGTTTCAAGATCGCGGCGATCGTCAGCTCTTCCGGCCTTTTTGTGGGCAGGTCCTTCATGCTGTGCACGGCTAAATCGATCTCGCCGCTGAGCATGCGTTCGTCAATCTCTGCCACGAAGACGCCAAAGCCGGTGAGCTGGTGCAAAGGCTTGTCCAGGAAGACATCCCCGCTAGTCTTGACTAAGATCAGCTCCGTTTCTATGCTCAGGGATTGAAGCTTATCTTGCACAATCTGGGTCTGGCGAAGTGCCAGAGGGCTACCCCGGCTCCCCACGATCAGCTTTTCAGACAGGACTTAATCGCCTCCAGAGTGGTTTGTATGACTTCTGGGCTATGGGCTGCCGATATGAAATCAGTTTCATACTGGCTGGGGGTAAGGAAAATGCCGGCATCGAGCATGCGACGGAAAAAGGCTAGATAGCCAGCCTTGTCGCATTTCAGGGCCTGGGTATAATTATGAGGCTCTTCTCCAAAGAATATCTTGAACATGGAGGCGATGCCCACCACGCTGTAGCCCAGCCGCAGGTCGTCCACAATCTCTTGCAGCCCCTTCCTCATCTGCATTCCAGTGTCATTGAGCCTCTCCAGAACATTTTCCTTCTCCATGATGTCCAGGGTGGCCATGCCGGCGGCTAAAGAGACTGGACTGCCGTTGAAGGTTCCTGCCTGGTAGATGCCGCCGCCGGGCGCCACCTGCTCCATTAGATCGCGCCGGCCGCCAAAGATGCCCACGGGAAAGCCCCCCCCGATGATCTTGCCTAAAGTGGTGAGATCAGGCTTTATGCCAAAGTGCTCTTGTGCACCGCCCAGGGATAGCCGGAAGCCGGTTATGACCTCGTCGAAGATGAGAAGCACATCATGCTCCTCTGTAAGTCGTCGCACGCCCTCCAGGTAACCCGGCTCCGGCAGCACCGGACCGATGTTGCCCAAGACGGGCTCCATGATCAGGCAGGCCATCTGGCAGGGATTGCTCCGGAGTACGCTCTCCAGGGCCTCCAGATCATTGTAGGGCACCTGCAAAGTGTTTTTGGCCGTGTCCATAGGCACGCCCCGTGAATCGGGAATGCCCAAAGTCGTAGCTCCCGAGCCGGCCTTCACCAGGACGCTGTCATGTGCCCCGTGAAAGCCGCCTTCTATCTTGATGATTTTATCCCGGCCTGTAGCGCCGCGCGCCACGCGAATGGCTGCCATGGTGGCCTCCGTGCCGGAGCTGACGAACCTCGCCATTTCCATGCTGGGATAAAGCCGGGTGATTCTCTCTGCGGCGGTAACCTCCAGTTGGGAGGGGGTTCCATAAAGCCAGCCACGGCTCATCTGATCAGTCACAGCCCGTACAATGGCAGGATGGCGGTGGCCCAGGATCATGGGTCCGTATGCTAAGCAGTAATCGATGAACCTGTTGTCATCGGCATCCCATAGATAGGGGCCATCTGCTCGGGCCGTGTAAAAGGGGCAGGGTGAGATGGCGCGCACGGGGCTGGATACGCCGCCGGGCATCAGCTTTTTGGCGCAATCAAAGAGACGGATGGAAGAATTAAGATGCATGAGAAGAGCTACCCTGCGGGGCAGATTAATCAAACTTGCGAGCCGTTCATGCTGCTACTATTATTATTTACGAAAAGTATATATAATATCAACTACAATCCTAACTATATTAGTATTATAAGTGTGTAATAAGAATTAATGCGGCTAAAGAGGCGAGTTGGTCCGGTGGCGTAGTAATAAAATAATATATATGTTAGAAGGGATGGCACGAGTTAGGGGTTTGCTGCCTGCCACCCCGCCTCTTCCACTTTTTTGATGACCATGCGTAGCGGCTGATTTGTCTCGTCAGCTATTCTCTTGCAGTCTTCATACTCGGGCTTGACGCTTAGAAGTTCGCCATCCATGCGGCTCACCTTCACCTGAACGGAGTAGATATGGTCGCATATCTCCACCGGCACATTTCTTTGTTCTCGCTCCGCTACCAGGCGGTGAATGCTGGGAAAAACACGCACGCCCAGGGAGCCCGTCTCCCGGATCATAACTTTAGCCAGCAATTCCGTATCCTCTGCCCTGGCAATGGCCCTGATCACAAATCCGGCACGTCCTTTCTTCATCAGGGCAGGCAGAACGGAGACGTCCAAAGCTCCGGCCTGCATAAGCCGCTCTATCAAATGGCCCAGTACCTCGCCCGTCACATCGTCCACATTGGTCTCCAGCTGCACAATGCGGTTCCCCTGCGGTCCGTGATTTGGCCTTGCCTCCGTCCGGGGGGCAGGGAGCGTTTTTGCAGCTATGGCCCGCAGCACATTGGGTAGGGTCAGCTCCTTTTTACCTGCGCCGTAGCCCACCTTCTCTGCCCGGATGAGTGGGAAGTCCGGCACAAATTCATCGACCAGAGTTGCCAGCAGGGCTGCGCCCGTTGGCGTTAGCAGCTCCTCTTCTACCGGCCCCCCTTTCCAGGGTATTTCATGAGATCGCAAGATCTCCAGTGCCGCCGGCCCGGGTATGGCAAGCAGGCCGTGCGCCGACTGCACATAGCCTCCACCCACAGATACCGGCCGGGAAAAAACGTGCTCTGCAGCCAGGCTTTGCAGCGCGGCAGAGGATCCGGCGATGTCGGCCAGCGCATCCAGGGCGCCTATCTCATGAAACCGAACCTGTTCCTCGGCCACGCCGTGCACCCGACCCTCTGCCTCGGCCAGGGTGTCCAAAGTGACAAGGGCATCTTCCAGGGCTTTTCCTCTCAGGCTGGAGCCCTGCAGAATGGATTTGGCCTCGTCCATGGATTGGTATCTTCGGTTCGAGATCACATGGGCCCGGCAGGCCATGATGTGGCTCTTTTCCTGGCGGGAGACTTCAAGACGGCAGCCCACGGACTCTACGGCCCGGCGGACAGCATCGACATCCGCCCCAAGGTCCAGGAGAGAGGCCATGATCATGTCTCCGGAGGCTCCAGCGCTTGGGTCGAAGAGGAGGACTTTCATAGCTCGCATTATCTTGCTATGCCGTTAAAAACAAATTGGTCCTGAATATCTATTTGCGATCTCATTTCTTCCAGAACTCCGGTAACAGCAGCACCAGTGCCGTCACTATCTCCAATCGCCCGATCCACATGCAAAAGAAGAGCAACATCTTGCCGGCAGGATGGACCTCTGCGAAGCTGAATGTCGGCCCTACCATGCCAAAGCCCGGCCCCACGTTGCCAAGTGTCGTGGCAACCGCAGAGAGGATGGTCTCGATGGTCATGCGCGGTTCATTGTAGGAGATAATGGCCAAAAGCAGCGATGCCATGGCGAAGATAAAGATATACGTGGCCACAAATATATTGCTGGGCCGGAGAATTTCATCCTTTACCGGGACACCGCCAAGCTTCAGAGGAATGACGGCTTTTGGGTGAAGGACATGGAGCAGCTCCCGGTATCCGCTCTTTAATACTAATAATATTCTTACAACCTTTATAGCTCCCCCGGTAGATCCTGCGCAGGCACCGATGATCATAAGCGATAGCAGCGTGTACTTGGCCGCTGCCGTCCACTTATCGAAGTTGTCTGTGGCAAAGCCGGTGGTGGTCATGATGGTGACCACCTGGAAGCCGGCCAACTGGATCTTTCTAAAGATATCGCCCTCCAATCCGCCCCAGAGGACGATAATTATCGTCGTCGCCAGCACGATCAAGGTATAGAATCTGAACTCGGCATCCTTGAACAGGGCCTTTCGATCGGAGTTTAGCACCTTGTAGTGCAGGGCGAAGTTGGCCCCGGCTAAGAAACAGAACAGAGTGATGATGGCATCAATGATCCAGCTCTTGTAGGCCATGATGCTCTGGCCCTGCGGTGAGAAGCCACCCGTGGCCATGGAGGCAAAGGTATTGCAAAAAGAGTCGAAGAGGGGCATTTTTGCCAGGTAGAGAAGCACGATCTCAGCTACTGTCAGGAGGATATAAACCACCCAGAGCAGTTGGGCGGTCTGTTTAATGCGCGGCGTGAGAGCATCCTTATCCGGGCCGGGCACCTCTGCCCGGTAGAGCTGGCGTCCCGCCACGCCCAGGCGAGGCAGTATGGCCACGAATAATAGTATTATCCCCATTCCGCCCAGCCACTGAGCAAAGGACCTCCAGAAGAGAAGGCCCATATAGGTCTTGTCAGGTCTGCTGCTGATCTGGGGCAATGTGCTGTTGGCCGTCAGGCTCCCTAAGCCCTGCTCCAGGTGGTGCGCCAGGCTGCCGTTGGCCAGAGTCGAATTGATGATCCAGTACCCTTGGGCATTTGACTCTGTGAGTATGGAGGAGCCTGTAGTGGTAAAGGCGGACATGGACTCAAAAAGGCCGTCGATGAGGCTGATTCCCAGGAAGACGTAAGGCAGTGCACCGAAGAAGGCCGCACCCAGCCACCCCAAAGAGACAAGGGCAAAGCCCTCTTTGAGGCCCGGTTCCTCCTTGGTGGAGAGCCTTCCTAAAATTATTCCTGTGGCGAGAGTAAGAAGAGAGGTTAAGGCAAAGGCGATGACGCCTCCTGTCTCTCCATAATAGGCGGCAACGGCCCCCGGAACCAGCAGCAATACTGCCAAAATTTTAAGAAGCGACGCAAATAGCCGAAGAAATACCCTGATTCTCATCGAATAATAACACCCCAGGAGACCTGAGGGCATCCTCCTTTTGTCGGCAACTCTTCTTTCTCCCTGCTATAAAAAATATGTGCCTGGATTGAATCAGGATACGAAGAGCTTCTTTACCTTGGAGACGACCTCCGGCATAGACATCACAAAGACGCGGTCTCCTTCCTTGACCTTGAAGTCGTCATCTGGCATCATAGGTTTTCCATCTCTCAAGATCATGCCCACCATGGAGTCCTTGGGCAGCTCTTTGGAGACGCTCTTTCCTATGATTTTGGCTCCGGCCTTGGCTATGAAATCCACCAGCTCCATTCTCTCGTCGCTGAGAGTGATCACCTCTTCTCCTCCGCTCACCCTCTGCAGCACGGCATCAGCAGTTACCTGCCCTGGGCTGACTGCTCTGTCCACTCCCACCAGCTCGAAGAGCTTTATGTAATCATACCTGTTTACCCGGGAGAGGATTTTTTTTGCACCCAGTTGCTTGGCGAGCAAAGAGCAGAGCAGGTTCTTTTCATCCAGGCCGGTGACAGCGAAGACCACATCCATATATTCAGTACCCTCCTCTTTCAAGAGCGAGATATCAGTTCCGTCTCCATTGAGGATCATTGTACTGGAGAGCTTGTCTGCAATCTCTATGCATCGCTCTGTATTTACTTCGATCAGTTTCACATCCAGTCCCATCTTCTCCAGCCGGTTCGCCAGGTAAAATCCAACCATTCCACCTCCGACGATCAGGGCCTTATGTGGTGAGGACTCTTCGTGAAGCATTCTTCTCAGTTCGGGAAGGGATTTAGGGTCGCAAAGGAGGAAAAGGTGATCATTGGACATGATCAGATCTCCTTCTAAAGGAATGCTGATATCTCCTTTTCTGTTTATGGCCATGATTTTGCAGCCATCCGGAAGGTTGACCTTGACCTCACCCACCGGCCCTTGCAGAGGCATTTCCTCGGTGACTTTGAACTCGATCAGCTCGACCTTGCCCCCTGCCAGCTCCCTATCCAGGAGCATGGATGGAAAATAAAGAGATCTTGCCATATCCTCAGCCATGGCCAGCTCCGGACAGATCATGTAGCTTATGCCTATCTCTTTTCGATCCTGGACCGGCTGATCAATATACTCTGGATTGCTGACTCTGGCAATAGTCTGGCGCACGCCGAGGTGGCTGGCTATGATGCAGGTGATCACATTCGCCTCATCGTTGCCGGTCACAGCTACTACTATATCCGCTTTCTTGATGCCGGCCATAATGAGCAGACGGGCATTGGCGGAATTGCCTTGCAAGACCTTCACGTCCATGTTCTGCAGCCTGGCACAGGCAGCCGGGTCCTTGTCTATGACGGTTACATCATGATCCGCGTAAAGCTCGCTGGCTATGAGAAAACCTACCTCGCCAGCTCCGGTAATCAAGATACGCATGTTATTTCCTCCACAGTTCTGGAATAAATAATAAGAATATGGGCATCAGCTCCAGTCGGCCGATGTACATGGCAAAGAAGCCGATCATTTTGCCGGCATTCGACATTTGCGACCAATCAAAGGTGATAATGCCAAAGCCCGGACCCACGCCTCCCATGCAGGAAGCTATTCCTGCGGCCACGACTTGCAGATCCACTCGTGGGTCGCCGGACGAGACCATGGCTAGGACCAGAGATAGAGCCAGCCAGATTGCCAGGTAGAAGAAGGAGTAGAAGAGCATGGGCCGAAGAACCTCTTCCTGAACTCGAGCCTCTCCCAGGCGGACTGACATCACGGCATGGGGATGAATCATATGGCGAAGTTCGTTGTAAGCATACTTGCAGCCCACAAGAAGCCGTCCCACTTTGATGCCTCCGGCAGTCGAGCCGATGCAGCCTCCGATGAGCATGACCATGATCAAAGCCAGCTTTGCCGCTGTGGACCATTTATCGTAATCCAGCGAATTGACAAAGCCGCACGTTCCCATGAATGATATGACCTGGAAGGATGCAAACCGGAAGCGTTCTGCCAGCCCCCCATCTATCCCGCCAAAGAAGAGCAGGACTGTGGTGGCGAACGCCAGGATAATGATCATGAACCGAAACTCTTCATCTTTAAACCAGGCCAGCCGGTCTGAGGTGAGAGCTTTGTAGTGCAGCGTGAAGCTGGACATGCCAAGGACGATAAAGAGGGCGACAATTGCTTCGATGATGGGGCTGTTGTAGGCGACGAGGCTTGATGCCTGGGGAGAGAAGCCGCCCGTAGCCAGGGTCGAAAATGCTGTGCAGACCGCATCGTAAAAAGGCATGCCAGCTGCGTAAAGCAGTATTATCTGCAGGCCATTGAAGAGCAGATAAACCTTCCAGAGGATCCTGGCCGTGGCCGTGGCCCGCGGCGTGATTGTCTCCTTGGATGGCCCTACCGTCTCAGCCCGAAAAAGCTGTCGACCGGCGACGCGCAGTTGGGGAAAGATGGCCACCACCATCAAAATTATGCCCAGACCTCCGATGAGCTGCTGGAAAGAGCGCCAGAAGAGCAGGCCATAAAATGTCTGGCTATTTATGGCCTGGAAGGCGATATTGAAGCCCGCCATGTCACCGGTTACTCCATTAATAAGAGCGGTGCAGATACTATTATTGACCAGAGTGGAATTGACAATGTAGTACCCCTGGGCGTTTGACTCTACAAGAATCGTAGCTCCGGTTGCCGAGAAGCCTGATATGGATTCAAATAGAGCATCGACTGGCCCCAGGCCCTGAAATACAAAGGGCAAAGCTCCGAAGAAAGTAGCAGAGAGCCATCCCAAGGAGACGGCGGCGAAGGCCTCTTTATTGCCTATATCTCCTTTTGTCCCCAGCCGACTGAGGATGATGCCCGTGCCTATGGAAAGCAGGGAGGTCAGAGCAAAGGCGGCAATCCCACTGGTTTCATGGTAGTAAGCCGAGACCAATCCCGGCACTAAGAGCAACAACCCCATGATCTTCAGCACGGTGCCGATAACATCAAAGACTATTCTGAGCTTCATTCTCCCTCACGCTATTCAAGCCCAGGGTTCAAGCTTTAAGAGCGTAGAACTAGGTTCGAGCATATCGGAATTGATACACCATATTCCTGTAGAGAAAAAAGATCCCTCTAGCGGATCATAGCAGCATCCTACGACATCCATCCTGGCGAAAGCTGTAGTCACACATCCCTCCAGTGTGCAATTGATTCCATCTGAAGCTCGCCGTAGTAGCGATCTTAGGATATAAAAGTTTCCGTTTAATTTATATTGTATCTTTGTGCACGACGAATTCGTGGCTCCGATCTAAAGCCAAGGCCAGGATGTTCGTGAATGCTTCCAGCAACCTCTTCTGCTCAGGCAGCAAGAGCTGTTCCGCCTTGCCCAGTCCCACCCCCAGCACTCCAATGGTGACTTCTTTGGTCTTGAGTGGCAGGTAAAAGAGCGTCGCTGAGGAAAGAGTCTGTGTGCCGTGTCCTGCTTCCTGGCCGTGTCTGAGGACCCAGGTGGCCACACCCAACTTGCGCTCATCAAATATCAGGTGTTCTCCCATCTTGGCCCGTTCTTTCAGCCGTCCGGTTTCATCGGGCAGCAGGATCATCACATCACACTCGAAGGCCTGTGCAATCTCTCGGGCGGCAGAGCTTAAAAGCTCCTCCCCGTTCCCGGCAGCCATGAGGTTGCGACTGAAGGAATAAAGATTGGAGACAAAACGCTCCCTTTGACGGGCGCCCTCTCCCTGCCATTTCACCAGATCCGCCAGAAAGCTGGTTATTATTCCTACTATGACGAATACGATGAACATGGGAAGATAGCGCAGATCTTCAACTGCCAATGTCATACTGGGAGGCACGAAGAAGAAATCCAGGGCGACTACGGCCATGACTGATGTAATCAGACCTGAGCGCCTGCCCCAGGTCATTCCGCTGTAGATCACAGGCAAAAGCAGGATCATAGCGATGTTGATGAGGCCCAGCTGGCTTTGTAGCAGCCAGCAAAAGACGACCGTTGCCGCTACGATTAAGAGGCTGCCGGAGAGCTGCCGCCAGTTCATGTCGCCTGCAAGCGACGGGGCCTCTTGTTTAGCCGGATCGGCCTCTGCGCCGCCGATGACGAGTACATGGATCTGTCCGCTCCGTTTTATAATCTCGTTTACCACTGATCCTCTCCACCATCGGTTCCACGAACGGCGACGCGGCAGTCCGACGACGATTACCGTGATATTACGCTCTCTGGAGAAGGCGATGACCTCCTCAGCGATATTCTGTGCGCTCAGAATCTGAACCTTTGCCCCCAGCTCCCTTGCCAGTGTCAAGTTATGCGCCAGTTGATTCCGAGCGATCTGTGTGGATGAGGTCTCTTCTGGAGATTCTACATAAACCGCGAACCACTCGCCATCTTGGTCGGCAGCCATGCGCTGCCCTATGCGTACCAGTCGCTCGGAGAAGGCACTGGCGGTGATGCAGACCAACAACCTCGATCCGGCCGGCCAGGGGCCCAGGATGCCGTGTCTCTCCATGTAGGAGCGCATGTCCTCATCCACCATGCGGGCAGCATATCTCAGAGCTATCTCTCGCAGTCCCAGCAGGTTGCCTTTGCGGAAAAAGCGCTGCACGGCTTGCTCTGCCTGGGAGGGCACGTACACCTTGCCATCCTTAAACCGCTGCAGCAGATCCTCAGGAGTCAGGTCTACTACTTCGATCTCATCTGCCTTCTCTAGTATCCTGTCCGGCAGAGTCTCTCGAACCCTCACGCCCGTGATCTGAAATATGATATCGTTGAGGCTCTCAATATGCTGGATGTTCAGGGTTGTGTAGACGCTGATGCCCGCATCCAGCAGTTCTTCTACATCCTGGTAGCGCTTGGCATGACGAAGGTTGGGTGCATTAGTATGAGCCAGCTCATCCACAAGGGCGATAGCCGGATGGCGTGCCAGGACGCCATCCAGATCCATCTCCTGGGTCTCCAGTCCGCCTCGATCGAGGCGGCAGCGAGGAATCTCCTCCAGTCCCTCCAGCAGGACCGCGGTCTCAGGCCGTCCATGTGTCTCCACCAGTGCGACAACGACATCCACACAGCTCTTTTTTAGTTGCTGCGCCTCATCGAGCATTTGATAGGTCTTGCCGACGCCTGCCGCCGCGCCAAGGATGATCTTGAGATGTCCACGGCTGCTGCTGGCCACGCTTTCCTCATGCTGAATCCGCTCTAATAATTGATCCGGATCCGGACGGCAATCCTTCTCCATTGTCTAACTCTCCCTCTTCGCCTCATCCAGGGCCAGGTTAAGCCTGAGCACGTTCACCCTCTCCTGCCCCAGTATGCCTAGCATGGCAGGCTCAACATTCTTATCGACCAGCGCCTGCACCGTAGAATGCTTAAGGCCTCTCGCTCCGGCCACGCGCGCCACCTGTTCTATTGCTCCCTGCCGACTTATGTGCGGGTCCAGGCCGCTGCCTGAGGTCAGGACCAGATCCGCGGGCACGCTCTGATCAGTCGACAGCCTATTCTCGCGTCGGACTTGATCTATCCTTTGGCTCACCTCTTTCATAAGCCTGGCACTGGTTGGCCCGAGGTTGCTGGCACCTGAGCCGTTGGCGCTGTAATTGACATAAGAAGGCCGTCCATGGAAATAGCCAGGGCTCTGGAAAGTCTGGCCGATGAGCTCTGAGCCCACGATTCTGCCGTCAACGACAATCAGGCTTCCCTCGGCCTTGGCCGGCATGGTAGTCTGGACTATACCGGTTATGAACAGAGGATAGGCAAGACCGGTGAGCAGAGTGAAGGCCATAAACAGAATCACTGCAGGCCGTATTTCTTTTGCAAATTCGAACATCTTCCTCACTCCAAATGCAGGAAAATAACCAGCATATCGATCAGCTTGATGCCGATGAAAGGCACGACCAGTCCGCCCAGGCCATAGAATAGCAAATTGCGTCGCAGCAGCTGTGAGGCGGTCGTGGGTGTGTAGCGCACACCCCGCAGTGATAGTGGTATCAAGAGCGGGATGATGATGGCATTGAAGATAATCGCAGAAAGCACCGCGCTGCTCGGCGTAGCCAGATGCATGACGTTCAGCGCACTCAGCATGGGATACTCGGCCGCAAATATGGCGGGGATGATGGCGAAATACTTGGAGACATCATTGGCCACGCTAAAAGTGGTCAGCGCCCCTCTGGTGATCAATATCTGTTTGCCTATCTCCACTATATCCAGCAGCTTGGCAGGATTGGAGTCCAGATCCACCATGTTGGCTGCCTCCCTGGCGGCCTGTGTTCCTGCATTCATGGCCACGGCCACATCGGCCTGGGCCAGAGCCGGAGCATCGTTGGTGCCGTCTCCAATCATTGCCACCAGGTGCCCTTCCCTCTGATATTTTCGAATGGCCTCCAGCTTGACCTCGGGACGGGCCTGGCCGATGAAGTCATCGATTCCAGCCTCCGCGGCGATGGCTGCAGCGGTCATGGGATTGTCTCCCGTGATCATGACGGAGCGAATGCCAACCAATCGTAGGCGAGATAGGCGCTCCTTGATATTCTCCTTGAGTACATCCTTCAGACGGACGGCCCCCAAAATCCTCGCGCCATCGGCGACCACCAGAGGTGTGCCGCCATCTCTCGCAATGCTGTCAACTGCAGCTCTGATGCTCTCAGGCATTGCGCCGCCCTTATTTTTCACATATTCCTCAATGGCGTCATGGGCACCTTTGCGAATCTCCCCCCCGCTCCAGTCTATTCCGCTCATGCGCGTCTCGGCGCTAAAGGGGATGAATGAGGAGCCCTCCGGCGCCCGGATATCTCTGCCGCGGATGCCCAGAGTCTCCTTGCACAGATCCACTATGCTGCGCCCTTCCGGCGTCACGTCCGCAAGTGAGGAGTACATTGCTGCATAAGCCAGCTCTTCTTTCGTCACTCCCTCGGCTGGCAGGAACTGTGTGGCCATCCTGTTTCCCAGGGTGATGGTGCCGGTCTTGTCCATGAGTACCACATCCACGTCGCCCGAGGCCTCCACTGCCCTGCCGCTCATGGCGATGACGTTATGAGAAAGCAGCCGGTCCATGCCGGCGATGCCGATGGCGGGCAGCAGGCCGCCGATAGTGGTAGGCATCAGGCAGACCAGCAGTGCTACTAACACGGGCACGGGAACGATGATACCCATGTACCCGGCAAAGACATCCAGGGTGATTACCACCACCATGAACAGCCCGGTGAGACCTATGAGCAATATCTCCAGGGCCTGCTCATTGGGTGTCTTCTGGCGCTTGGCGCTCTCCACCATTCCTATCATCTGGTCCAGGAAGGTCTTGCCCGGGTCCGCAGTGATGAGGATCTTGATCTTCCCGGAGAGTACTTTGGTTCCGCCAGTGACGCCACACAGGTCGCCTCCAGCCTCACGAACGACTGGTGCCGATTCGCCCGTGATGGCTGATTCGTCCACCAGTGCGACCCCCTCCACGATCTCGCCGTCGCTGGGGATGGTCTCGCCGTCCTTTGCCAGGACAAGATCGCCTTTGACAAGCAGCAGGGCCGATACCTGCTCTATGCTGCCATTGGCCAACAATCTTTGGGCTATGGCCTCGCTCTTCGCCTGGCGAAGGGTCTCAGCCTGAGCCCGGCCCCGCCCTTCCGCCAGAGCCTCAGCAAAGTTGGCGAAGAGTATGGTAAACCACAGCCAGAGGCTGATCTGGCCGTCGAATCCCGCATTCCCGCCTGAGATCAAATCGCGCGCTGTGATCAGAGTAGTCAGGATGGCGCCTATCTCCACGGCGAGCATCACCGGGCTACGCCAGAGGCGGCGCGGGTCCAGCTTGGGGATGGAATCTAAAATGGCCTTCTTTATCTGGGAAGTCTGCCATAAATCGGACTTATTGATGTGCATATTATCCCACCTCAAAAGGTCCTGCCCGCCTGCATCATCAGGTGCTCGAGTATGGGCCCTAGCACAAAGACGGGGAAGAAGGTCAGGGCCCCGACTATGATGACCGTGCCGACCAGCATGATCACAAAGAGCGGACTGGCGACCGGGAAGGTAGCCGTGCTGGCGGGCACTATTCTCTTTGCCGCCAGGGAGCCGGCTATGGCCAGCGCCGGCAATATCGTGGCAAATCTGCCCACCAGCATCGCCAGAGCCAGGGTCAGGTTGTAGAAGGTGGTGTTGGCATTCAGGCCGGCAAAGGCGGACCCGTTATTGCCGCAGGCCGAGGCGAAGGCATAGAGTATCTCAGTAAGTGCGTGCGGCCCGCCGTTGTTCAGACTAAAGAGGCCCTGGGGCAGTACTATGGCAAGACCAGCCAGCATCAGCAGAACAATGGAAGGAGCCAGCAAACCGATGACTGCCATTCTCATCTCGAAGGGCTCCAGTTTTTTGCCGAAGAGCTCAGGAGTGCGACCGATCATGAGGCCGGCTAAGAACATGGTCATGATGGCATAGAAGAAAATGCCTATCAGTCCCACCCCGACTCCGCCGAAGATCACCTCGCCGATGACCATGTTGAAGAGCAGAACCAGGCCGGCTAGAGGCATCATGCTGTCGTGCATGCTGTTCACGGCTCCATCGGAGGTCACCGTTGTGGACTGGGCAAAGAGCACCGATGGCACTATGCCGAAGCGCACCTCTTTGCCTTCCATATTAACACCGCCCTCCACGCCCAGCTTCTCCAGCAGGGGGCTCCCCTGTCCTTCTGCCCAGAGGGCGAGTCCCAAACCCATCAGGTAGAGAATGAACATGGCTGCAAATATGGCCCAGCCCTGTCTGGGGTTATTGACCAATGCGCCAAAGGCGAAGGGGAGCGATGCCGCTATGAGCAGCATGGCCAACACCTGCAGGAAGTTGGTGAGGGGCGTGGGGTTCTCAAAAGGATGAGCGGAGTTGGCATTGAAGAAGCCGCCTCCGTTGGTTCCCAGGAGCTTAATGGCCTCCTGCGAAGCCACGGGCCCTATTGAGATGACCTGCTCACCTCCCTCAAGGGTATGGGCAATGACATAGGGACCCAGGGTCTGAATCACGCCCTGGGATGCAAATAAGAGAGCCCAGATGAGGGCCAGGGGCAGCAGCAGATAAAGCACCGATCGGGTGAGGTCGACCCAGAAATTCCCCAGGGTGGCAGCATTTTTGCGGGTGAAGCCTCGAATGACGGCCATGGCTGCAGATAGCCCCACCGCGGCAGATAGGAAATTTTGCACGGTCAAGCCCAGCATTTGGGTGAGATAACTCATTGTCAGTTCCCCGCTATAGGCCTGCCAGTTGGTGTTGGTGGTGAAGGAGACGGCTGTATTGAGAGCTGTATCCCAGCGAACCGCCCCCAGGTTCTGAGGATTGAAAGGAAGAAAGCCTTGCAGTTCCTGCAGCAAAAAGACGGCCGCCAGACCAAAGGTATTGAAGATCAAGAGGGCGGAAACGTAGCTCCTCCAGGACATCTCTCTTGTCTCGTCCACACCCGCCATCCTGTAAAACGCCCGTTCGACAGGCCGGAAGAGAGGCGTTACTCGGGTAGGCTCGCCATTGAAAACTTTCGCAATATATCTTCCCATAGGCAACGCCAGAACTATCAGGGTGCCTAACAACAGGGCTATGTATGCAAATTCCATTGACATTTATGTCGCCTTCGGATGAATTATCTTAAGGAGATAATCTTATCAAACTTAATAGTTTCTAAATCTATCTGGCACGTTGGCCAGATACAAAATCGCTTGACCTTGAAGAATGTCTGCAAATCCTCACAAAGACACCGTTCTTGCCGATCTTGACCATAGCGGTCCCTGCCGCTACCGTCGTCAGCCAGCCGGAGACCCTCAGATCTCTCTGTGCCATGCCAGGAATTGACTCCATTATTTATCCCTCTTACTGGAGAAGAAACGAAGAGATTTCTTACTTGCTCGCGTCGTTCTCCATAAGAGGACAGAACATTCCGGCATTGGTATATAAAGATATCTCGACATTCAGGACTACATAGCATGAAAAGCAGTAAATCAGAAAGGTCTAATACATTTCAAATGCAATATTTCTACGATTTGAATGGATAAAGAAGAGTTGAAGTGGGCTTTATTTCGGAGATGCAAGGAGGAGCTTTCCCTGACCGAGGATGACCTGATGGAGCTGGAGACTGCAAGAGAGAAGGCATGGAGCGAGACGCGAAAGAAATACGGCCTGTAGTCGATACCAATCTCTGAAAACCATCGCCCGCCGTTTTTCGCATCCGAAATCGGACGGTCACTTCAACAAACCAATCCAGGAGCGCCCGATTTCATCCGCTCTTCCGCCAGAGACTGCATGCAGCCTTCTATCGCCTCTTTTATGTTCTCACGAGCTTCCTTTGCACTGTCGCCCTGGGAGTGACATCCGGAAAGTGCTGGGCAGCTCACGATGCAGCCGCCATCCACGTCTTTCACGAGAACGACTCTGAAATTCATGATTTGCAGCCCACTGCCCAGTCCTTTTCAGCGGCCTCTTTTATCATGGCGTCTACGCTTTCCAGAGCTTTTTCGGCCTGGTCGATTTTGATATGAGGTTTCAGCTCTGTAATCAAGATTGCCCGTGAATTTCCTGCACATTTTTCGTTAAGGGTAACGTAAAGGGCAGTGGCCTGACGCTCCAGCTCTGCAACACCCATTTTCCCAATCTTTTCGGCTACAAACTGCATTCTTTCGGCATATTTCCCTCGCGTCTTTGGGTATCGATTCAGGAAATCCTGGCCGGTTTTTGTGGGGAGAAGGCTTGGCCCGTAGGGGCGGCGTGATTTATATTCGAGCAAGCTATCCGCTCGCATGGCAGTGACTGCATCGGCTAGATCGAATGAGTAAGGTCCATGCTTGTAGAGTATGAACTCGAGATTCATCGGGACTTCTAGCAGTTCTTGCAGGAAATATACAGATTTCTGGATGTGAGTCTCGCCGCACCAACTGCCTTTTGCTCTCATCTCATTCATCAGCGAGAGCAAAATGGCGTCTCGCTGCATTTGTTTTAGCATTCAAAGGGACAAGGGACTTGATGCAATAAAAGCTCACCCCTTGCTCAGCGAAAGTATTCTTCTTGCGGGTAATCCAGGAAATGCAAAATGATGCGAGCGACTGCTTCAAAGCTCGCCCCGCAAGGCCCGGATCCTGGCTACAGCCGGGCGGCTCGCGGCGAGGGCGGCGGTCTCCGACTGGTGGCGCTTGAGGGCGTCGATCATGGGCGCAGTTGCCTTTGCTCCTCGATCGGAGCCCCGTCCGTCAACCATTGTATTGGCGTCTCGTCATCATTGACTGGATTTACCCACAGAATACCCCCGAGCTCGCCGACCTGGCTTGAAACTGCAGAAAAATAGCTTCTGGCAGTGTCATCCAGAGAAATGACTCGCTTGTCTGTTACTCTTGCAGCTTCGATGAGACGAAGATCCTTCTCCATAGCAACAAGAGCCTTTTCGGTTTGACTTGCTCGTTCAATCTTCAGGCAAAATGCGGCATCATGATACGCGTTCGGTCGGTCTACCCTTCTCTTGGCATTCATGCTCCTTCGCCAGCGGCGAGCAAAAGGATGAGAATGTATATCCCATTCCTCTCCAATCTCTCGCGTCATCACCAAGCGATGGTATGTTTCATCAATCATGACCCTTAAGAAGGCCTGGCACCGCTCTCCTCGCTCCCCTCTTTCGCCCGTAGATGTAGCAACTGATGCGTCAATGACCAAACGCTTTGAATCCGCAGATGACATCAATTAGACTCCAGTCTTGCTTCAGCGGCATGTATGTAACGAGTATCGGCGTCCATCTCCGCCGAGGAGAAATCTTCCGGCCAATCGCCAAAAGCACCTGCTTTATCCAGGTCAGCGCTGGATACTTCTGTAACGCCGTCCTCGGGCCGCCTCTTGAACCAGTGAAGTTTGACTTTATCTGGGGAGAGCTTGCCTTCGGCAACAAGAGATTGAATGCCCAAGAGCAGCAGAGAGCTGTGCGTCTCAGCTACTACCTTTACGCCTCGATTGGCGGCATCTGCAAGAATCTGCGCCATCGCCGTCTGAGCGAGAGGGTGGAGATGAATCTCAGGCTGTTCGATGTAGACCAGTTGGCCCGGCTCTGCAGTCAAGAGGGCAACGATGACGGGAAGGATTTGAGAAATGCCAAACCCCACATCGGCAATGCTCACCAAGTCTTTGGAGTTGCCATTTGTATCGTGAATGAGACGGCCAACCATTACCTCAAAACTGACATCATCAACCTTTTTTGAACGGACCTTCCAGGTTAAGCCCAATCGCTCCAGGGCAGTTCCCAGATCGTTTAGGCGTGTGTCCTCAGTTGCCTGCCAGTGGTGGATTATGCTGGCTGCATAGATCTCAAAGGTTCCGGGAAACATGGGACCTACTGAGGTCTTTTTATAATTTCTTTCCGGATTGCCTCGCAGTGCCGGCACATGAATGAGGCTCAGAATGGCATTTACATAAGCCCTGCTAAAGCCAGTTTTAGTATATGTCTCTCCATCCTCATCAAAAGCATTTTTTAACTCAAGGAAGCTCCTATCTCTTTCGATCTTTGACGTATAGGACTTTTCAGATTGCCTTGCCACACGAGGGTAGGCTGCCATTATCTCCCCC
>JANYKI010000132.1 GCA_025361645.1 Methanothrix sp.
TTTTCAACTGCTGGCAGCAAACCAGACGAGTCAATATAGATCTGGGAATATATAGAGCTATGCCGTGGAGCGAAAGTAATCAAGGCGGGGCACGATTCATCCCGCCTCTGAAGAGGCAGGGATTCTCTGCCCCTGCACCCCGTCATTCCTAAAATCGTGTGATATTAATTTCGTCCTTCGCTTTGTCCTTGTTCCAGTACAGAGGAGCCATCCGCCCTCTTGGGCAGCCGATCAGCATCGAAGACTACCACTATCTTCTCCTTATCCGCATCAATGGCTGCCACACCCATGTGGAAGATGTAGCGCATGGTCCTCGGTCCATCCGGAATGTGCAACCTGTGCTCCCGGCGCAGCAGAATGGCGCTGGCTGCCTGGAGAGAGGGGCTGCTTTGCAGGAATAAAAGGCCGGGCAGGTTGAGGCGATGGTGGCTTGTGGTGGGATATTTCTCGCCAATCAATTCGTCCAGCTCTTCGCGACGAATCATCACCTCCAACTCGCCGCTCTTCACGACAATCAGGCTCTCGTCGGCATGCACCTGGTCAATGTGAGAGTGGAGCGCACAGAGCACGTAGCTGTCCCCGCGTCCTTTGTTTTCCTGGGGGAGCAGCGCTTCCAGCTTCTTCATGAAGGGGCGCAGAAGAGGACTGGTCCCGGCAAAGAGAGCCCCAGGGAGATTCCTAACCTCGGTTCGGGCCAGATCATTGAGATCCTTCTCGCGGACCATTATGGATATCATGATGATACATTAGCCAGCTGAGGAAATATATATTGCAGGTGACAATCGCGGCGAGCTATCTGTACAGGATAATAATTTTCTTTATAAATAATATTACGATAGGATATATATCTATTCTTTCAAAATTAATTATTTAATCTCATTCTGATATGGGCTCGACTAAGGTCCGGCAAAATAACCTAGGCGGTGCAACTCCATTAATGGGCGTTTGGAAATTGCCAAAAATATAAAATCTCAACTCAATGCATTTTTACCTGGGTAGACACCTAAATGTAAATGCCGTTTGCTTTTAAAGTTATTATCTAATGTATTAGTCTAATTAAGTAAAATTAAAGATATTCCCTTTCAAAACAAATTATTTATATCATTACGTATTTGTGACAAGAAAAATATGGTGCCGATTATGAAAGAGTCCACTGTAAAGATCCTGGATGACAAGGACATGGAATTTGTCGAAACGCTTCGATCCCTGAGCGTTCCGCGCAACGTTGCAACGCTCATAACCTTTCTGGCTAATGTGGATGAAGCTTCATCTCGCGAAATAGAGATGGGCTCCGACCTGCGGCAGCCAGAAGTGAGCATTGCCATGCGTACCCTGCGTGAAAACAGCTGGATAGAAGAGAAAGAAATCAAGCGCGAAGGCAAAGGCAGACCAATGAAGGTCTACTCGCTAAAAGCGGGCATTGATGCGATCATAAAGCATTTCGAGGATGAGAAGCTGCACGAGTCTGCCCTGGCTATGGAGAGCATCCAGAGGCTAAAGCAACTCATAGCAACCTAGATTAAACAGGGAGGGGACGGGCAAGTACCTCCACCTCGATTTTTGCCGCAATATTGCGGCCGAGCGATATCTTCGAGCCGTTTACTTCAATTACTACCGGCCCGCCAAAGGGCTGAGAGGCAATTTTGCGGATGTGCCTTCCTTTCCTTATGCCCATGGACTCAAATCTCTTCTCCCAACTGGCATCACTAACTGTTATGACTTCTAGGGTCTGATTGCAGGGGGCCTTGGTAAGCTCTATGTGCACCATTTCTGATATATCCTCTCCGTCCTCTACTGTTTTCTAGCTCTTTCGATAAATCTCACTCAGATGCGCACGTTCACGCCCCTCTCTTTGAGATATGTCTTGACATTGCGGACACTCCACTCTCCGAAGTGAAAGATGCTCGCCGCCAGTGCAGCCGATGCATCGGTCTTCTTGAAGACCTCCAGCATGTGATCAGGGCTGGCGCAGCCTCCTGAGGCGATCACAGGCACATTCACCCTTTTGGCCACGGCGTTTGTGAGAGGGATGTCGAAGCCGTCATAGGTCCCATCCCGGTCCATGCTGGTGAGAAGAATCTCTCCCGCTCCCAGGGACACCGCTCTGCTTGCCCA
This sequence comes from Methanothrix sp., assembly GCA_025361645.1. Taxonomy (GTDB): domain Archaea; phylum Halobacteriota; class Methanosarcinia; order Methanotrichales; family Methanotrichaceae; genus Methanothrix. The sequence continues at coordinate 2,116 of JANYKI010000132.1, forward strand.
GGCGATGGCGTCAATGCCTGTAAACTGCCTGCCCCCATAAAAGGAGCATTCAAACCAGCAGGCTCCTTGCTCAGTTTGCACAATGTGCCGGCCTTCTTCTAAAGTGTAGCGCCGCTTGGCATCGATGGCCAGTACTACTGCCTGATTTCCATATCGGTCGGATATCTCGCTGATCAGCTCAGGGCGTTTTAGGGCAGAGGTGTTCAAAGTGATCTTGTCAGCCCCGGCATTGAAGACCTCTCTTGCCTGCTCCACACTGTTTATGCCGCCGCCTACTGCCAGTGGCACAAAGACCGACCGCGAGGTCTTTTTGATGACGCTGGTCATGGTCTCCCTTCGCTCGTGAGATGCCGTGATGTCCAAAAAGACGATCTCATCGGCACCATCCTCATAGTATTGGCCGGCCAGCTCCCACGGAACCCCTGCATACCTTATCTGCTGAAACTCGATGCCCTTGACAACTCGACCGCCCGGCACACCCATGTCGCAGTCCAAACAGGGAATGATTCTTCTCGCTAACATCGTATGGCCCTCACAAAGTTTTCCAGGATTCTCAGGCCCTTGGCGCCCGACTTCTCGGGGTGAAACTGAGTGGCAAAGAGATTATCCCGGGCTATTGCTGCTGTGACAGCCACCCCATGCTCCGTTGTAGCAACGATTCGTGATTTGTCTTCAGGCTGCCCGTAATAGGAGTGCACAAAATAGAACATATCGCCGTCTTCAATCCCCTGCAGCATCTCTACAGGGCGCTTGATGGAAAGGCTGTTCCAGCCCATTTGGGGGATCATAACCGATAAAGGCAGCTTTACCACTCTACCCTTAATCCATCCCAAACCTCGGGCGGTAGGGCTTTCTTCGCTCTCCTCAAAGAGGACCTGTAGCCCTATGCAAATAGCAAAGATGGGGGTTCCACATTCTCGCGCACTATTAAGAGCACCTTCGAAGCGGCAGAGTCGATCCATGCATTGCCCAAAGGCCCCCACGCCCGGAACCACAATGCCCCCTACTCCAGCAAGTTCATCAGGCTCGCTTATAATCTTCGGTGAGCCACCCACGTAGTCCAGAGCGTTATAGATGCTGAACAGGTTGCCCATCCCGTAATCCACTATGGCAATCGTCATCGTTTTTATCCTTCTTGCATTTGCACCAATTGATCCTATCTCATTTGGCAAGGTCGCCGGAAAAGCTTTTCCGTTCTGCGAAGCAGCATTGTTGGGCCAACCCTCATTTCGGCATGCAATTGAAATTTAGTAACTAAGTTTTATTATGATTTTTCACTAATTAGAATTGCAATGACAATACTAATATCCAATGTGGTCTTAATACACCTATTTCTTATAATAAATTTATTAATTGCAAAAGCTTAAATAGGCCACCATGGCATTTCCGGCCCCCTTCATAGTTTATAAAGTTAACCCATAATTTTTAAATAGCTAAGGGTGGACATTTGCTCTCATCAGTCAAACATAAAGATTTGGGTAGATGCTAAACGGAGATGCTAAAAATGTCCAAACCGAATCCCTTTGAGATATCCCAGAAACAACTCGCCGATTGTGCAAAGATTCTGAACCTGGATGCCGGAGTGCATGAGTTTCTTAGGCACCCCAGGCGAGAGTTCCACGTATCTATCCCGGTACGCATGGACGACGGCAGCCTGAAGATCTTCCAGGGCTTTAGAGTTCAATATAACGATGCTCTGGGCCCCTGCAAAGGCGGCATTCGCTTCCATCCTGATGAGACCGTGGACACCGTGCGGGCTCTCTCTGCCTGGATGACCTGGAAATGTTCCCTTCTCGGCCTACCCCTGGGTGGAGGCAAAGGCGGAGTCATCTGCAACCCCAAGGAGATGTCCATGGGCGAACAGGAGCGCCTCTGCCGTGGCTACGTCGATATGCTGTGGGAAAACATCGGCCCGGCGAAGGACGTGCCCGCACCTGATGTTTACACCACTCCCCAGATGATGGCCTGGATGATGGATCAGTACTCCAAACATGTCGGCTCAAACAGCTTTGGAATGATCACCGGCAAGCCTCTGGTCGTGGGCGGGTCCCTGGGTAGAGGCGATTCCACAGCACGAGGCGGCCTGTTCACCCTTAGAGAGGCAGCCAAAGAGTTCAACATCGACCTGGCCAAGTCCACTGTAGCCATTCAGGGATACGGCAATGCCGGCAGCTTTGCCCATTCTCTGGTCAAAGAGCTCTTCGGCAGCAAGGTAGTCGCCGTCAGCGACTCCAAGGGCGGCGCGTTCAATGCCGCCGGCATAGAAGCCGATGTGGCAGCCCGCGTCAAGGCGGAGACCTCCACGGTCGCCAATATCCCCGGCGCCAAGAAGATTAGCAATGAAGAGATCCTGGAGCTGGATGTAGACATTCTCATTGCAGCCGCATTAGAGAACGTCATAACCAAGGATAACGCCGGCAAGATCAAGGCCAAGGTCATCATTGAGCTGGCCAACGGCCCCACCACACCGGAAGCTGACGCCATCCTCTTCCAGAACAAGGTGCACGTCATTCCCGACTTCCTGGCCAATGCCGGCGGTGTGACTGTCTCTTACTTTGAGATGGTTCAGAACATCGCCCGCTACAACTGGACCCTCGATGAGGTCTACACACGACTCGATGAGAGGATGACAGAGGCCTATCAGGCCGTCCTTGCCGCCTCCAAGAATTACAAGGTAAACATGCGTCAGGCAGCCTACACCGTAGCTGTGGCCCGGGTCGTCGAGGCCATGAAGATACGCGGCTGGGTTTAGATAGTAGTAATCTGGATTGATCAAAACCACCAACAGCAGCAGAGGTGCTTTGCGCCCCTCCCCTCGGGCAAGAGCCCATTATAGGGACGTAGAGGCCTCATATTTTTTAAATTAGATCTTTATAGTTATATCTCAGCTCATTGCCTTGGGAAATTCCATTGCAGGAAAGAAGATATCTCGATTGTGGTAGGGATGTGGTTTCCGGGCCTAGGGCCGTTATTAGGGCCCGTTAAAAAAAGGGGGGGTGGGAATTTATCTACGATTACACGCAGGGCAGCCAGTCAACGCTGATAGCACCGCATGTGGAGTTCCCCCAGAGCTGAATGAATTTCTCGATGGAGAAAACGCCAGTCAGGTCCTCGACAGATCTGCCATACTCAGCATGTCTACCCTTAAGCTGGTTGTCAGCATTGGGGTCGCGGGAGATCCATCCAATGTGGGCAACGCCGATAACGTTGCTGTTCAGGTTAGCTTCGAGAACACCGGTGCAGCAAGCTGGGCAGCTTCCATCCCAACCGTTTTCCTCATTTACTATCAGTCCAAATGTCCCCTACATTAAAGTACCTCTGCATACGAATTCATGCATTGGTGGGATTGATGGCACAAATCGATGAGACTGATCTGGTTTACAAAGGTCCCTGGGTAAGGAGCGCTCAGCAGAGATTGT
>JANYKI010000134.1 GCA_025361645.1 Methanothrix sp.
TGCGCAGATCATAGGTGCCGTCCACCTTTCCGTGATCACTGCATACACCCTTGGCCAAAGAGCGCTTGCAAACCGGGCAGCGCTTGATTAGCCCGGAGCCCTTCTGTACATCCACCAGGGCGCCAGAGAACTCCGCGGCGATGGAGCCTATCTCCACATCGACATCTAACGGCTCGATCTGGCTGGTGCGATTCAGTTTTACGGAAAACCTGCCCTGAAACTCGTCTGTAACCAGGTTTTTGAGAAGGTAGCTTTTGCCATCCACCAGGTCCGGCAAATCAGCCTTAACCCACTTCACAAATTTTATGGCGCCGGTCTCATCGCCCACCAGTCCTGACTGGGAGATGGCTTCGCTGTTTGTCTCCCAGAGCTGTGCCACCTTGACCTTCAGATCAACCCATAGGCCAGGCTCATTGATCTGTGCCACTGTTACGAGCTGTGCAGCTTTGCTGGCGGGCTTTGCCTCCACATCGATATCTAATGGCTCGATCTGGCTGGTGCGATTCAGTTTTACGGAAAACCTGCCCTGAAACTCGTCCGTGACCAACTTTTTTAAGAGATAGCTTCGACCAAGTTCCAAGTTGGGCAGATCGGACTTGGTCCACTTCACAAACTTCATGGATCCGGTTATGTCGCCCACAAGTCCTGTCTGAGAGATGGTCTCAGATGCCGGCTCCCAGAGATCTAAAACCTTGACCTCCAAATCCACCCACTTACCGGACTCCTTGATCTCGGCGATCTTGACCTTCTCCGAGCCGGCCCTAACCTGAGGCACTATGCCGTGCTCTTTGAAAAAGTAATTCAAAACCGATCTTCTCGCCTCGCCTTCAGGAACGCGAAAATCCACGATGAGCTTCTTTAGGCGAGATTCGATATCCTCCTCAGAGACCTCGATCTTCTGATCCCTGAGACGAGCTTTTATCTGATCAACCAGTTCTTTCATAGACAATTCATCCCCCTAATTTTTTTTGTTGAGAGGTAACTGTAACTTGGGTCAGGAAGTATTTAAACTAAATCTGTGCGGGGCGAAAGTAATCTATTCCAGGACCTGGCAGGAGTATAGGCAAATGGTGATCCTAACCTGGTTTGGAAGAGTTGACCTGCAGACCGGATCTTTGCTGACCGGAGCTGTGCTTGGCAGAGAAGAGTCGGACGAGATATCAGAGCCTCAGCAGGAGCCGGCCGGTGCCTTTCCACTTCCCCAGCCTGATCTGCGCGCCCTGGCCAAGGCCAGTGGCTTTGCAGCCGACGACGAAGAATATAACAGGCTGCTGCGAGAGGCGGCCTTAGGCCTGGTGCGGCGAAGCATCCTGGCCGGCAGCACCGTTGAGCAGGATCTGCTCCAGGCCATGGAGGCCCTGGATAATTTGACTTCGGCGATCAATCTGCTGGACGAGAGGCTCTACGAGTGGTCCCGCCTGCACAGCCAGGAGATCGTCCATGGAAAGGATCTGGCGGAAGGGCTAAAAGAAGACGAAAATATGGGCACGCTGGCAAAAGCGATCCTGGGCCTGCGGGAGGCCAGGAAGGCCACGGAGATGGACGTCTCCGCCGCCGTGCAGGCAATGGCCCCCAATCTTTCAAATCTCGCCGGACCAATACTGGCGGCAAGGCTCATCTCTCGGGCCGGCGGACTCTCCCGTCTGGCAAAGATGCCTTCCAGTCGAGTGCAGGTCATGGGCGCAGAAAAGTCTCTCTTCAAGCATCTCAAGGGCCATGCACCTTCTCCCAAGCACGGCATCATCTTCCGTCACCCTGCCGTGATAGGATCGCCCCGGATGTTGCGGGGACGTGTGGCTCGGACCCTGGCGGCAAAGCTGGCCATCGCCGCCCGCCTGGACCATTTCGGGGCCGGATTCTCTGTGGATCTGCAGGCATCATTGGACGCCCGCCTGAGAGATATCAAGCAGAGAGGACGCAAAAAGGGCAAATAGGGATCAGATTTATATTCAATGCCCAGCCATGATGCTTCTGAGGTTGAGGTGTGCAGATGAGATGGTGGCCCGGATCGTTGACGCTTGGAGTTTTGATCATATTTATTATAGCCGGCACTGGCATACTCGTTCCTACGGCAAACGGCGTACTTCAAAACCTCACCGAGCATTCCTGGATCTACAGCCAGGGAATTACCGACGATATGCGCATCTATCAGACGGAAGCCGGTTTTCATGGACAGAAGCTGGTCACGGGAACAAGAGGCACCGGCACTGTGTCCCGATCCATCAATGCTCAGATCTATGGCGGCTCTAATGATGGTAACGATTCGATCTTCATGAACGAATGGGGCGTATTCCAGAACAGGCCGTCCAGATACAGTGCGCCCATAACCAATAGCGAGCTTAAAAACGCGCTATGCGCCAAGAATTATGAGGTAGGATCGATCTACTCAGAGAGCTACTCCGGTCTGGTGGAACTGATCAAGGATACCTCCGTCGCCCAGACAGACAACAACTCTGTTTACAGCATTCATTCCGAGGTGGAAGGGACGGCCAGAGTGGGCGCGCGAGTGCAAAAGGGCTCCAAAGCGGTGCCCATCTATGTCATGAGCGGAGCCTATTCCGGATACCTGAATATGAGGATGTCACTGGAGAGCGGTAATGCGTCCGTCTTGACCCTGCCCTGCCCCTGAGGGCATTGAAAATTATTTTGTAATGATATTATGGATTACCTATCAAGTGGGTTCTCGGATATAGATCATTCTAATGATCCCTCTTTTTTCTCATCCTGCCTGGTCACCTTGAACTCTCTGCCTTACTTCCAGGATTACAAGAGAAAAAGCTTCGATCTTATGAACGCCCGGGCGGGTTCCAGGGTCCTGGAGGTGGGCTGTGGCCTGGGCTTGGATGCCATTGCCCTGGCCAGGATAGTGGGAAGCACCGGCCGGGTAGTGGCGGTGGACTCCAGCCAGACCATGCTGGAGGCGGCCCGGTCAAGGGCTAAGAACCTCGGCCTTCCTATAGAGTTCGTGCTGGGAGATGCCGGCCGTTTGGACTTCGATGATGGATGCTTCGACTGTGCCAGAGTGGACAGAACCCTTCAACATATACCTGAGCCAGAGAAGGTCCTAACCGAGATGGCCAGGGTCACCAGGAGCGTTGGCCGTGTCGTGGCCTATGAACCGGACTGGGGCACCTTCACCATAGGGTCAATGAACCGACAGGTTACTCGTAAGATAACAGACCTCTGGTGTGATAGCTTCAGGAGCGGCTGGATAGGACGTAACCTCTACGGGTATTTCAGAGATATGGGACTGGAGGACGTCCAGGTTTACCCAAGCACCCTTGTAATCACTGACCTTAACCTTGCCGAAAAGGTATTCGATCTGTCCAAGAACGCAGAGAAGGCATTGGGTTTGAGTCTGGTATCAAGGTACGATGCAGAGGACTGGTTAAGGGGACTTGAGGAAGATAACCTTAGAGGCAAGTTCTTCTGCTCCTACACAGGCTTTTTGGCTTATGGTAGGAAGACGTAGATAACTGATTGCGGCCTATTTTGGCTGAAGCTGATTGGCCTGAGTGCGAAGGAATGGAAAAGAAGGAGGGAGGCAAAAGTCTCAGGGATGTAGGAGGGAAGAATAGCCATCGACTTTCGCCAATATACTATACGTCAATTGCCGAGATAAAAGGCTTTCGCTTCAAGTTTAGAAAAGACCATTCACCACCCCAAAGAAATAACCAAGAGACAGAAAATAGATATCAAGTCCCAGGCGGGCCAGCGCCAAATCCACAGCGCCCTTTTAAGTGGAGCCAATCACCGCATAGTGTTGGCCTGACCCTACCCGAAGCTCGACATTAAACTTGGCTTCGAAGGCGATACCTAGCGCTGGAATCTCACACAGCGTCCGAATTACCGGAACCCGTTCTCATGGGGCCTCATGCTCGCCCTCTCGCCTTTGGTTTGACTTTTGCCGCATCATGCCCCGACCGTGTATTAGCGTGAGATCCGGCAGATTACTGCGCCAGTTACAGCGCGCAACTTTTTCAGACCGCCGAAATATCAGCCTCACAGGCTCGTAGCCAAATGCAGTGCCACGACGGCATGCATCTCCTGTACCAAGGGATTTTGATCGGCCAGCCCCATGGTGGGGCAAACACCCTTGTCATCAGAGCATCATTGGCTGCGTTAAGCCCACGGCACGCCCGCCACCCTATTCAATGGCATGAAGCGGCAAACTATGTATATAATCATTATAGATATTTGTAGTTGGCGGTCGAGAGTCGCCATAGACCAATAACAAAAATAGGGCTCTTCGCTATTTCCAATCCGGTTGTTAGTTCGTCGCTCTGTGCGTCCTTCTGTGAACTGTGGTGTCTCTGTGGTTGAAACGTCGTTAGCCACTGGTTATAACCAATGGTTTATCCGAGGGACCAAAAATAGATAGGGGTTTAGCTGAGCCGGACTGGAATCCGGGCTCAAGCGGTAACTTTGGTCTTGGCGATGTACTTGATCAGCTCCGAGCCGATCCTGGCCTTCCTCTGGATCTGATTGGCCACGTCGTCTGCGGATGCGCCGCCTGCTGCCAGGGCGCGAATCTCCGCAAGCGTGCTGTCTTCCACGGTGAAGTACTCGTCCAGGTCCTTCCTGTGGCCCCATACGTCGCCTTCCAGCATCTCAATGCCCTGCATCTCCAGAAATACCTGGATGGCATTGGACATGGTCTTGCGGTAGGATGGCGGAACTTGAATCATCCTCAGCCTGGGACACCTCTGCATCAGGTTAAGGAAATCTACATTGCTGGCCCGAAAAGCCAGATGAACGGTCTTCTCATTGGGGTTCAAATTGGGGATTTCATTTCTGGCGCTGATTACTCTAAGTCTCATTTTAGCACTCCAGACCTTAAACAGCATTCCTAATATTAATAGACACTTCCGCTGTACACATCATACTAAAACGATTGCGACAGATGCAATCAGCACTAAAAATTTGGAATTTAGCACTGTACTGGAGTGATAAATTCATAGTCCCGTCCCCAGAGACAGCCCGGTTCGCAGCAGCACATCGGCAATTATGGCCGCAAAGAGCACGGCGCGGTAGTTGGCCGACTGGTAGAACAGCTCTTCGCCCCTCTCTGGCGTGGGGTGGCGCACGAAGTCCAGGTTTTGCAGCAGAAGCCAGCCGCCAGCACCAGTGGCTGCGGCCAGGTAGAGCCATCCCAGGCCAGCAGAAAGGCCCAGGGCGAGGGAGAGAATGACACCGATGATCCAAAAGCCCGTCACCATCTTGGCCGTGGCCGCAATTCCAAAGGTGGCGGGCGTTGTCGGAATGCCTTTCTCTTTATCGCCGGCCACATCTCGCGAGGCATCGCAGTTGGTAAAGCCCCAATCGGTGATGACGATCATGGCCGCCAGGATCAGAGCGGCGGGATGCAGGCCGGGGCCTGCTTTGAGAAGCCCGGCCGGCTCCAGGGCCAGCCAGACGCCCAGAGGCACCAGGCCAAAGGACAATCCCACAAAGATCCAGGAGAAGGGCGTATTTCTCTTGGCCCAGGCGGAGTAGATGGTGATGAGCAGCGTGGCAGTCAGGAGGATGGCAAAGCTCTCCGGGTTAAGGTAGAGGGCCACCGCTCCGGCGACAAGAAAAAGAAATAGCGACCATAGTTGAGCCTCGCGCTTGCTCAGCATGGCCGAAGGCAGGGGCCGATTGGGCAATGCGATGCTGTCCACATCGATGTCGCAGCAGTCGTTGTAGACATAGGAGCTGGTGATGGCAGCGTAGGCTCCCAGGGAGGCAATGATAAAGGGCAGCATTGGCGGCAAAGCCCCCTCTACGGCGTAAACGGCTAGTAGGGCAGCGGCGGCGGGCATGGCCAGATCCATTGCCGCGAGTGGCGGACGCAATAGCTCGATATGTGCCCTGAATCTATGCATTCAGATGAGTCCCGCGAAGAGCTCCAGATGCTTCTCGGGCTTCGTCATGTAATCCAGAAGACCCGGAACTCTCAGCAGTGGGTACATCTCCCGGCCCTTGGCCAGGCCGAGTTTGCGAAGGCTTGAGCTATCGGGCGCTTCTACCCGGCGCAGCTGTGCCGCCTCAGGGCATCGAATGTTCTTTATCCAGCCATCCCTGGTGAAAAAGTAAGCTCCCCCCCCATTCTCTCGGATGGGATCGTAAAGCGATGAGAAGTTCCTGGCCACGTAGTTGGCCATCTTCAGAGTCTTATTGGAGCGGTTTATGGTGATGTGACCGTAACCGGGCGGAACGAGGACCTTATCTCCGGCTGAGGCGTAGACTGCCACCACATCGCTGAGGTCCTGGTTTTGCAGAAGGTAAAGTGCTTCACCTTCTATTACCTCGTAAAGCTCCGGATATGTGACGCTGCCACCGGGCACAAGCGGATGGTAATGGCCGGCCGTCTTGATGTATTCGCATCCGAGCCTATTTGGTGGAATAATAGTGATATCATAGCGTAGATCCTGCTGCAGAAGCTTCTCTTTATCCGCCCGGCTTAAGGAAAGATCGCGATACATGTAATAGAGCTCAAAGTCCTCTGCCCCGGCAAGCCAGCTTTGATCAAGGATCACGTCCTTCATATCAAAAAGCCGACGAACATCGGGCGTCAGCATTTTTCCGCTAAACTCCATTTGCATTTTCTCTGCCACCAAATGTTAATGAGCTTTTTCAGGAATAAATATGATCGCATTTCCTGCCGATCTTTTCTTTCCAGATAAAATATCATCAGCACAGCTAAGATCGGCCAATTCCAAAGGCAAGATGTCTTCAGTTGCAACTGGCTTTAGCAGGCCTCTGGGCTGGTGATGGTGAAGTACTCAGTGAGCACCTTCCGATAGTCCACAATCACATCCACCTTCCAGGTTCCCGGCAGGCGGGCGACGTCGGTCCCCTTGATCTTAAGGCAGCTCCAGACTGGTGCGGCCCACATTCCCGTAAATCCATCGATGGGCGGTATGGTGCTGAAAGACCGGGCATACGTCCTGCCCTCTGGCCAGTACCATCTCCACTCCACACTGTGTACCTTGGCGTCCCGCCAGATGAGCAACCAGGAGGCGACCTGCTCGTCATCGGAGGTAAATGTATACGTCCTGTAAAGCGGCATGCCGTTTTGGCTGATCTCTTTGGCGATGGTATGCTCGGAAAGCGGAAAGAACATTGGGGATGCCTGGCCTACCCCGCCCATGAGCAAAACCGCCAGAACGACTATTGCTAGAACTCTTTCTCTCATTGCTCCTCACCCATTACTCCTTAAGTTTATTGCGACCCTAATAGTATAATAATTAACTGTACCATAAAAAGATGACGATTGGATTTTTTCAAAGGCAATCCTCGCGAAGGTATTTTTTGCAGAGATCCGATTAAACCAATAACGGGCTTATGCCCCGTCTTCTGGCAATTTCGCCAGGAAGATCTATCACCTTCGATGCGGCATCGATCACATTTTCGTCACTGCTGGCAACTATGGACCCGCAGACCTTGAGCTGATGATCGACATCTCTGGCGCACCTGGCAGATCCCGCTCTGCCATCAGGCCCCGCACCTCTTTGGCCAGTTCTCCGCTGCGGCTAATTTGCTGGTCCAAGAGCACCTCTACGCGAGCTGCCCCGGCAGCAGCCAGCAGATCCAATATCTCAAAGAACGCGCAAACGGAGATCCGGGATGCTTTGTAGCTTCTGAAAAATCCTCGCGTATCTCGCAGAAAGCCGTCGTCGCAGAGATATACGGGATATCCGGCTAAAAGGCTCTGTGTGGTGATGGTGGTGTTGTATCCGTCCACGAACACCGCCCTGTCGCGTAGGGCATGTAGCCGCAGGGCCTTGGCCATTCTGCGTAGCGCCGTATCTGCAGAAACGATCGTCCTCAGGAGCACAAACCTCTGCTCCTCTGGCAGACGATGGTGATCCGAGACATAGCGAACTGCAGAGTCATTGGTATAGCCGCGATCTACCAGGTACCGGGCTTCCTTAGCAGCTCGCTTCAGTGCGTCTCCAGCTCCTGGGCCGACCTTCTCACCTCCTGATAAAGATCTTTTCCGTGGGCGTCTACTGCCACGATCATGGGGCCGAAGTCTCTTGCCTCAAACACCCAGAGGGACTCAGCCATGCCCAGCTCCGGCAGGTGCACGCCTAACACCCTCAGCTGCTGCGCCGCAGCCGCGCCGCATCCTCCCGGATAAGCCAGGTAGACGGCGCGATTTTGGAAGGGCTCGCCGGGCAGGCCGCCCTTGCCGATGATGGCCCGTACCCCCAGGCCCAGGATCTCATCCGTGTAGCGGGCCATGCGACCGCTGGTGGTCGGCCCGGCGGACAGAACCCGATCGCCCAAGATGAGCGGACCACAGTGATAGAGGGCGGCCCCCTCCAGGGAGACGGGGCTTCCCACGCGACGCGTCAGGGCATGGGCTTTGTCGCGGGCGGTGAAGAGCGACCCGCTCAAAAATACCACATCACCGGCCACGAGCATTTCTACATCCGCGCCCGAAAGGGGTGTACGGAGATGATACTCGGTCATTGGATCACCTCTGTTGCAGAACGGTTAGCCCAGCACTGAAAGTTTATGGCTACGGGCAAAGAGGCAGTATGGCAGAAGGCCTTCTCGATTTTTATGCCAAGAGCGGTTGTGTCCCCGCCCAGGCCCATGGGACCGATGCCAAGTGAGTTGATCCTCTCCAAGAGCTGCAGTTCTTCCTGGGATTCGCCGGGCATGTTGAGCAGAGCCCGCTTGGCCAGGCGCGCTGCCAGGTCGAAGCTGCCGCCCAGACCAATGCCCAGGAAGAGGGGTGGACAGGCATTGGCAGCTCGCTTCGCCACGCTCTTCACAATGAAATCAAAGGGATCGTCGGCAGGATTGAGCATGCCAACCAGGCTCATGTTCTCCGAGCCTGCCCCTTTGGGAAAGGCAGTGAGCTTCAAGCCCCGGCCGTCTACATAATCCAAAATGATGTCGGGCATGCCTGTACCGGTGTTGTCTTCGCTGTTCTGGCGGGTTTGGGGATGGACGGCGTTGGGACGCAGCGGAATCACTCTGGTAGCGATCCTTACACCCTCTGCGATCGCTTCAGAAAGGCTGAAGTCCAAAATCAGTTCCCGGCCCATTTGCACATGAAAGACGGCAAGGCCTGTGTCCTGGCAGAGAGGCAGGCCTTTGGCGGTGGCAACCGCTACATTCTCCAGCATGAACTGCAGATGGTGCCGGGCTAAGGGGTGGCTCTCCCGGGCCGCAGCCTCTTCGATTCTCTGCAAGACCCAATCGGGCAGAGATGTCTCCGCTCTTTGCAAGGCACGCACCGTGGCCTCTACCACCTTATCTTTCATGCCTTTCGTCCCTTCTTGCCCGGTTCGATCTTGATGGGTTTGGACTGCTCGGGCAGCTTGAGGTTGGTCAACTTGCCCAGAGCTCTTTCCATGGCGTCTTTGTGCAGGTCTCCTGAGGTGTGGATGCCTCCCGGAGTTCCGCGCACGGCGCGACAGGGATATTGCTGGCAGAAGAGGCCGGTCATGGAAGGCGCCTCATCCACGGTCTTTCCCACGATGCCCGCTGCGGCATGCCAGGTAGCTCCGCAGGGTGAGCCGCGCACAACTGTCACATTGCTGATGCGCCCTTCCTTGGTCTCCACCTCCAGCTCGGGCCGACCCAGCTTCCGGGCGAACTCATCGATGACGGGAACGCCGCACTCCTCCAGGGTGCAGCAGATCTCATCCACCTCGATATGGATGCCGTACTTCTCTGCGATCCTCTCCAGCTCGCCGATGGAGCCGGCCCGGCCCATGCCTCCGGGAATTATGGCCGCTTTGACTCCGCCCTTCGCCGCAAGGCGCACGATCTCTGGAGTCAGGTCGGGGTGAAAAGTATAGAGAATGAGCAGGTCCACCTGGAAGATCCTGGGATCAAGGTTTAGCTCTTTGACAAACTCTTCCGGATCCTCGATGAAGCCGGGCAGCACCTGGGGAACCTCGACGGAGAAGACTGCAAAGTCAGTTCTAGTCTTGATGGTCTCCAGCAGGCGCTCGCCGTACTTTCCTCTTTTAACTACGCCAACCAGCATGGGTCAAGTGATGGATGCCAGGTGTTAATAGAGATTTGCAGAGGCTTCAAGTTCCCTGAATGACTTGACACGAATCATCGTAAATTTTATCCCAACCGTCCCGAAAATCTTTATATTTGGAATATGGCAGAAAATACGAGTCCTTATTTTTCACTTCATACGGTTTTTGTTTCATAAATTCGTCTTCTGTGAGAATAAATATTTCAGGATTGGCTTTTACATTTCCGCAGATGATTAAAAAATCTGCCATAAATGTGCTAAGGCTGACATTATCATTTATTTTGCTAAGGGACTTAACCTGAATCGTTCGCATGCATTTGGCATTATGATTATAAATTGCAATATCAATTCCTTTCGCATTTCTGCATGTTGGAAGGCAGTTCCACCCTCTCTTTGAAAGCTCGTAGCAGACATAGTAGAGGCCGATATTGCCTACCATTTGCTTGGACAATGACGTCTCCTCATTTTGAAGTCCCATATTACTCCTCAAGCTGAGATTGAATAAGATCTATTTAATTCTTATTATCATGTGCAGTCTTCATTTTGTTATCTTTCGCGAAAACTTTTTGTCCTTGATCTAAGCCAATCTAGCATGCCCTTATATCAAAGCAAATGCATTAGCGCAGCGCAATGAGCGAAACGATACCCTCCTGCGGCACCGTCCGCCCTATCCCAGCCTTCCTCATCGCGGGCACCCACAGCGGCGTGGGCAAGACCACAGTCACTCTGGGCCTCATGGCCGCGCTTCGCGCTCGCGGCCTGAAGGTACAGCCCTTCAAGGTAGGCCCGGACTTCATCGACCCGTCTCATCATACCGCCGTCTGCGGGCGACCCTCGCGCAATCTCGATCCTTTCATGATGGGCGAAGAGGGCGTGCGCCGCTCTTTCTCCTCTGCCCTGCAGGGCGCGGACGTGGCCGTGGTGGAGGGGGTTATGGGCCTTTACGACGGCATGGACGGAACCGAGGTCGCCAGCAGCGCAGAGGTCGCCAAGATCCTGGACCTTCCGGTCCTGTTAGTCATCAATGTGCACGGCATGTCGCGCAGCGCTGCCGCTATGGAGAAAGGCTTTGCAGAATTTGACCGGGGCGTGCGCCTGGCCGGCACGGTCCTCAATCAGGTGGGAAGCGAGCGTCACCTGGCCATGCTGAAAAGCTGCCTGGACAAGCCCGTCTTCGCTGCTCTGCCGCGAGAGAGGGAGATGGAGATGAAGAGCCGTCACCTGGGCCTGGTGATGGGCTTTGAGAAAGAGCACGATGTTGTCGCTTTGGCCGCCTTGCTGGAAAAGCATGCTGCCATCGACGAGATTCTGAAGCTACGCTCTCCGACCTGTCCCGCTAAGGAGGAGAAGGCTGATGCAAAGAAAATGGTGCGCATAGGCATTGCAGAGGATGAAGCCTTCTGCTTTTATTACTACGAGAACCTGCGCGAACTGGAAAGGCGAGGCGCAGATCTGGTCTTCTTCAGTCCGCTAGAGGACGATCTGCCCGATGTGGACGGCCTTTACATCGGTGGGGGCTATCCGGAGCTACATGCTGCCCGTCTGGAGAGCGCTCCCGCCAGAAAAGAGATTAAGCGGGCCTCAGAAGACGGCATGCCCATCTATGGAGAGTGCGGCGGCCTGATGTACCTGGGCCGCGCCATCGAACTGGAGAGTGGCACTTTTAGAATGGTGGGGGCACTGCCCGGCTCTACTATTATGACGAAGCGGCTTCTGGCTCTGGGGTATGTCCAGGCAGAGGCAGTAGGGCAAAATCCGGTAGTTGGGTTGGGCAAGACCCTTCGTGGGCACGAGTTTCATTACTCGCGCTTTGACTGCGACAGGGACGCTCGCTTTGCCTACCGTTTATGCAGAGGCAAAGGCATCCAGGACGGCCGGGACGGCCTTGTTGAGCACAATACACTGGGTGGGTACCTGCATGCACATTTCTATTCTTTTTCTGTGGACCTGTTCATAGAGAGCTGCAAGAACTACCGGAGAACATAAGATTACAAAATTATTTGCGGTTAACTTCTTAAAATCAGTTTTCTGAGAAAAACGCATTATTTCTATCTGAAAAATAATTTTAATTTTAATATTTATTTCTACATGATGCATAATTAAATGTTATAAATGGTATCTTATCGTTTCCTATTTAGTGAAAATACATTGATTATTGACCAACGCCCTTTGCATTCTAAAATATATAGATTCAGTATGGAGAAAAGTTTAAATGCAGATCCATGTTTATACCTGCCAATTAACGTAAATGGAGTGTTAACTATGAGCAAAATAACAAGTGGAATTGTGCTCTTCTCTCTCCTGATGGCTCTCTCTTTGGGAGTTGCCTTCGCAGAGTCCGAAGTTGCTGCTACTGAGAATGTAACCGAGAACGCTACCAACAACACAACCATCAACACGACCATAAACACAACCATAAACACAACCATCAACGAGACTGAAAACGCGACCATCGAGACTGAAACTAAGACCACCGAGACCGAAACTATCACCAAATAAGAGTAATTATATCTTGGCGTGATTAAAACCGTCTTCATTGGCGGGATATCAAGGCAGGTTTTCCCTGCCCGTCAATTTTTCTTGATTCCTAAGAATACAAAGGCCTTTTTAGAAAGGCTTATATTTTTCTGAGAAGAGCATTGTTTGAGGTATGAATATGAGAAGTACAAGTGCGTTGATACTATTAGCTGTATTGGTGGCCTTTTCAGCAGGGTCTGTCCTGGCACAGGATGTCCTAAATGCCACAAATGCCACAAATAACATGAATGCCACAAATGAGACGGCTGTCGCAGACGTCGCGCCTGTCGAAGAAGTTGCAGCCCCTCTGACGGAAACCGTGGAAGCTACCGAAGTTATCCAAAAAGAGACTGCATCAAGGTTCAAGCAGCTCTCCACCTTTGTTAAGGGAGCAACTACTGTCCTGGGAAAGAACACTGCCCAGGAATACATGGATGTGTCTAAGACCGCTAACCGAGATACAGTATTCACCCGTGAGGCGGGCGCTTCCACTCCGGCCGTGAAGGTTGGCATCACCAAGGTAAACACCGCAGAAGACAAGTACGTCCAGGTGACCAATAAGGCAGTTGGATCCTGGGACCTGGCAGGATGGACCCTGGCCTCGGCCGGAAACACCACCTTCACCTTCCCGACGCTGACCCTGGAAGAGGAAAGCTTTGTGCGCGTCCATGAGGGTGAGGGTGTGGGCAGCTTGACCGATATCTACACCAATGGCACTGCTCCGCTCTGGATCGATAACCTGGTATCCCTGCAGGATGCCGATGGAAGTATCATATCAACTTATGATGTCTCCACCGCTCCGGCAGCAGGCACGTGGACCGATCCTCTGGCCAAGCAGATCCAGTACTAGATTCGGTTGGCCGCAATTCTAGGGCGGCATATCTCTTTTTTCAACTCGTTGCCCAAGGAGTCCCCATCCTTTAGGGTGGGGAGGAATTGGGCGGTCCCGTAAAGTATTTATGCTCACAAATACATCTCCTGATGTGTGTTTTGCATGATCCGGCAGAGCGATACCTGAAACGGTAGGGCACCCTCACTCAGAAGGGATAAAACAGCTTCATCACCAAATCGCTCAGACGCAAGGGGACAAAACAACTTACCGAACGCATGAGGCCGGGTAACTGGTCTAGCTGATTGTATGACAGTGGACGCTTCTTTCGGTAAGTGGGGTGCCAGCGGTAGAACCCGCCACAATGTAGTCAGCATGACGAGTCAGCCACCCTTACGCCTCCTGATTTTGTGCAGAGAGGCAAGCCGCGCCCTTCAGGACGCGGTAGTTGACTACATTTCTAGATATAGACCGCCGTTCCCGGCTCCACGTTGATTATTTTTGTGCTACCCCTTTCAAAGAACATTGTCTTCGGGTAGTTGAACTGACCATCGTAGACCCGGATATCATGGTTCCTACCACCAACCATACGAAAGCTGAACCTTCCATCAAGCAGATCTCCTGCAGTTCCCTCCGTGCCCATATAATTGCCATCCAGGAATACCTGATATCCACGCATGCCTTGGGATACTATTGTGGCAGTGGAATCACCAGTGGTTGCAGCGGGAGACTGAGTGGTTGTATATGTAGGTGCGGGAATTTGTACGACGGGATATGTAGAGGTTGGTCTTGGATAGACTCTTACGGACGATTTTGTTTTTGCATAATCCATAGTTTTTGCCCAGTTCTTTTGGAATGGCTCCCAATTCATTCCAGCTAAAGAATTCAATCTAAAGTCTGAATAATAAGGCGATGAATAAAATGGGTATACTCCATAGGGTCCTGGATATGTGCCGTTCCTAAATTGATACGGATTAGCATAATCTCTGAAAAACTCCGCGCCAAAGTAGGGATAGTACATCTGCTCCCCTGTCTGGCGTTGGTTTGGGGAAAAAATCGGATCTGTGAAGTATTGTGCGATATCACCGCCATAAGGTCCGACGTATCCTCCACCAAGCCATTCCTGTCCACATGCAATATTAATCAGCAAGCACAAGGTGAACACTGTTATATACGGCAAAATTTTTCTATATATCATACGATTTCACAAAGATATCGTTATCATTAATGGAATTTAACACTATCTATATTCTGAAAAATTTTTGTCCGTTCAAGGCCTTAGTTATCCGAAAGAATACTATGAAAGCATCCGGCATGAAACAAGAGTTAGGCGATGTCAAGGCACTGGGAGGGACCCTTCATGCCTCGACTATCGCCCAGCTTTAGTTCGACGTTCAACGATATAAAGAATGTGCTCGACACGGATCTCGCGACATTTCGTTTACCAGTTGCTCAAAGGCAACCTCTAGTTAGTTCGCTTTAGTGGCAAAACAAAATGCACCTTATACTTTGACCAGTAAAAACCGATGCTCCCGTCGGGATTTGAACCCGAGTCGAAGGAGTGAGAGTCCTTCATGATTGGCCGAGCTACACTACAGGAGCGCGGACTTGGGGTGGTTTTTACTATCATTTAAGGCTTTTGGCCCTGCAAGTAATAGTCGCAGCAACTACGCAGGGCGCAAGCTTCATGTTTTGGCCCTCGCGCCCGGCAAATAAGCCTGCCGTGCGTTATCAGGTTCAGATGCAGAGAGAGATACTTCTCCACAGGAACGATCCGCTCTAAAAGCGGCTTCGCCTTATTTGGCCTGACATCTTCACTCAACAGCCCCAGCCGGCGCGAGACGCGATAGACGTGCGTGTCCACAGGCAGGAAAGGCATGCCGAAGGCGAAGAGGAGCACCACGGACGCTGTCTTGGGCCCCACGCCGGGCAGGGATAGCAGATATGCCATGGCCTTATCCTTTCCCATATCGGCCAGAAAGGCGAGTGAGATCGCCCCCGCATAAAGCTTGATCTTAAAAAGGGCCTCCTTTATGCGCCGGGCCTTTATCTCCGCCAGGCCGCCCGCGCGAATACTGTCGGCCACAACTTCATCCGAGGCGGCGAGGATCTCCTCGTAGTCGCAAAAAGCGCTCTTCAAGCAGGCAAAGGCTCGCAAACTGTTGATATCGCTGGTGTTCTGAGAGAGGATGGTCATGACCAGCAGATCCACGGGATCCCTTTCATCCGGATGGGGAATGCCGTATTGCTCCTCCAGAAGGGAAATGCAAGTTGCAACTCTTTGCCGGTCCATCTCAACTGAAGATGACGTGCATCGTTTAAAAGCTTGGCCGGTATCCAAGGCACCAGTCGAAAAAATGGTTCATAATTACCAGTTATTCCTAACTTTTCGGGCACATGCGCGCGCAGCCGGGTCTTCGCGCTGGGGCAGCGCAGGCGCACGCGAGCGTTGTTCAATAGAATTCAATTATCTCGTGGAATAAATATTACTATATCAAGGTGAGTAGATAGTGTCTTGTATTTTGTGCCTTTTAGTGCGGCATCAATCATGCCTTCTTTATCCGCATCACTTCCCGCAATAACCCTGGATACCTCACATCTCTTGCATCTAAAATGATATCCATCTTTCTCGCGGATCTCGATATAGCCGCCTTCACATTCTTGATGGTGCATCTTGAGGTCGAGAATGGTGAAATGTTCGTCACGATCCTGTAATCCTACTGCTATCGTCATTCCAACTTTCGACTCTATGCATGTTGCATCAGCATCGCTCACCTTCTCTGTATCTGCCCTGGCCTGAGCCGTTTTTTCCCAAAATTAGGCGTTACCTTCTCCGCATTTTCATTTTTCATTTTGAAATCTCCTTGTAGTTTCTAGTTATAAAAGGAACTCCTTTAATTTAAGTCTTTTTGATATCAAAATTTTAAATACAGATGATAAGCCCAGGACCATTCCGACTTCAGCAAGAGACCCTCTTCACCCCGGCCGTCTCTGCCGGGCCTCTTGCCTGCCTCGCCGTTTCTCCTTTCGAAATCATTTCAAGATCTTCGGCCCCATGTTCCGCGAGAAGCAAAGGCTATTAACCAGAGAATGACAAAAAATGCACAATGGACTTCGCCGATATCTATCCTTTTTTGGTCGCCCTGCTCATAGGCGCACTCATCGGCACGGAGCGGCAGCGCCGGCTGGTTGAGGATAAGGTGCGGGGCGTGGCAGGTCTACGCACCTTCGTCTTGATCGCCCTGCTAGGATCACTGTGCTCCGCTCTGGCCGTCCATTTCGGCCCCGGTTTTGCCATGGCATCCATGGCCACCTTCACCATCCTGGTGGCCGTAGGATATGCCGCTTCGATCAGCACTCTGGGCAGAGTCGATTTCACAGCAGCCGTGGCTGCGGTTGTCACCTTCGCTTTGGGAATGCTGGCCGGCTTTCCCGATAGCATGCAATTAGCTGTGGCCCTGTCCATCATCACCACCTGGGTTCTGGCCACGCGAACTATCACGCACCATTATGTAGAAGTGCTAAGCGAGACGGATCTGCTAGATACCCTCAAGATGGGCATAATCGCCCTGGTCATCTATCCGCTCTTGCCCGAGACGCCCCTGGGCCCCTGGGGAGTTCTCAACCCCCGCCAGATCTGGCTCTTCGTGGTGCTGGTCAGCCTCATCGGCTACGTGGGCTACATCGCGATCCGCATCTTGGGTGCGGAGAGAGGCCTAAGCCTTACGGGCATCCTGGGCGGCCTGGTTTCCAGCACCGCCGTTACCTCCTCCATGGCCGCGGAGGTGAGGGAGAGCCCCGAGATACTGCCCTCCGCCGTCTTCGCCACGGCCATCGCGAGCTGCACCATGTTCCTCAGAATCCTCTTCATCGTACTGCTAGTAAACAGGGATCTCTTCTTGGCCCTTTTGCCCCATCTGCTGCTCATGACGTTTGTGGGCGCGGCGTTGGCTTATTTGCTGGTCAGAAAGAACGCCCCGCAGGGAAAGGATGTGCCGGTGAAAGATCCCTTCCGCATCATACCCGCACTGAAGTTTGGTGCATTCTTCGCCTTTGTGCTCATCATCTCCAAGCTGGCCAATGTTTACTTCGGCGATGCGGGAATTTATGGGGCAGGCATTGTCTCCGGCCTGGCAGATGTCGATGCCATTGCCCTCACCATGGCCTCCTTGGCCCAATCGACCGTCGTTCCCGCCGTGGCCGTCACCACCATCACCCTGGCCGCCATAACCAACACCCTGGTCAAGCTCATCCTGGCTTACGTGCTGGGGACAAGGGAATTTGGCAACAAGATGGCGGTGATCTTCCTGCCAATGGTAGTGGTGGGGCTCGTTGCGCTATTTTTCCTATGAATTCCATTTTGTTATAACCAGCGGCTAACGACGTTTTCAACCACAGAGATCACAAAAGACGCACAGAGAGCGACTAACTAACAACTAAAAAACATAGTAACCTGAGGTTAGACTCTAGAAATAACAAAGAGCGAAAACGATTGAGGATTATGGGCCCGACGCGATTCGAACGCGTGATCCCCGCCGTGTAAGGGCGATGTCATAACCAGCTAGACCACGGGCCCTGCCTCTTTCACTATCTCCTCGTCATATTAGATCTTATCGCTCCTATGCCTTCGATGCGTAGTCCCGAAACCTTTGACTTTATTACTCATCAATGTGGCATGGGAAAGAAGAATAAAGTCGTAAAGCTAACTGATAGGAAGATCAGATATATCATTCTGGAAAGGATCATTGATTTCCAGCACGGAAAGCATATCCCGCATAATGCCATTCATAAGGAACTGCTATCTCATGGTTTGGCCAATTTGAACCGCAACAAATCGAAGCGCAGAAAACCCTGAATTCGGTTCGAATCTAACCCATCCTCCCCCGCGCCGCCTTCTGCACGCTCTGATCCTGATCCTCGGCCAACCGTTTCAGTGTCTCGGCAAGGGTATTGCGATTTTGCGCCACAGCCGCCCGCATAATTCATGAACGATGGTGGAATCCAGATTGGACAACGGGGCAGAATCACGGCTACGCCGGAGGACAGACCCGTTGGTGCTCTAGCCCCCGATCCGACTGGAAGACGGCGACTGACGGGAGTTAGTGCACGGTGAGGCGGGGAATGGCGAGTATCCCTGGTCTGTGGTCAATGTCAGGAAGTGTGGTGAATGGATCATGTTTTTTCGTCCTGCGAACTCTCTGGATTGAGGAAAGCAGATTCATTTCCCATAAACTTAACATATAATAAAGAGCCATACCGAAAATAGAGGGATTAAAATATCTAAGAACGCCAACAGGGCACAGTGGATACTGTTATTTGCATCGCTAATTTGGGTTTTATTCCCGTCTGTTGAAGCTCAAGCAGGAATATGCCCGAATTATTATGGTCCGTATGAACCTAATCCCACGGGGCAAACTGGTTGCGAAAATATGATGCAACCGGGAACCTATAATATTCAGTGGGCTCATGGGCCCCAGAGCAATTGGGATTGGCAGTTTTGGGATCAATTAGATATGAAGGCAAACATGAAGTACGTGCTGACGTATGACTCAAGTGGAGAACTATCAATTGATGAATCGGAAGATTCAGGCTTAACCGGATATACTGTGATTTGCGGTAGAAACAATGGATTAGATGAATTCGGTTTCTGCCTAGAGCCGATATGAAATACAAATCAGGAAGAACATTTTAGATCCCATCCGTATTCTGACAGGTGGATAGAACTTTGCCTCGATCCCACATCATTATATGAATGGGTGGTTAGGTCAAAGTGGCTTTAAGCAGATTTTGGGAAGTCGCATGCGGTACTATGAATAACTTGCAGACTCCCAAGATGTGCTCGGTTTTTTTTATCTCGCGCATCCATCTAACCCATCCTGCCCAGCGCCCCGCCTTCTGCACGCTCTGGTCCGGATCCTCAGCCAGTCGTTTCAGTGTCTCGGCAGGATTATGGCGATTTTGCGCCACATCCGCCCGCATAATCCATGAACGATTGTCTCAGATCAAAGAACCGTAAGGTATAGATAAAGTCAGAATATAACGCATGGCATGAAAAAAATATTTGTGGCTCTGTATTTAGCGGTCTTATGTACCAGTGTCCTAGCCTTGGCAGAAGAACGGAGCTATCAATCAGCAAATTTGACAGAAAAAACAAGTATCGAAAAACAGGTAAACCTCAATCAAAGCGAATTTCAATTAGTTCAGGTCAATCTCATTGATCTAGCCCAACAAAAGAGTGTGGACACGAAGGACGGTCTCAATATAACTCAAGTGGCATCTGGGAAGAATGCCAGCGTCAATTTAGTAATGGGTCCCACCGGCTCGATCCTAAAGATGCACTATCATCAATACCATGATGAGATAACCTATTGCATTAAAGGCCAGGCCGTCATGAACGTATCCGGCAAGGAATTAGTGATGAAAGCCGGAGATCTGATGTACATACCGGCATTAATGCTCCATGGATCAGAAGTAACCGGCAATGAAACTTTGCAGCTCATCTCTATCTTTACACCACCATTTGACGGGAAAGACAGAATTTACGTTTAGTCAAACAGCGCATCCATCTAACCCATATTCCCTCGTGCCGCCTTCTGCACGCTCTGATCCGAGTCATCGGCCAACCGTTTCAGTGTCTCGGCTGTGGTATTGGAATTTTGCGCCACAGCCGCCCGCACCATCCAGGACCAGTGCCCGGACAGCTCATCCAGAATCTTGCCCTCCAGCAATTCATTGCAGGCCAGCGCTTCTCTAACCTCCCAGCTCCTGTCGGTAGCGAGAACGGCCAGCGCCCCCGCGGGCGTGCGGGGATTTTGCGCCGCCGTTACCCGCACATCCAAAATCCTGTCGGCTGAGAGATAGGTAAGCAGATCCATCGGGGTGGACGGGTTCTTGGCGATGTTGTTTCGCACCTCCCAGAACACATCCTTGACCATCTTGCTCATCGATTCCACAGATAGAAGGGGATTGGATGCCGCCGCGGCTCGAACATGCTCCTCAGAGTCACGGGCGAGAAAGGCCAGGGTCGATGGATTGATGTTCGGGCTCTTTGCCGTCGCCTCCTTTACAAGATAGCGATTCTTCTGCAAAGTGCAATCGTAGTCCACCATCTCATCTGCCGCCAGCATCTCTAAAATCTCGCATGCGGCGCGGCGATTCAATGCCACCGCCGCCCGCACATATCCGGAGCTGTCCTCGGCTAGCCGGGCCAGTGCCGGCGCTGATGCGCTTGCATTGCCGGCTACCGCTTCCCTCACCCATTGCACCTTGTCCCTGGATAAGAATTCCAGGATATTCTCTGGCACATCAGCACTCCAGGCCACTTTTCTTCGCACGTGCCAGTCCCAGGAGCGGGAGAGCCCTTCTGCATCGTCCAGTCCTTTTTTGTCCTCTTGTGGCGCGCTCATTTTTTATATCTCAATTCTGTAGCAGGTAAAGCCATAAACCTCTTCCAAAAGCTCCTTTGTCTTTCGTTCCTCGTGCCGCTCCAGCCTTCTCTCTATCACAGGTAGACCAATGCCGGGGGCGAACTGGCGGATGAGGCTCTCTTCGCCCGAAAGCACGGCGTACTTGAGGAGGGTTTTATACTTGCCCATCATCTCGGCCAGCTTTTCCTGCACCATATCAAGGTGACTCTTGATATCCTCCTCACGTAGCCTCTCAAACCTTTTCTGGCTCCAGCCGCCTTTGGAGTGCTTGCCCATTACCGAGCTATCCACCTGCTCCTCTGCCTCGAAGCCCTCCCGGGAAAGAGCCACCCCTAAGAAGGTCTCTCCGGCATGGGCAGAGACGACCAGCACGGGCGTGTCCATCATCTCCTCCAGGGAATCGAGTGCAAAAATGCTGCCTTCCCGAGAATAGCTCTCCTGGATGGGAAAAGGTGGGATGAGTTGCAGAGAGAAGAGCTGAGGACTATGCAGGATTATTCCGCCTCGCTGGGACTTGATGGCGGAAGCTGCTTTTTTGATTTGCGAAGGGAGGGTATCGTCCTCTGGAACGAGTCCTGGGTAAAAAGCAACCAGCAGATCATCCTTAGGAGAGCGGCAGGCCTTGAGCCTCTCCATAAGCAGATCCATCTCCCGCAAGCTCAGCTTTCTTGCCTTTGGCTTTTGCTCTTCACACCTCTCCATCGCAGTCGGCGTAGGGGTGGTGAGGGCGGCGGCCTTTTGCTCGGCGGCTTTGAGGGCTAAATTTGCCTCCTGGTTGGCAGAGGAGAGTTTGCGCATCTTCTCGTCCCGCTTTTCCAGGGTGCGCAGGAGTTCCTCCTTTTCGTCCTCCAGCTTGGCCAGGGCGGCCT
Source organism: Methanothrix sp. (assembly GCA_025361645.1). Lineage (GTDB taxonomy): Archaea > Halobacteriota > Methanosarcinia > Methanotrichales > Methanotrichaceae > Methanothrix. The sequence goes on from JANYKI010000134.1 coordinate 21,640, forward strand.
GCAGCTCCAAAATGCGATCGTCCAGCTTCTTTTTGCCGAAGAGGTCTACCAATGTCGCGTCCTCCTAATTTTACCAGGCCCCTCTGACATCGACGTAGGGGGGCAGAAATCATTCAAGAGATACTCTGATGTCTGCCTGCTTTAAATATGCTTTTCCGGGTCAGCACAGGATTAAATACCGCAGAAGGCATTGTGTAATCCGGATGAGAACATTTCGTTATAAAATTCAGATCAGGCCGGAGACAGATGGAACATACACCGTGATCGTCCCAGCACTTCCAGGATGCTTGACCTTCGGCGACAGCATTGAGGAGGCCATCGAGATGGCAAAGGAGGCCATCGAGCTGTATATCGAAAGCCTTGCAGCTAGAGGCAAAGAGATTCCCCTTGAAGAGGATCGGATCGAAACGACAATAACCGTAAAAGCCAATGCCTAAATTACCCGTCCTATCTCCAGAGAAGCTTGCCAAAGCCCTGGAAAAGAAAGGGTTCGAATTAGACCGCATTAGGGGTAGTCATCATGCCTATTGCCATCCTGATCTCGATATCACAGTTATTATTCCGTTCCACAAAAAAGAGGTGGGCAAAGGATTGCTCATAGAGATCATGAAACAAGCAGGCATGACGCGAGAAGAGCTATTGGATCTGTTGTAGAAATATCGTGCGGATAATATCATCATTTAAGAATTATATTCATCGCACGAACTTCTCAATCAGGTCTAACGACGTCGTCTCCAGGCCGCACTCCTGTAAATGGTGCGCCAGCAGGCTGGCCCGTTCTCCCTCGGGATGGTAGACCAGCACTTCTCGGGGCGAGACATGCTCGATCATCTTCATCAGGCCACGAAAGTCCAGGTGATCGGAGAGTTGAATGGTGGGATAAGACGTATCCCTTCTTCCCGTGAGGAAATACTTGTTGCGGCTCTGCACCTGGTACAGATTCCAGGGCGTGACCACATTGGATATGCCCCCCTTCACCTCTGTGAGCGGCCCGGCAGCTTCTTTCATCAGCTCTCGCGTCAGGATCAGGCTCTTCTCGTCCATGCCGATCTCATCTTTGTAGCCCATGGCCCTCATGAGACCCACCGCCCGCTGGGCTTTGCCAAAAGCATAGGCACCAAAGCTTGCTCCGGACTCTAAAGCCTCGAAAAAGCCAGCCAGATCGTCCTCAAAGATGCAGGTGGGATCATAGGGATCGCCGTAGTTGGCCTCAGAGACTAGAAAATCACATTTTGGCAGATGCTGGTAGTCTTTTACATCCCCGGTTACCAGCACCTTCTCTCCCGTCTCCGTCTGCCAGGAGAAAGCAGTCGATCCGATGGTGTGGCCGGTAGTATGCGTGTCCACTCGCACATCATCGACCACAATGCTCTGCCCCACCTCAAAGGTGCGGCCTTTGTACTCCCGCTCGTAACGAATCTCTAAAGCGCGTGCCGTCTGTACGGAGGCGATAGCCCGCGGGGAGTTCATGGCTGATTTGCCGTAGTGATCGCTATGGGCATGAGTGATGAGATAGGCATCAGGCTGCACGCTGGCTTTGGGAGCGCGGCTGGTATCTATAGAAAAAAGGTGAGAGTCGAAGCGCAGGGCGAGATGAGGCGCACAACCTCCTCGGCTGTTGATCCTTCGCACCGCCTCCAGGCAATCGTCCCCGCCCGTTGTCTCTCCCACTCCTCTTTCCTCTCCTTGCTTTTTATCTCACTTCAGGGCTATGTTGATGGCTATTATCAGCTCTTCTTTAGCCGTGACACCCATCCACTTCTGTACTTCCACGCCGTCCTTCTCCAGGATGATGGTGGGCACAACCATAATGCCCTTCTCTAGAGCCAGGTCGCCCTCCTTGTCCACATTGATCTTCAGAAATTCCACCTTATCGCTGAAATCCGTGGCCAGATCCTCGAAGATGGGGCCCTGCATCTTGCAGGGTCCGCACCAGTCCGCATAAAAGTCCATAAGTTTGAGTTTAGCCATAATCTAACCGATGCACTTCCAGGTATATCAAATTATCAAACTATGTCGAACTTAACCCCGATCTTAAATATCCTGAGGGTCGGCAAGACCAGCATCTTTCGTCCCGTCTTGGTCTTGATATCCTGCAATATTTCCTGGATTCGCTCCTCTGTGGCCGATACAGTGAACCACAGATTGTAGCCGCTCTTATCCGGCCGCAGATAGTTATGCGAGACCTCAGTGTACTCATTAATGACCTGGGCTGCCCTATCCGCCTCTTCCCGGGATACTTCTAGAGCCGCCAAAATTCCGCTGCGGCCCAATTTACGAAGATCAAGAACCGGCCCGATCCTGCGCACCAGTCCCTCCTTCTGCAGACAAGAGAGCCGGGTTATTACCTCTTCTTCCTCCAGTCCCAGGGCCTGGCCTAAATCCCGGAAAGGTCGAGATGTTATGGGAAAGCCGTCTTGCACGGCAGAAAGCAGTTCTAAGTCGATCTCATCCATGGCTACACCTCCAGGCAGCAGGCGGGGTCCGGCCCCAGGAAATCACCCGTTTTTGCATAGGCCCGCGCCCGGCAGCCTCCGCAGGTCCCGGAAAAACTGCACAGTCCGCACTTTCCTTTAAGAACCCTATCTCGCAGCGCCCGAAGCTCTGTTGCATTCTCCCATATCTCTATAAATTTCTTTTCCCTGATGTTCCCGACCCGCAGAGGAAAATAGCCGCAGGGATAGACATCGCCCTTTCGGGAGACAAAGACGAAGCTTTTGCCCGCGAGACAGCCACCGGCGCGCCCCTTCCCGGGCCTGGCTATTCGAGCATACTGGGGTGCGCAGGTGACCTGCACCTCCAGGGAGCGAAATTCTCGCTCCCGATCGATCTCGATGAGAAGCTGCTCCTGCCGCTGTGGCGAGATGAGATCCGCCTCCCGGCCCCGGCCCGTGGCCACCAGGAAAAAGAAGTGCAGGGCACGAGCCCCCACTCTTTGAGCCAGATCGAAGATTGCAGCTACGTCGGACTCATTCTTGCTGGTGAGGGTGTTGTTGATCTGAAAATCGACCTTACCGCAGAGGTTGTCTATTCCTCGCATGGCCGCTTGAAAGCAACCCTTGCCGCGAATCAGATCATGCTTCTCAGGCGTTGCCCCGTCCAGGCTGATGCTGACTCGCGAGATGCCAGAGGCTGCAATCTCGTCTGCAACCTTTGCTGTGAGCAGCGTTCCGTTGCTGGCCAAAGAGACGCGCATGCCCAAATCTGTGCCGTGACGCGCTATTTGGAAGATATCGGGCCGCAGCAAGGGCTCGCCGCCGCTTAAGATGAGCATGGGCTCTAAGGAGGCAATGCTGTTCAGAAAGGAAAGTGCCTCTTCTGTGGAAAGCTCATCCGGATCGGGCAAAAAAGAAGCAGAGGCGCGGCAGTAGCCGCAGGACAGATTGCAGGCTGCCGTCACCTCCCAAGCAACAATCAGCATCAAAGCAGGCCTTTTTTCACCAGCAATTCGGCATTGAGAATGCTGGCACCCGCTGCGCCACGCACGGTGTTGTGGCCCATGCAGATGAACCTGATTCCCGACCTGATCCGTCCTACGGAAACGGACATGCCGTTACCCCTGTCGCGATCGAGCCGGGGCTGAGGTCGATCGGGCTCATCTTTGACGATGATCGCTTTTTTGGGCGAGGTGGGCAGATCTCCAAGACCAGCATCGAAGTTTTGCATGGCCTTCTTGACCTCTTCTGGTGTGGGATTGTCTCTCATGGTCACCCAGACAGCTTCCGTGTGCCCGTCCATGACCGGCACGCGATGGCAACTGGCGCTCACGGAGAAATCCGCATACACGATTTTTTCGCCGTCAAAGCGGCCCAGGATCTTCTGCGGCTCAGTCTCCACCTTCTCTTCCTCGCCGCCGATGTAGGGAATGACGTTGCCAAGGATGGCCATGGAGGGCACACCCTCATATCCTGCTCCGGACACGGCCTGCATGGATGCCACATGCACGCTCTTGATGCCGAACTTCATGAGCGGCTTGAGGGGCAGGGTGAACATGACCGTGGTGCAGTTGGGGTTGGTGGTGAGATATCCATCCCAGCCTCGCTTTTCCCGCTGCACTTTGATGAGATCCAGGTGGTCGTAATTGCACTCCGGTATGAGCAGAGGCACATCTTCCACCATGCGATAAGAGCTGGTATTGCTGGCTACCGCAAAGCCTGCCGCCGCGAAGGCCGGCTCAACGGTCATGGCGTCGTCGGAGGGGAGCGCGGAAAATACAATATCCGCATCGACTTCTCGCGGATCGACGTTGACTACGGTCATCTCCGCGATATCATCGGGAAGCTCACTCTCCAGGCGCCACTTGGCAGCGTCTTTGTACTTCTTGCCCGCACTTCTCTGTGAAGCGGCGAGGCTCGTCAGCTCAAACCAGGGATGGTTCTTCAATCCTTCAATGAAGCGCTGTCCCACGGCACCGGTGGCACCTAAGACGCCAGCTTTGATCTTTGCCATTATCAATCACCTAAAGCTAGAGTGGGGCTTAGAGCTAGGGATGTATATATTTCTTGTCCGAAGGGGGCCGATAAAAAAGGATTAAGATTTGAGGATTACACATAGTTTACTCGCCTACACAGGATTTCTTCCTAACTCCGTAGCTTTTGGCAAACTCGCGGTTAACCTCGACCACTTCCTCATTGAAGTGCTTGAGGCTCTCGGGAACAGGCCCCAGCGCATCGGCCTTCTCCTGCGTATCAACCAGGGCGCCATGCGGCACGAACTTGCCGTCTGCCAGCGTGACGCCTATAACTGCCGCCGCATGGCCGACAAAGCACTTCTTGCCCAAAGTGGAGGCATGAACCACGGAGTTAAAGCCCACAAAACTCTCGTCCCCTATCTTCATGGGCCCGTGAATTACGGCACCATGAGCTATGGAGATCTTTTTTTCGAGCTTAATGGAGCTGCCCATCAGACCGTGGAAGACAACGCCGTCCTGGATGTTGCACTTATCACCGATGATGATGGGGTTGGCCTCGTCCGCTCGCAGGGATACGCACGGGCCCACATAAACCTCCTCTCCGATGCGCACATCGCCGATAACCACAGCGGATTCGTCCACGTAAGCCGTTGCTGCCACCGTTGGTAGGCATTCATTGCTGTTCCATGATGTCTTAGGGTTGGCTTTAAGCATATTAGCACCACCTATCCACGGCATTGGCCATTCACCTTAAAAGAGATTGCCATGAACGATGATTTGCATAGAGACTTATCTACTATTGTCGAATGGCGATAGATAATCTCCTTTAATCAAGGCAGCTTTTTTGGATTGGCAGGGTGCGCACCGAATACTAATGTAGATTAACTACAAAATTTTTGCAATATGTATAAAATTATAATCTATAATCGCGATAGTTGTTATAATTGCCGCTAAATTTAAATATATGTGGGACAAAATTAGATCCAAGTGATTAAAAACACTCAGATATACGAAGGTGTGTAACTTATGGCAGAAGATGTGAAGATATTGGGCATGCCACCTGAATCTGGGCGATGGCTGCTGATAATTATTGGAACAATTATCGAGCTTTGTCTCGGTGCAGTGTATGCTTATAGTATAATTAGCGTTCCTTTGAAAAAGATATTTACTGCTCCCGTCGCTGATGGGGGCTTTGGATTAACCGTTAGCGCCATGCAGATGTCGCTTCCTTACATCGCATCCCTGGCGTTCTTTGCCCTGACCATGCCATTGGTCGGCAAATACATTGAAAAATATGGACCGCGAAAAGTAGGAATGCTGGGCGGCGTCATCGTAGGCCTGGGCTGGATCTTGGGTTCCACAGCCACATCTCCTACGATGCTTATGATTCTGTACGGCGTTATCGCAGGTATTGGCGTGGGCATCGCATACAACTGTCCCATCACCACCGCAGCCAGATGGTTCCCTGACAAGCGCGGCCTGGCCGTGGGATTGACACTTCTGGGGTTCGGATTCTCCGCATATATCACCGGCAAAATGTCGGAGATAATCTCTGCGAGCTTCGGCGGAGTTTTCGGCTCCATGCGCATCTTAGGCATAGCATTTTTGATCATAATCGTGGTCCTCTCCATGTTCCTGGTCTTCCCTCCCGCTGGCTGGACCCCCCGTGGCTGGAAGCCGCCTGTAGCTGCTGCCGGAGGCAAGAAGACCGATTACATGAGAGATGAGATGTCAAAGAACAAGGCGTTCTATGGCCTCTGGATCTGCTATGTGATCGGTGCACTGGCCGGACTGATGGCCATCGGAGTTGCCAAGCCTGCTGGCCTGGAAGTGGCAGCAAATGCCATGATTGCAGAAGCTGACATAACCCAGAAACTAACTGACCTCACTTTGATCTTCGCATTCTGCAATGCCGTAGGCAGGCCGCTATTCGGCACTCTGACCGATAAGCTCACACCACCCAGGACGGCTATTCTGTCCTATGTGATCATCATAGCGGCTTCCCTGCTGATGTACACTAATCCGGCATCAATTACCATGTACACGGTTGCCTTCGCCCTGCTCTGGCTCTGCCTGGGCGGCTGGCTGGCCATCGCGCCGGCTACAACAGCGAGCTACTTCGGCACCAAGGACTACGCCCGAAACTATGGCCTGGTCTACACCGCATATGGCGTCGGCGCCATCATTGGAAATTTAATGGCAGGAGCTGCCAAGGACATGCTGGGCGGCTATGTCAATGTCTTCCCATATGTGGCCGTACTGGCAGCATTGGGCATTATCGTGGCCTTTGTAATGGTAAAACCACCGAACGAAGCTTAAATAATTTTTTTTGCTTAATATTGTCCTGTGTGGGTATTGTTTTTTTATTTTGTCTTTGGTTTTTAGCATAAACGTATATCCTGTGCTGGAAGATCAGGAGATTAGCCTCGCTCGTTCGCAGGGATACGCGAGGTGCCACGTAAACATCTTCACCAATGCGCACATCGCCTATGATCATTGCGGATTCGTCCACGTATGCCGTTGCTGCAACCGTTGGCGTGTATTCATTGCTTAGCGATAGATAATTTCGCGGGATCATTGCTGCTTTTTTGGATCGGCGGTGTGTGCATCGAATACGAATGTAAATTGACCACGATATTTTTGCGATATGTGTAATATTATAATCTATAATCGCTATAATTGCCGCCAAATTTAAATATATGGGAGATGAAATTAGGTCCAAGCCATTGAATAATATCTCAGGGTGAGGGAGGGGATAAGGAGGGATCTAATAAAAATAGACTCATGGAAACTTTCATCCTTAATGCATATTATATTTATTGACTGTATTGAATGAGAATAAATCGTTATCATCGAAAGGTGTTAAACTTATGGCTGGAAATTCAGCATCACAGGAGCCGCCCGGTGGGCGGTGGATGATGGTAGTAATAGGCATCATAATTCAGCTTTGTCTGGGTGCCATTTATGCTTACGGAGCAGTGAGGGGTGACATATCAGGTTACTTCAAGTCCATAATGGCCATAGCAGACCCGGCCACAAAAGGCCCAAGTGCATTTGATATGACCTGGCCTTTTATCACATTTCTGGCGTTGTTCGCCTTAACAATGCCGCTGGCTGGACCTTACATACAGAAGATGGGCCCCAAGAAGGTAAGCATGATTGGAGGAGCACTCTGCGGCCTTGGGTGGCTCGCGGCCTCGTATGCTACTTCGCCTTCAATGCTCATTCCACTGTATGGCATTATCGGTGGATTGGGTGTAGGCATAGCTTATGGCGTCCCAATCGCGGTATCCGCGCAATGGTTCCCTGATAAACGCGGCCTTGCCGTGGGACTTACGGTGTTGGGCTTCGGCTTCTCTTCTGCCGTGATCTCATACGCCACGCTATTCCTGAAATCGTCGGGCCTCCAAATAATGAACATCCTGCAGGTCTATGGTATCGCGTTCATCATCATTACTGTAGTGGCATCTATGTTTCTTAGGTTCCCACCGGCGGGCTGGAAACCGGCCGGCTGGGCCCCACCAACACCTGTGGCCGGAGCGGCCCAGAAAGTTGACTTCATGCGAAGCGATATGACCAAGACGGGCACCTTCAAAGGACTCTGGTTGTGCTATGCTATCGGGGCTCTAGCCGGGCTGACGGCCATTGGAATAGTTGGGCCGGTAGGCAAAGAAGTAATGGCAAACGCAGGCAAGACTGCGGCAGAATCGACGGCAATGATATTCCAGCTGATCCTTCCGTTCGCTATTATGAACGGCATTGGAAGACCTATCTTTGGCTCTCTGACGGATAAGCTAACTCCCAAAAATGCAGCCATGCTTACATATGTGCTCATAATAGGGGCATCCTTGCTGATGTACTCGAGCTATTCCTCTATCACTGCATTCATAGTCAGCTTCGCCATACTCTGGGGTTGTCTTGGTGCCTGGCTGGCCATAGCGCCAACTGCCACAGCAAGCTACTTTGGAATGAAAGACAACGCCAAGAACTACGGACTGGTCTTCACAGCCTATGGTGTTGGAGCGGTGGTCGGAGGCCTTATCGCGGCTCAAATCGCAGCCACTACTAAGGTCGCAGCCGGTGCTACATTCCTGGATGCTTATAGGCCGTTCTTCCTGGTTGTAGCCGCCTTGGCTGCAGTGGGACTTGTCGTGGCCTTCATGCTATTGAAGCCACCAGTTAAGAAAACCACATAGAGAACCTGCTTAATTTTTAATTTTTTTTTTATTTCAGTTTACTGATAGCTCTATTGTAGTTGAACACTAAGAGCGATGTCTAAAAGTTAGTTTAAAAAATTCTTTACTGATTCCTTAAGCCAAGTCTTATTCAAGGGTATTCAGAGAGCTTGGTCTGCGCCGCCATGCACTTCTCGCCCGGTATCTCCACAGGATACAGTCCCGTCAGACATCCCATGCAAAGGTTCTCCTTGGGTATGCCCACTGCGTCCACCAGGCCCTTGTGGCTCACGTAGCCCAGGGAGTCGGCGTTTATCACTGCCTCCACGCCAGCCACGGTCTTGTAGGCGGCAATCAGCTCCTCGCGACTGGCCATGTCGATGCCCAGATAGCAGGGCGCCATGATGGGCGGGCTGCCTATGCGCACATGCACCTTTTCAGCCCCGGCCTTTCTGACCATGTCCACAATCCTGCGGCTGGTGGTGCCGCGCACGATGGAGTCGTCCACCAAAACCAGCTTATGTCCTTCTATATTGGGCCGGATGGTATTCATCTTCAGGCGGACAGCCGTCTCTCGCATGTTCTGATCGGGCATGATGAAGGTTCGGCCGATGTAGCGGTTCTTCATCAGGCACTCCCTGTAGCTGATCCCTGAGTACTGGTGGTAGCCTACCGCCAAAGTAATCCCTGAGTCGGGAATGGGCGTGACTGTGTCCGCATCAGCCGGATGCTCGCGGGCCAAATTGGCTCCGATGTTCACCCGCACCTCGTAAATCAGGCGACCGTCCATGATGCTGTCTGGCCGGGCGAAGTAAATGTACTCGAATATGCAGTGCGCCTGATGAGGAAGGCGGGCCAGTTGATACGACTTCATCTCGCCGTGCCTGATAACCAGCAGCTCGCCGGGCATAACATCGCGAATGAGCCGTCCATTCAGAGTATCGATGGCGGCACTCTCCGAGGCCACCATAATACCGGAATCGATCTCTCCTATGCACAGGGGCTTTATGCCCAGAGGGTCGCGCACGGCGAGGACTGTGTCCCCCCAGAGAAAGACAAGCGAGTAGGAGCCCACTAGCTTACGCATCAGCGCCCGAACGGCTTCCTGCAGATCATAGCGCAGAAGCTCTTTTACAAAAAGGTGAGCTATAACCTCGGTGTCCGAGGTAGAATAGAAGATGTCTCCGGCCTGCTCCAGGTTCTCCCGGAGCTGGCAGGAATTCACCAGATTACCATTATGAGCTATGGCAATAGCTCCATCTTTGAATTTTACCAGTAGAGGCTGGCTGTTTTCTATGCACGATCGGCCGGACGTGGGATATCGGACATGACCGATGCCCACCTGGCCGCGCAGCAGCGCGATTTGGGCATCGTCGAATACCTCGGAGACAAGGCCCATGCCCCGATGGGTGCGTATGGCCTTGCCGTCATGCACCGAGATGCCGGCTGCCTCTTGCCCCCGGTGTTGCAGGGCATAGAGGGCATAGTAAATGGATTTAGCTACATTATTGCCCGTCTCATTGAAGGAAATCCCGACAACGCCGCAGGCATCGTGCAACTTTAAACCCCTAATAATCAGCCTTTCTCATCCACTTGTGACTTCCCATTCGCAGCTTGGATGAATTACCAAAGCCGCAGTGAACACATACTTTTCTCTTGAAGTTGAACGATATGCTGCCACAGCGTCTGCATCGGATATGCGAACTCTTGTGGCGCTTGCCCATAGAAGGAGTACCTTTTGTCATCTAGAACACCTCAAGGTGAAATATATACTACGTTATCTCCTCGCACGATCACAGTTCCAATCTTGCGTGCGACCGCCCCTTCTGCCACTTCTTCAGTTTTTTCGAGCACTAGGTTCATGTGTATATCATAACCCTGTAGCTCTCCCCGAAAGACCCTTCCGTCCTTTAGCTTAACTATGACAGGCCCATTCAGTGATTCATTCAGAATATCAAGCGGTCTCTGACCCATTAACCTCTCTCCAGCATTGATAACCGCAAAAGGCTTCAAAATCCAAACGTGCTCGTTGCATATTTAAACCTATCGGGATATTCTGTTGTGCATGAAGATAAAATCCAGGCATCACCTCAAGGGGAGCGACGCTCGGAAGGTAATCGCTAAAATAGAGCCCTTACTGGACGACCCATCTCGCCTGCGTCAATCATCGCTAGAGATGGCGATAAGCGATGAGGGGGTAGATCTCATCTTCGTAGATGGTCGGCCTTTGATGATGATTGTGGAAGAGCAGCCCTTCTTCACCGTGCTCGGAGCCATTGAACTTATGCCGAAGAAGAGACTGGTAGTAGTAGACGCGGGCGCGGTGCGTTTTGTGGTGAATGGGGCAGACATCATGAAGCCTGGCATAGTCTCTGCCGATCCAGAGATAGCTGTTGGCGACCTGGTGGTAATCGCAGAGGAGAGGCATCAAAAGCCTCTGGCCATAGGCCGGGCCCTGGTAGCGGGAACCGATATGAAGGGTGAGGGAAAGGCGGTCAAGTCGCTGCACCACGTGGGCGATGCGATCTGGAATGAGCTGGTGGAATGAAGAATGGAAGAAATTGGTGAGATGATCGGCAAAGGGTTTAGCGTCTGGCGGAGCAACTTAAACCTATGTATTCCCTTCCTGCTCAGCATCTTCGTCTCCATGCTGATCTTAGTGCCCTTCCTGGCAGCCTTCTTTATGACCGTTCTGCCCATGGAGAGCATAAATGCGACATTGTTGCTGCAAAATGTTGAGGATATGCAAGAACTGCAGACTCAGATGCAAGGATCTTTGGGTGGCCTTGCCATGGACAAGATCCTGCAGATCGCAGTAATCTTCCTGGTGCTGGTCGTGCTCTTGTCTCTGGTCAATGCATTCTTCACAGCCGGGGCCATCGGCATGGCCAGGCAGGCTCTGGAGGAAGGAAGATCAAATACGGGTGCCATGTGGTCTGCCGGAAAGAAGTATTTCTTTAACATGTTCCTGGCAACCCTGCTGATGGGGCTCCTGACACTGGCGGGCCTGATCTTCCTTCTGCCGGCCCTGGCGGGAGGAGCGACGTCTTTGCAAGCGGATTCGCAGGCGGTAGGCCTGTTGGCTGTGGGCCTGCTCCTGTTCATCCTTTATGTCCTGGTCCTGTCAGTGATCCTGGCAATGATGCCTTATGCCCTGGTAGTGCAGGGCCTGGGGCCCATGCAGGCCGTTTTGGCATCCCTAAATTTTTTCCGGTATAACAAGTTTGATGTGGTAATTCTCTGGTTGGTAGTAGAAGCTTTATCTTTGGGCCTGCAGATGATGGGCGGCGCATTTTCCACGGGCGGGGGGACAGGAGGCGAGCCCATATCCGCAATCACTGGCATAGTGAATTTGCTGGTTTTAGCGCCACTATCCAATCTCTGGTGGACAAGGCTTTATATGAACAGAAAAGGGATGCTAAAAGTCGATGAGGTGAAGGATCCGTGGTGAATTTTCCAAATTTGAAATATGCAGATCTTATTTTGCGTTTTCGGCAGTATACGCTGATGCAACAGGCCGTCATTGCCGGTATTATGGTTTTGTTGGTATACATCCCATATTCCTACTTTTTGCTGAATTTAAACATCGTAGAATCGATCAGCATGGCCATATATTCTGCCATCTTGTTCATAGTAGTGTACTATATCACATCATCAATTATGACCAAGAAGAGCAAGCAGTTGGCAAAGCAATCCGTGGGGCCGAAGAAGGGACTACGCAATAAATGAGGCGCATTTAGGAATGACGGGGGTGCAGGGGCAGAGAATCCCTGCCTCTTCAGAGGCGGGATGAATCGTGCCCCGCCTTGATTACTTTCGCTCCACGGCATAGCTCTATATATTCCCAGATCTATATTGACTCGTCTGGTTTGCTGCCAGCAGTTGAAAA
>JANYKI010000022.1 GCA_025361645.1 Methanothrix sp.
TGCTAAAACTATGTCGCCCTTTTTCAGGTCTTCATTCATAGGCGGGCTCGTCTGCCAGCAAATCTGTGAGCGAAAGGGCTGTTATCTCCATCAGGCCCTCTACAATCTCCTCATCGGTCTTGTCTGCGTCAGACTCGTAGGACCTGTTGCCTTTTTTTGTGGGCTTGACCTTCTCCAGTTCCCAACCATGGAGATCCTCAAGCCTCGCTACGGCATCAAGGCCACTGCCTGGATTATTCCTATCATAATATCTGCCGGGAATTCAATCCATCCTCCCTCCAATCCTGTGCTCGTACCCCCTCGCCTCCACCCGTCGCCTTTGGCCCCCCCGCTCCATCCAGATCCCTTCCTCCACCACCTCTCCGATCACCGTCAGCCCACAGGCCCGCCGGGCCGCCTCCAGCCCCTCTGGCCGGACGGTGAAGACGAGCTCGAAGTCCCCTCCCGCGCTCATCACCATCTCCCGCGCCTTCTCCTGCCCCACCATCTCCACCAGGCCCGCGGCCATGGGCAGTGCCTCCTCCTGCACTACAAAGCCCACATGGCTCACCCCGGCCAGATCGGAGAGGGAGAGCGCCAGCCCGTCGCTGTTGTCCATCATGGCCGTGACCGCCCGGCTTTGGGCTAGGGCCCGGCCCTCCTTGAGGCGCGGCTCGGGTTCCAGCAGCCGCGTGATGAACTCGCTTTCCATCCCGTGCTGCCAGGCCCACAGGCCCCCGCCCGCGCCCCCCAGGGCACCGGTGCTGCAGAGCAGGTCGCCCGCCCGCGCACCCTTGCGTCGCAACGCCAGATCCTTCTCCACGAAGCCCAGGGCAGTTCCCGTGATGGTCAGCTCCTCATGCGAGTCTGTGTCGCCGCCAATGATGCGCGTGCCATAGTAAGCGGCGCAGTCCCCCAAGCCCGAGAAAAGCTCGTCGATGAAGTACAGGTCCGCCTCGGGCGGCAGGCCCGCCGCGATGAGAACGCCTGCCGGCTCTGCCCCCATGGCGGCGATGTCGCTCAGGTTCACAGCTACCGCCATCCAGCCCATCTGCCAGGGATTCATGATATCGGGAAAATCCGTTTTCCGGTGCAGCATGTCCGTAGTAGCTACCAGATAGCGCTCGCCTGCATCAATCACGGCGCAGTCGTCGTTCTCCACACCGCCCAGGATCTCCGATATGCGCCGGATCAGCTCTCGCTCGCCCAAAACATTTTCCGACATGAATGCCTGCCCGCCCTCTTCTTGCTGAATCGATCAGAAGGCTAATAAATTTTGAGACTATTACTATCAATACCATGCCCGATTACAAAAGATTATTTATTCCCGTCCTGGCGCTCCTCCTGCTCCTGACGCCTTCCCTTGCCGAGACACGGGTCTGCTCCCAAGGGTGCGATTACTCTACCGTCCAGGCAGCGCTCGATGCCGCCTCGCCCGGTGACAAGATCGTTGTGGAGAGCGGAATCTACAACGAATCGCTCCTCATCGGCAAGAGGGTAAATCTGCACGGCCTGGATACGGGCCAGGGAAAGCCCGTGCTCGCGCCGGAAAGCGGGCGGGTAATTTTGGCTGCCAACGGCGCTGTCTTGCGGGGCTTTGAGATAGGCAGGCCTGTCGGCTCGGATGACCTGGGCCCTGATAGCGAGAACTGCACAATAGAAGTCGTCCTTCCCTCCGGCATTTTCCTTAACGACTTTGCCGGCAAGAAGAGCGTCTGCCCGGTTGATGCCGCGTCCTGGAATTCCAGTGACGGCATCAATTACCAGTTCAACAGCCGGGTGCTGCGCGGCCGCCTGGGCAACTACTGGGCCGATTACAACGGATCGGATGGGAACGGTGACGGAATTGGCGACCAGCCCATGATTTTGAACGAAAAAAATATAGATTATTATCCCCTGATAGAGCCCGTGGACAACTACCGAATACCTGATGAAAAGCAGACGAGCGTAGAGCTTATTCGCGCCAGGGTTAACGAGCCCTTTACCATATCCCTGCCTGCCAATCCCACTACGGGTTATGAGTGGAAGGCAGATTACGATTATGTCCTGCTCAAACAGGAAAGCGCAGAGTTTGAGCGAACCTACGTAGAGACGAAACGCGTGGGAGCGGGCGGAACATCGGTCTTTGTCTTCCTGCCCATTAAGCCCGGCAAGAGCACCATCTACTTCGTCTATAAAAGGTCCTGGGAGAATATTGTGGCTGACACGAGAGCCTTCCATGTGGATGTATCTGCCAAAAGCTGATCCCTGGCACTATCTCCCAAAATAATTTATAGAATTAACGCATACATTTTTTCATGTTTGGCATATTTTCGTTTATCGGCTGGCTGATCATAGGAGCTATCATCGGCTGGATCGCAGGAAAGGTTTGGGTAGGACACGGCTTCGGCCTGATGGGAAACATTGTGGTCGGCATCGTGGGCTCCATAATCGGAGGAGCACTCTTTGGCGGGCTTTTGGGCACATCCGGCTTAGGTGGCTGGATTACATCCATCCTGGGGGCCATTGTACTGCTGGTTATTGCAGGATTCATTAAGAGATAATTCCTGTAGGCATGAAGAGGATCGCAGAAGAGAGCCCTCTAGGCCTAGCGAGGACTTTAGAGATCTGGGCCAAGCCTTTCGCGAACTGACCCAGACCGGGAAGAATATATCATCCTTCTGTCGCAGCAGAAACAAGCACAATCACCTAATCTCTGCCAACCAGAGAGATGGCAACCTGGGCTACGTCTGAAAAGCGGACTTGCCAGGAAGTATTTATATAGTGATCGCCATCAATTCCTGGTCATTACAATCCTTAAGGAGATTTCAATTTGGCAAAATCCGATATCAAATCTGAGGCTATTTCAGATCTTAAAGCCGAGGCGAAGAAGCCTGCGGCCCCTAAACCGGAGGTCAACATCGGCATGGTGGGCCATGTCGATCACGGCAAAACCACCCTTGTAAAGTCACTCTCAGGCGTCTGGACCGATCAGCACAGCGAGGAAGTTAAAAGAGGCATCTCCATCCGCCTGGGGTATGCAGATGCAACCTTCCGAAAGTGCCCGAGCTGTCCCGATCCGGATGCTTACAGCGTTGATGAGAAATGCTCCCACTGCGGCCAAGAGACACAGGTTTTACGCACCGTTTCTTTCGTAGACTCGCCCGGCCACGAAACACTCATGGCCACCATGCTATGCGGAGCAGCTATCATGGATGGAGCCGTGCTGGTCATCTCAGCCAATGAGCCCTGCCCCCAGCCCCAGACCAAAGAGCACCTCATGGCCCTCAACATCACAGGCATCAACAAAATCGTGATAGTACAAAATAAGATCGATCTCATGTCCCGCGAGCAAGTAATGGAGCACTACCGCCAGATCAAGGATTTCGTAAAGGGAACTGTGGCCGAGAATGCGCCCATTGTGCCTATTTCCGCTCAGCAGAACCTCAACGTCGATATGGTCATTGAGGCCATCGAGAAGACCATACCCACCCCACCCCGAGACGTCAACAAGCCGGCTCTTCTGAAGATTGCTCGCTCCTTCGACATCAATCGGCCAGGTGCTACACCCGAGGCCCTTAAAGGCGGAGTCATCGGCGGCTCTCTCAGCCAGGGCATCATGCATACGGGCGACAAGATAGAGATCTGTCCGGGCCGGCTCGTGGAATACGAGGGCAGGAAACAGTGGGTGCCCATCCAGACCAAGGTGGTAACACTGCTGGCTGGAAAACACGTTCAGGACGAGATCACACCAGGAGGCCTGATGGGCGTGGGCACTCTGCTCGACCCCATCATGACCAAGAGCGATGCGCTGGTGGGACAGGTGGCAGGAGAGCCTGGCAAACTTCCGCCCGCACGATCTTCATTTACCATGAATATGCGGCTTTTGGAGCGCGTCGTTGGAGTCACGGACGAGTCTTGTGTCGAGCCCATCCACTCCAGCGAACCCTTGATGCTCAATGTCGGCACGGCCACAACCGTAGGTGTCGTAACCAGCGCTCGTGAGGGCGGCATTGTTCAGGTGCAACTCAAGAGACCTGTATGCGCCGACAAGGGTGAACGTGTAGCGGTTAGCAGGCGAATTGGTGCCAGATGGCGTCTCATTGGCGTTGGTACCATAACCGAGTAGCATGAAGGCATACATTGATACGAGTAGCGTAAAGGTCGTCCTCGATACCAACGCATTGATGGTGCCCGAGCAGTTCGGTGTGGACATCTTCAGTGAGCTCCTCCGCTTGGGGTATGCAGAGTGGCTGGTCCCTGCCTCTGTCCTGGGAGAGCTTCGATTTCTGGCAACGCGGGCCGACAAAGGAAAGGATAAAATTGCCGCCCGCGTGGCACTGAGCCTTGCGAATGGCTGCAATGCCGTTGGGGTGGACAATTATAATGCAGATCAGGCAATAGAAGAGCTTGCCCAAGAGACTGGCGCGGCTGTCTTTACCAATGACAAAGCTTTAAAGAAAAGGTTATTTAGTAAAGGCATCACCGTAGTATACCTGCGCCAGGGGCAATATCTAGAGGCGTCGAAGAAGGAGTACTAGATGTATAAGAAGATGAAGCTTAAGGGTGTAGCCAAGATAGAACCGGATCATCTGGGTGATCCCCTGGAAGCGGCAGTGGACAAGTCACTGCGCGACAAATACGAGGCAGTAGTTGACAAGTCACTGGGAACCATCGTGGCCGTACTCGGAGCAGATGACATTGGAGAAGGTCACATCCTGGCCGGGGATGGGTCTATTTACTACGAAGTCAATTTTGATGCCCTCGTCTTTAAGCCAGAGATGCAGGAGATCATCGAAGGCGAGGTAGTGGAGATAGTTAAATTCGGAGCTTTTCTCTCTCTGGGACCATTCGACGGCCTTCTGCACGTCAGCCAGATCACCAATGAGTATATATCTTATGATGAAAAGAACGCGCGGCTGGTCAGCAAAGAGTCGAACAAGTCCTTAGGAGAAGGAGATAAGGTTCGAGCCAGGGTTATAGCCGTAAGCCTGAATGAGAAAGAGCCTCGCGAGAGCAAGATTGGGCTTACCATGAGGCAAACGGGCCTGGGACGACTGGAGTGGCTAGAGGTCAATACCAGTGCAGAAGTAAATGTTGAGGCAGAGGCGAAATGACTGAGCAGGCATGCAGAGAATGTCGCAGAATCGTTGAGGGTCAGGTCTGTCCCATCTGTAATTCAGCCTCGCTCAGCAAGGACTGGAGCGGATACGTCGTGATCATCGATCCCAAAGAATCGATCCTCGCGCAAAAGCTGGAGATTACCCTTCCCGGCAGATATGCTTTGAAGGTGCGTTAGAATTGCGTCTCCTCCTTCTTCCAGATGATCTGCGCTCTTCACTCAAAGAGCCATTGGGCAGGTTATACAAGGGAAACGGCCAAGAGTGCGTGAAGGCCATGGAAAAGGAGCTTCTTTCTGCCAAGAAAGTTGTTGCGATCGGCGATATGACTGCCTTCTATCTCTTGAAGGCATCCATAGTACCGGATCTGCTTGTCGTGGACAATAAGACTAAGAGGATGCCGGTTTCCGATCATGTCATAGAGATGCTGGATCACGAAAGCTATAAGACGGTAATGGTAAAAAATCCGGCGGCAACTATCACCAAAGATCTTATAGACCAGATCCGGGAATCTCTGCATGGCACTAATCATGTTAAGATCATAGTAGAGGGCGAAGAAGATCTGGCAACGCTTCCTGCCATTCTCTATGCGCCACTGAGCTCTGTCGTGGTCTACGGCCAGCCCAATGAGGGGAGCGTTCTGGTTGATGTTACTTTGGAAAGGAAGCTACATATCGAAGAATTCATGAAGCGAATGATTGTGGAGGAATGAAGTTGGATATTCAAGTAATAGAAGCAAAGAACAACACCATCTTGAATCGGCGGGAGCTCGTTTTCAAGGTTATTCACGATGAATCGACGCCTACCAGAAAGAGCGTTGTGGAGAGGCTAGCGGCAACTCAGAACTCGAAGGTAGGCTTGGTCTATGTGGACAGCCTGAAGACAGAGTTTGGAAAGCGCGAGACCATTGGATATGCCAAGATCTACGAGACTGCTGAGAGGGCCAAGGAAATAGAGAGAGCTCATATCATTGAGCGCAATACCTTCAACAAGCCACAAGAAGCCAAGACGGAGGCCTAGCTAGATGGCTGCCAAAAAAGGTGCCAAGAAGGGCGCGGTTATAGGAGCCTCTAGATTTTATGAGGTAACCGGTGACTCTATCAAGTCCAAGAAGTCAGTCTGTCCCAGGTGTGGCAATGGCGTATTTTTGGCCAGCCATGTCGATCGACAAAGCTGCGGCAAGTGCGGTTATACGGAGTTCAAGAAATAGACCCGGGGTTGCCCGGGTCCTGATTCTTGGACCAGATTTTACTATTTTATTCGATTTTCATTTCTACTGTAGGGTATCTATTTAAGGACAGGATGCACAATTATTGTGGGTGTTTATTTGGCTGAAATTGGTATATCTACCCCTATAGCCCTAATGGTAGCGTTTATTATCTTATCCCAGGCTATAAAGATCGTTCGAGAGTATGAACGAGTGGTCGTATTTCGTCTGGGGCGCTTTTCCGGAGTGAAGGGGCCAGGCATATTCCTGATCATACCCATTATCGATCGCGTTATACTGCTTGACCTGAGAGTCTTTACCATCGACGTGGCCAAGCAGGTGGTCATAACCAAGGACAACGTGAGCGTGGAAGTGGATGCAGTCATCTACTACCGGGTGGTGGATCCCTCCCTGGCGATCATACAGGTGGAAAATTACAAGGTTGCTACCTCCTTGCTGGCACAGACCACCTTGCGGGACGTTCTGGGACAGATTGAACTGGACGATCTGCTCTCCAAGCGCGACGAATTGAACAAGAAACTGCAGGCGATCTTGGACCAGCACACCGATCCCTGGGGAATCAAGGTTACAGCGGTCACACTGCGGGACGTGGCTCTGCCCGAATCGATGAGAAGAGCGATTGCCAAGCAGGCCGAATCGGAAAGAGAAAAGAGGTCACGCATCATCCTGGCAGACGGCGAATTCCTGGCCTCCAAGACCATGACCGATGCCGCCCGGCTTTATGAGGAAGTGCCTGCTGCTCTCAAGCTGCGAGAGCTGCAGACACTGGTCGATATCGCCAGAGAGAAGACACTCATCGTGGTCACACCCAGTGGGGACACAGGGAGCGGGGCCATGGTCGGCCTGACGGCAGCCTTGAACCGGGAGCTTTCCGAGAGAGAGGCATCCCGAAAAGACGAGGCTAAAAAAGATGCCTTGAGAGAGGCAGAGAGCGAGACCGTAAGAACCAGGAGATGAAAAACTTTCCTCTCAGGAGACAGAGAGTAGCCTTCCTTTTCCTTTTATCGCTCTTGCTGCTCTTATTGCCGGCGCTTCCCATCGCTTCCGCCACCACCACCGGACCGGTTCTGGCAGTAGAGCTGCAGGGTCCCATCACGCCAGCCAGCGATGACATCGTTGCTGCGGCCTTGCAGGAGGCGGAGATTGGCGGCTTTGCAGCCGTGATGCTCCTATTGGATACGCCGGGCGGCGGACTGACCGAGACCTATGAGATCCAGAGACTGATAGAAGGAACGAAGGTCCCCGTCATAGCCTACGTTTATCCAGCGGGTGCTGCGGCCTGGTCGGCGGGAACGCTCATCCTGATGAGCTCTGATGTGGCAGCAATGGCGCCGCACTGCATCATCGGCTCGGCCCAACCGGTGCGGCTCTCGGCATTAGGTGAAGGTCTGCCCATCAACGATAGCAAGACCACCAATGCCATCGTGGCCCTGATCGAAGAAAAAGCAAGAGCTCACGGGCGAAACACGACTGCTGCCAGAGAGTTCGTAGTCTCCAATTTAAACCTGAACGCTGATGAGGCTAAAAATTACGGTGTGATCGAGTACATCGCGCCTTCTCCCGAGAACCTGGTGCGTCAGATCAACGGCAGTCGTGCCAAGAATACCACCCTGCTCACAGAGACTGCAAAGGTGCAGTACTTTTCGCCACCCATAAACTTGCAGCTCTTAAAGCTCCTCTCCGATCCGACGCTGGCTGGGCTGCTCATACTGGTGGGCCTTTATGCCCTTGTTTTTGGCCTGTCCAGCCCCGGCATTGGATCAGAGGCTTTTGGTGTGGTGGCCCTGGCTTTAGGGCTAATTGGACAGGGCTATAATGTGAATATAGGAGCTGTTTTCCTACTACTGATCGGCCTGGGGCTGATTTTGGCGGAGCTGCACAGCCATTCCTTTGGAATATTGGCTGTGGCCGGGCTGATATGCGTAATAGTTGGCAGCATCCTTTTTATCCCCACCAGCTTTCCCCTGTGGTATGTACCGGGTAGCTACCAGCGGTCTATGGCCCTGGCCATCATCCTGCCCTCGCTGATCTTGGGCGCATTCCTGACCTTGGCCATTTACAAGGTAGCACGAGCCAGGGTTTCCAAGCCGATGCTGGGCCGCTTCGTCGGTGAGGAGGCAAAGGCCATTGACAGGCTGGACCGGAATGGCTACGTGCTCTTCCAGGGAGAGTACTGGCAGGCGGAAGCTGAGGAAACGATAGAGAAGGGCGAGAATGTGGTGATCACCGGCAAGGAAGGGGCCAGATTGAGGGTGAAACCACGACGATGCTTAAAATAAGAGGGATGAAAGTAATGAGCAAGATTTGGATAATGGTCTTAATTACCATATTAACCATAAATTGCGTCAGCGCTGGTATGGTAAGCCTGACTTATGATGACGGCAATGTTGATGACGCCGTCTGGATCGATGGACAGAGGGGCCACGGCGTGGTCTTCACAGCACCGACCGATAATTGGAGTTTAGCCCAGGTGGCCATTTTTGGAAAGCTGGTTGCACCGTCCAAATCTGAGATGTTTGTGATCGAGGTTTGGGATCAAAACCTATCTCTTCTGTATAAAACTACGGATAAAGCAAGTGCATATTTCGGCGATAATTTAACCTGGTCACTGGTTGACTTGCCTGATGTCAAGGTTTCCGGCGATTTTCTCATCGCCTTCTTCGAGTTCGCCGGCGTATGGCAGGGAGTTGACACGTCCCCTTCATCGGGCAGGTCCATTCTAGCTGCCAGAAATCCCAACCGAATATTGAATTGGAGTGTGCAAAACCGTACCCAGAACCAGACCAACTGGATGATCCAAGCCGTCGGACACTCTCCAGAACCCGACATTACCATCTCGGTCCTCTCGGATACGGCTAGCGAAAAGAGCCCCGCGAAAATAAAGGCAAAGACTACAGACCCTGACGGCAATCTTAAAAGCGCCACAGAGTACGTTGTGGACAACAAGACCAGAGAGATCGTCTGGTCAGAGGTGGTGGAGATGACGGGAAGCAGCGCCGAGGCAGAGTTCTCCTGGCCGGCAGTCGCATTTAGGATTTCTGCAAACGGTCAGGATGAGGGTGTGATATTCGCAATCAATAATCTGGGGTTTATGGCGAATTTGAGCCGTTTGTTGGCCTACTCTGCACCCTGCATCCTTGAACTGGATAAAAACGTGAACTTCACAGCAGAGGCTTATTTCGGAGAGGATGGGCAGTTTAATGCACTGATCGATTCGTATGGATTCTCTCATTACCTGTCGCAGGATGTCCTGAATATCACAAAACCCGGCATCGATTACGAGAAATTTGTTAAGAATAATATTACCATAATCAAAGATACAAGCACCATCGGCTTTATCAATATGATGGTTCCCGCCAGGCAAGATGAGCCGGCATCGAAGATAATCGGGCCGATAGTGCTCTCTGGCTCTCCATCTTCCCATTACGATCTCAAATTATTGCGATCGAATGCAGGCATGGGTGAATATATTGCCATAGTCAAGGTAGAAGATCAGGCATTCAACGTATTGAGCGATATAGGAGACAAGGCAATCAAGGTGAAATGATTTTCATGGGCGGATTGACTTTGCTCCGCCCCGCTCTTTTTCAGCTCCTGCTGATCATGGTGCCCACGCCCTCGTGGGTGAGCAGCTCCAGCAGTATGGCGTGATGCTTTCTGCCGTCAATGATGTGAGCTTTCTCCACTCCTTCTCGCACGACGGCAACGCACGCTTCCACTTTCGGGATCATGCCGCCCTTGATGACGCCCTCCGCCACCAGCCGGTCGAAGTCGGAGGCAGGAAACTCAGAGATGACGCTCTTCGGATCGTCGGGATTCATGCGCACACCTTCCACATCGGTGATGGAAAATAGCTTCTTGGCTCGCATGGCCACGGCCACAGCTCCGGCCACGGTGTCGGCGTTGACGTTGAGGTTATTGCCCTGGCCGTCAGACGCTATGGGAGAGATGACGGGGATATAGCCCTTGCCGGCCATAATCATGAGTATCTCCGGGTCCACCTTTTCCACATCGCCTACGAATCCCAGGTCCACAGGCTCCATGCCCTCTACTTTGAGCAGTGCCTTCTTCCTGGCCTTGAGGAACATGCCGTCCTGGCCGGATAGTCCAATGCCCTTGCCTCCGTGCTTGCCGATGAGGTTGACAAGCTCCGCATTGATGTTGCCGAGCAATACCATGCGAGCGATGCCCAGCGTCTCTTTATCGGTGACACGAAGGCCCCCCACGAATTCGGCCTTCTTGCCGAATTTCTCCATGGCCTGCGAGATCTCAGGACCGCCGCCGTGCACAATGATGGGATGAATGCCGATGTAGCGAAGTAGCACCACATCCTGGATGAAATCCTCCAGCACAGCGCGGTCGGACATGATAGAGCCACCGATCTTGAAGACCATGATGCTGTCGTAGAACTCACGAATGTAGGGCAGAGCCTCAATGAGCACCTGTTCTCTCTTAACTGTCACAACTCATACCCCTCTATTCGATGGACATCAACACGTCGCCCGGTGTTACGGTAGTCCCTTCATTGATGTATATCTCTTTTACAGTCCCATTCTTATCGGCCAAGATGTTCTGCTCCATCTTCATGGCTTCTATCACGACCACTGCATCTCCTTCGGCCACCTTGTCGCCCTTCTTGACCTTGTAGCGGATGATAACGCCCTGCATGGGCACGGTTAATCCATCCTTGGGGGCTTTGGGCTGCGCCTCCGCGAGGGTCATGCCGGCCGGGGCAACCTTGACCAGATAAGACTCACCATCTATCTCGACATTAAGGGCCATGGGCTCTGCCTTCAGAGGAGCAGACGCTGTTGCTGCGGGCTGCTTTTTGATCAGTTGCTCTTCCACAACCGTGCCCTGCAGGAACTTAAGGGCCACCTGAGGATAGAGAGCATAAGTGAGATAATCCTCTTCCTGTTTAGCCAATCCCAGGGCATCGACGGCTTTCTTGGCATTTTCATATTCAGGTGGCAGCAGATCTGCGGGGCGCACAGTAATGGGCTCCTCATCGCAGAGGACCTTCAGCCGGACCTGGGGGTCGATCATAGCCGGCGACTTTCCGTAAAGGCCCTTGACATAGTCTTTGACCTCTTTGGGGACCATTTTGTATCGGTCGCCCGTAATTACATTAAGAACTGCCTGCGTGCCCACTATCTGGCTGGTGGGAGTGACCAGGGGTGGATATCCCAGGTCCTTTCGAACCTTCGGTATCTCGGCCAGCACCTCATCATACTTGTCCAATGCCTTTTGCTCGATGAGCTGGGAGACCAGATTGGAGAGCATGCCGCCCGGAACCTGATAGATCAAAACATTGGTATCCACGCGCGCCGAGATGGCATTGAAGACCGGCGCATAGATCTCCATGATCTTCTCGAAGTACCTCTTGATCTCAGTAAGAAGCTCCAGATCCAGACGTGTGTCGTAGGACGTTCCCTGCAATGACGCCACCAGGCTCTCTGTGGCGGGCTGAGAGCTGCCGCCGGAAAGTGGCGACATAGCCGTATCCAGGATGTCCACTCCTGCCTGGCAGGCATGGAAGTAACTCATCTGGGCCATGCCGCTGGTGCAATGTGTATGGAGATTCACCGGTAGATTGACCTCCTTTTTCACAGCCCGGATAAGGTCGTAGGCATTTTGGGGAGTTATCAGTCCGGCCATATCCTTGATGCAGATAGAGTCGCATCCCAGTTGTGCAAGCTGGACGGCAAACTGCGCAAACAACTCATTGCTATGTACAGGGCTGATGGTGTAGCTAATGCCGCCCTGAACGTGCTTTTCCATTTTTTTCGCAGCTTTGATCGACCGTTCCATGTTGCGAATATCGTTCACAGCATCGAAGATCCTGAATATATCAACACCGTTAGTGGCCGCCTTCTGCACAAACTTGTCCACTAAATCATCGGCATAATGCCTGTATCCGACCAGGTTCTGCCCGCGAAGCAGCATCTGCATCGGAGTATTAGGCATGGCCTTTTTTAATGCCCTCAGCCTTTCCCAGGGATCTTCGTTCAGATACCGAATGCAGGTATCGAACGTCGCTCCGCCCCATGTTTCTAATGAGAAGAAACCAACCTGGTCCATCTTCTCTGCTATGGGTAGCATGTCCCTGGTCCTCATCCTGGTGGCCAGAAGAGACTGGTGAGCATCCCTAAAAACCGTGTCTGTAAGCTTAACCCTGCCCATGAAGATCTTCTCCTATACGGTCCTCTTCTTTAAAACCCCGTCGCCTTTTGATTATTAATTCTCCAGCACAACCACGGATAAGTTATATAAAGCTAATGGCAAGCTCATCAAGTAATACGATATCAGAATATGGTTCTAACGAAAGTCTGCACGACTTATTGCCTGCATTCTCAATTTTGAATTTAAAAATACTTGCTATTTTTCGTAGCTGTTTTCTTTTCATTATTGCCAATAGTTGTCCTGAAGGTCGAAAGCTTAAATAGGAAGAATTAAGGGCAAACCGTAAGGCGTTGCTTTGCCTTGTTTCCTTTAGACCACTGAGAATATCTGTTATGTTATATTTATATTAGTCTCAGTTTTGTCAAAATTAGTAATTCAAAAGCCGGCAAGATTTGTTTTGTTAACATGTATAGGGACGAATGATATCGTTCTATACATATGTGTCCATCTAAAGCGTCTATTAATACTAGGATACATTATTTAGTAAATAGGAGAATCTATGAGACTTAGAGTTGTCAGCGCAAGAAATGAGATTCCAAATCTCAACCCTAATGAAAAGACTGTTCACCTGGCTTTTCGGGCCAGCAATGTAGACTTCCTCAATCTGATGCAGAGATGCCCCCGGCTGAGGATGATTCAGGTACCACCCTCCTACCGCAAGACCATGTCCAATGCCATCCAGGTATTTCTGGATATGCAGGGCATTGAGCTTCTGGAAGGAGATGTTTGGGGCCACCGAAAGGATCTGGATGAGTACTTCACCGTAGACGACACCACCATGGAAGAGATCCGATCCCTGGCCGCCAACGGTGCCAGCATGGATGATGTATCCAATCAAATTCAGAAGAAGGCCAGAATCGGTCCGGAGCTGGTCAAGTACATCGTCAAGAGCAAGATCACAGTTTGATATTTGGAATACGAGCCGGATTGCCGATCCGGCTCTCCCATCAATTATGATATTTTTAAAATAGTCATTCTTAAGTATTATCACTTTGGAAAAGTATTACAATGATCAAAAAAATCATGATAGCCACCGATGGATCGGATACGAGCAAGAAGGCAGCAATGATTGGCATAGACATCGCGCACCGCGCGAACGGCAGCATCACAGCAGTCTATGTCATGGAGATCTTGCGCCTGGCCCACCTGCCTGGATATGCTACCATGCCGGGACTTAAAGAGAAGATTTTAGAGTTCATGCAAGAAGAGGGGCAGCAAGCAACTCAGTTCGTTGAAGATCAGGCCCAGATAATATTAGTCTCCTGTCAAAAGATCGTGGCCCAGGGCAGCCCTAGTGAGGAGATTCTCAAGATTTCCCAGAGCCTGGGAATGGACCTCATCATCATGGGCAGCTTGGGCCGCACCGGCATGGAAAAATTTCTCCTGGGGAGCGTTGCCGAGAAAGTGGTCTTGCAGTCCCCAATTCCTGTGCTCTTGGTTAAAGGAGAGTCAACGATCTAGCTTATCACTTTGCTTTTGCCGCGATAAACTCCCGCACCAGCCTTGCCGCCAGGAGCGCCGTCTCGCCGCGATCATAGGCTGGTGTAAGCTCGTTTATGTCCAGACCGATCGCCTTTCGCGCAACACGCTCAATCACTCTCTTTACATCCCAGGAGGTGAGGCCAAAGGGTTCCGGGTTGCCAACAGCCGGCGCGAATGCCGGATCGAGGACATCAAGATCAATAGTAGTCATAGCTCTTGAAATTAAAAGAGGCAAGACGGATGGCATCCGGTCCATCCCGCGAACCGGAGCGAAAAGATGCAGTGCCGTCGAAGGGAAGCCCCACTACTACGTAGTCCGCATCCGACAATTTTGCGTCGGCGTCAGCAAAGCCGCACCTTTGAAACATAAAATGGAATTAATTGGATTTCAGCGCACGTCCAGCTTGGTCCTGCCCATGACGGAGAGATAGGAGACCTCTTTTCCTTCCTCTATCTTCGGTTTCTGATCCTCGGTTATAGGAACATCGACTGTGGCGTAGGTGCCCAGGTCCATGATCTGCACCGATGTGCTGCCGATGGATAGGACCTGGCCCGTCTTGCGCTCCACGTTTGGCACATAAATCTTGGTGGTAACCGGCTGAACTATGGACTTCTTTTGGTTGTCGAAGATGCCTATAGCGTCCACCCTGGCCTTGGCACTGCCATGTTTCCCAGGCTTGGAATGGGATATGCTTCTGATTATGCAGGGCTCTTCGTCGATGATAACGTATCTTCCTTCTTTCAGCTCTCTGACCTCAACCTGCTCCTTCATTTCATCACTCCTAGCGACGAATGCAACTCTCCTATTTAAAGGATGTCTTTCATGCGTCGCATTGCTTCCTCAAGCTCTGAGCGCGCCGCAGCATAAGAGATTCTGATGTGCTCTTTTCCGCCCGGCCCAAAGGCCGATCCGGGAACAACAATGACACCCGCTTTGCCTAGCCTAGCAGCGACCGCGTCGCCGTCTCCCACCCGGGGAAAGAGATAGAAAGCGCCTTCCGGCTCAATGATATCCACGCCCATCTCCCGGAAGCCTTTTACCAGCAGATCCCGACGAGCTTTGAATTCATCCCTCATCCGAGCTACGCACTCCTGCGGCCCGGTGATGGCCTCCAGGGCAGCGGCCTGAGAGATGGAGGACGCGCAGGCCTGGACATACTGGTGGATCTTGAGCAGTTGTTCGAGCGCGCCACCTTTGGCCACCAGATAGCCCAGCCTCCAGCCAGTCATGGCATAGGTCTTGGAGACGGCATTAACGGTGATGACGTTGTCCGAGAACTGGCCTGGGCTGACATGCTCTCCTTTGTAAATGAAATGCTCATAGACCTCATCGGAGAGCACCGCGATGCCTCTGTCTTCTGCAATTTCGGCAATGGCGCGCATCTGCTGGGGCGTTGCCACCGAACCCGTGGGATTGGAAGGCGAATTGACTATTATCAGCCTAGTTTCTTTGGTTATCCTCTCCAAAATAGCCTCGGGAGCGAGGCATAGGTTGTCATCGAGAGGGACGCTCACGGGTCTGCCGCCTACCAGGCGGGTCAGCTCGGCATAGGAAAGGAAGCTAGGATCACCGATCAGAACCTCTTCGCCCCGGTCGACCAGCGCGGCTATGACCAGGAAGAGAGCCTCGCTGGCCCCGCTGGTCACCATGATCTCCTCAGCAGTGCAATCGATCCGGTTCTCGGAGCAAAACTTTTTTGCGAGGGCACTTCTAAGGGCCGGCACACCACAGTTGGGGGTATAGCCGCACAATCCATTTTCAATAGCCACAATCGCCGCCTTCTTGATATGCTCCGGCGTGTCGAAGTCGGGCTGGCCCAGTCCCAAATTTACGGACCCTGGGGCCGCTCCCTCAAAACATTTCCTTATGCCTGATATCTCAATCTTTTCCGTGCAGCTTGCAAATCTCATGGCTCCTCTCTCCTGCCAACAGCTCCCACCGGCTCATCCTTATAAACCACATTTTGTTTGCCAAAGCAATTGAGCCCGGACAGCTCCTCTTTTATCAGATTCATCCTGATTTTGCCCCCTCTCCAGTAAAGGGTGATCTTAACATCCTCTTTCTCCGTCTCCTGGGAGATGGACTCCATGAACATCTCCAGTGCCCGGGTATTGGAGAACGGAACCACAAATATGGCCCTGTATTTCTCTTTCTTCCGGGCATAGGAGGTAAGGATGTAGCCGTTGTTCTCAAACTCGCTGATCTCCTCGAAAAGGCATAAGACCTCCTTTTCGTGCTCCGCGGTTCCATCGACCTTGGAGATAATCAGAAGAATCTTGGCGATAAGCGACTTATCAAATTTTCTTCCGAACCAGATATTGATAGTGCCCTGGGTGAGTACAATGGACACCGCAGAGCCGCTCACCTCAATGGAGACCGGCTCCGGCCTGTTGCCTGAGGAGCTGGGCATAGCCGCTAGATCGAGCGTAGCTAATATAACCGTTTCGTCAAACTACCCATGACTGAAGTCATGGGCTTGCGGCTCCGCAAAAAGTCGGGCCACGATGGGCATATTGACTGATGCCCGTGCAGCTATATTTCGAGCTGCAACTATGTCTGCTGGATCAGAGAAACCACAGCAAATACAGCAAAATTCATCCCTAGTAGGACGATTGGATCGAGAGATATGATGGCAGATCGGACATTCCTGAGAAGTAAAGGCAGGATCAATATAGGCAACAGGCACACCAGCAATGGCTGCCTTGTAGCCGATAAACTGCCTAAGTTGATCAAATCCCCAAGAGCTATGTCTATGTCTCTGAACCTTAGTTTGGACCGTTGTCCTCTCTCGGATGCCTTTGAGATCTTCAAGGACGATCAACGAAGAGGTGTCTATGGCTTTCTTGACAAGCTTCTTGGAAATGCAATGATTGGTGTCTCTCTTGAACCGGGAATCACGACCAGAAAGTCTATTCAGATGTTTTTTGGCACTATCCGTACCACAACTCTGAAGATCAGCTTTGAGATTATCAAGTTTGGCTCTGGTCTTTTCGATCTTCTCACCAGAAAATACTTCCCCCATCGAATCTACCGCGATATTCTTAATTCCGAGATCGACACCAAGGACGTTCGTCGGAACGATAATGACAGGTTCAGGGACCTCAACGACGACACAAAGATAGAACTCTTTGTCTCTGAAAATCAAATCAGCTTGGCCTCTGATCCTGTCCAATCTCGGAGCATGGTAATCGCAGATCTTAACAGGAGCCCTGATCCTACCATGGACAGTCAACAACGAAACCGTATCAAGCCCTTTCCAAGAGAGGATTCTTTGGTCGTAGACAACAGCTCCATTAGGATCGAAGGTTGGTTTGATAGACTTATCTCTCTTGTAGGCTTCACAAGCTTTAGAAATGGCTCTAACTGCCATTTGGGAGGATATTCCAAACTTCTCACGGATATCATGATAAACAATGGGCTGCAACTTGATTTTATTGGCTGTATGCATTTGAAAAGCAACTTCAGCCACATAGTTGCAAGCAGCATTGAACTGATGCATAGTCTCATGGAGGGCGTTCGCTTGCTCTGGTTCAACTACAACTTTGACTTTGAGAGTTTGCATCATGATAGTATAGACATATTTGATCAATGCTATAAATACCTAACGTCCGGGGGTGTCCAATTCCTCCCACGACTGAAGTCGTGGGCCTCCTTGGACGAACGGTCGTGAATAATCCCCCAGAGAGGAATGATACTTTGGACCAATGCCTGGCAGCTTTAGAGAAACGATTTTGTGAGGAGCCTTATGCCAAGATTTTCGGCATTCGGATTGTGGAGCTTGAGGCGGGCCGCGCTCTTCTCAAGATGAAGACTTCCGAGAATATGAACAACCTCTTCGGCACGACCCACGGCGCTGCCATCTTCTCGCTGGTGGATGCCGCCTTCGAGCTGGCCGTCAACTCGCACGGCACCGTGGCTGTGGCCTTAGGCGTGAATATGAATTACCTCAGCGCGCCCCTGGCTGGCGAGTGCTTGCTGGCAGAAGGGCGTGAGGTCAATCGCTCTCGAAAGATCTCAGCCTGCCAGATTTCCGTTACCGGCGAAGACGGGCGATTGATCGCGACCTGCCAGGCCCTGGCTTACCGAAAGAAGGACAAATTGCCCTTCCTTTGAAGCAGAGTTTATATTCCATCGCTGCCCTTAGCCCAGGCAATGAGACTAGCGTCCTGCATAAAAAAGTACAAAGACGATACCCACCGGGCTTTGCCACCTGAGGAGACGCTAAAGCGTGCCGAGGCCAAATTGCCTGCTGCCGGGATCACCAGAGTGGCGGACATAACCAATCTGGACCGAATCGGCATACCCGTCTTCTCCTCCATCCGGCCCATGGCCGATAAAGGTGCGGTCTCCGTCTACAATGGCAAAGGAGCCACGCCCACCGAGGCTAAAGTATCGGCCATGATGGAGGGCCTGGAGCGCTACTCTGCCGAATTGAGAGACAGGGAGCTTAAAATCGACTGCTTCTCCCATCTTGGCACAGCGCTGGACCCAAGCGATCTGATCCTGCCGGAGGGGGCAGATCCGGATGCCATGATACCCTGGATTTTTGGCTGGGACATAATGAACGATGAGGAAATTTTGGTTCCGGCCAATGCGGTTTTTCATCCCCTGCCCGCCGATTACAAACGCCTATTTAGAACCAATACCAGTGGGCTGGCCTCGGGCAATGTGATTGAAGAGGCGATATTCCACGGCCTGGCCGAAGTTATAGAAAGAGATGCCTGGGCTCTGGTGGAAGCGACAAGGATGACCGGCCCCCTAATCTGTGATGTGGAGGACGACCAGGCAAAAGGCCTCCTGGATAAATTCGCGGCAGCCGAGGTGGATGTCTATCTGAGGGATATCACCAGCGACATTGGCATTCCTACCTGCGCGGCCGCGGCCGATGATGTCCGGCTGCGCGATCCTACTCTTCTCACCACCGGCATGGGCACCCACACCAGCGCCGTAGTGGCGGTGCTGCGCGCCCTCACCGAGGTGGCGCAAAGCCGTCTTACCCAGATTCACGGGGCAAGAGAAGATACAACAATAGCTGATTTTAGAAAGCAGATCGGCTATGACAGGACCAAGAGACTTAACAAGCACTGGTTTGAAGCAACCGATACGAAGATGTTTGCCGAGATTGAATCCTTTGAGAGCGATGACTTCCTGCTGGACATAAAATACATGCTAAAGAAGCTGGGGGAAGCAGGCCTTGATCGAGTCGTGGTAGTGGATTTGACTCGCGAGGAGATCGGCCTTCCCGTGGTCAGGGTGATTGTGCCAGGACTTGAGATATCAGCCGTGGACCCGGAAAGGGTGGGAAAGAGGTGCAAAGATGCCCGCAAAAACGCCAGGAATAGTCGTCTTCCTAGGGCCAAGTCTCTCCAGGGATAAGGCGGAGCCTGTTTTAGAGGCTGACTATCGGCCACCGGCCAAACGGGGCGACCTTTACTTGGCTGCCAGGGAAGGGGCAGAGATCATTCTGCTCATCGATGGCGTCTTCTTTCAGGAATGCTCTGTGGCTCACAAGGAGGTGATCTATGCCCTGGAGGCGGGGGCAAAGGTCCTGGGCGCTTCCAGCATGGGAGCCTTGCGCGCCTCGGAGCTGGACATTTACGGCATGGAAGGCATAGGCAAGATTTATCAGGCTTACAAGAGCGGCCATCTGGTCTCGGATGACGAAGTGGCCCTCACCTTCGATCCATTCTCCTATGAGCCCAGTTCCGAGCCGCTGGTGAACATTCGCTTCAATTTGGATTTGGCCTGGCAGATGGGTGTAATTAGCGCTTCTTGCAAAGATCGGCTCTTTCATTTTGCACAGGCCCAGTACTTTCCCGATCGAACCTATGAGCGCATGCTTTCGGATGCCTCCGGCCTGGTGAAGGAAAAGGAGCTGCAGCGTTTTCGCGAATTTCTGGCCAAGGATAAGCGCGACTTCAAGATGGAGGATGCGCTGCTGGCCCTGGAACGGGTAAGGAGAATGGCTGAAGAAAATTGAGTGCGTATTACTACATACATCCGAAAAAGCCTTATCTGTTATCTATCAATAATGCTGCAGATACGTTCTGATGGGGCGGTGGAAATCCTGGTGATGAGGAGGACGCAAGAATGGTGGTGCGGCTACAGACGGCAGAGGGCGAAATCAAGAAGTATGAGACTAAAAAGGGTATATATAATACAGTTGGCGAGGCAACGTACATAGAAAAATACGTTACAAAATGTGGACAAGAATGGAAACCGGGGGAAAAGAATCAGGATTGCGATCATCTGGACTGTGCAATATACTTAGTAAAGCAACAGAGGGATGGAGGACCAAAGGGGTTCATGCTTTTTATTGCATTAGCCGCCGGTATAATGATTCTATGGGGACATGGACAAGATTTAGGTTTTTGGCTTATGATCTCAGGAGCTATGACTTTGCTGGCATTTGGGAGTTTAATCGAGGGACTTAGAGCAGGAAGGCGAGTCGAAGAGCTAACTGAATTTAAAGACAGGAGCACGATCAAAGGTATTACGGCTTGGAGCTATTTCTTAGAAGATCAAATAATTCTTCGGCTGCAAATGGACAATGATGAGATCAA
Source organism: Methanothrix sp. (assembly GCA_025361645.1). Lineage (GTDB taxonomy): Archaea > Halobacteriota > Methanosarcinia > Methanotrichales > Methanotrichaceae > Methanothrix. Next base: position 20,536 of record JANYKI010000022.1, read on the forward strand.
GGAATACCAGACCATGTATGGAGTAGGCTGCACATCACATGAAGATAATTTTTTTAATTATAAGAAATGGGCGGATAAATGTGGAATAAAACGGCCTAAAGAGCCATGCCAAGAATGTGCACCACTGGAGTGCGCAATCTACAAAGCAGAAAAAAGATGGAGGAGATATGAGATGATTAAGCGTTTTTTTGCGGCTATTGTAGCCATTTCTTTTGTCTGTACTTTCCAACTTTTTAATATTTTTATAATATTTTCTGATTATATTTGGCCAAAAAGCTCGTATTAAAAATTAAAGTTTTTATACTAGGATTAGATTCACTCTCCAGGGAGTAGAATGATCAAAATATTAAAAGCACCATTACAGTTAGAGCCGTTTTTGGATGAATTTAGGGATTTATTCACGAAACCGAGCTATAGATCATTTAGGGACTTGTGTGCAGCGTTAAGCGTGTGTGATAAATCCAAGACCGTTGCTAACCTTTGTGATACTATGGCAGACTGTCGCGAAGGGAAAAAGGCACGTTCTTCGTACAATTGGTTCTTTAGCGATGCAAATTGGGATGAAAATGAAGTTGCACAGCGTAAGTGGACCTTTTTATTGAGCAGTTATCTTTAAAAAATGATGATAAAATATTGCTTATAATAGATGATACATACAATGAGAAGGAAGGAACCAAGACAGATGGCGTAGGCAAATTTTACGATCATAGTAAAGAAGCATACATCTGGGGTAACAATTTTGTTACATCTGTCGTCCAATCAAAAGGATTATTTATTCCACATAAAGCTAAGATGTATGTCAAATATGAGAATGAAAATGAGAATTTCAAGACAAAATTGGAACTTGCCTATGAGAATATTATTGAGCCATTAAAAGTCCCAAAAAACATTCGCCTCTATATAGTTTTCGATAGCTGGTGGTTCTCTGCAGATCTATTTAATAAGTGTCTAAATTTAGGGCATAATATAGTTTGTCAAATCAAGTCTGATAAAAAAGTAAGAATTAATAATATTATGTCTTACCACGTTAAAGATATGGCAAATCAAATTGAAGATAAATATTTTATAAAAACAACAGTCAATGTTCGTGGGAAAAAGAAGACCTACTATACATTTGAAAAGGATGTAATCCTAGATAAAATTGGAGAGGTTAAGCTTGTCATTTCTAAGAGAAAAAAAGATGGCACAACAAAATATATTATAAGCACTAATAAATATCTTTCTTCAAAAGAGATCATTTCGATTTATGAGGACAGATGGGATATTGAAACTGCTCATAGAGAAACAAATCAAAAATTGGGTTTCAAAGATTACCAATTAAGAGAAAAACACTCAATTGAAAGATTCATTCAGCTTGTTTTTTCAGTATGGACTGCAATCCTCTTATGGGAACTTGATAATCCTCCATCTAAGGATGGTTCAAAATCGAGAACTATGGGCGTTATGATTGATCGAGTAAAAATGCAGGCTGCTAGAGAAACATTCGAATATGTGATGACATATTTTAATCTGCCCGTGCCTGACGGAGGATTGCTTCATATACTTAGGAGTTTGGGCTTAAAAATATGATTAGTAAGATACTATTAATAATAAAAATTGAGGAGAAACTTGGAAAGTACAGTCTTTTGTCATTTTAGTTATAGCAGAGCATAGACTCATGCCACTAATAATTTTTGTATTATCAGTTTGCGCGGCAATTGTGCTTTTTGGTTTTGGTCAGAACTGTAAAGAATATTTGGATGAGCTAAATGAATTTAAAAATGTAACTATTCAGCCACCCAGTCAAAACCCTATTTTTCGTCCGATACTCCATGAATCATAATGTGCGATATTTGACCAAAAATTTAAAATATTAATAATAATCCTATACGCGTTATAATGGAGGGGCGCAAATCTC
>JANYKI010000062.1 GCA_025361645.1 Methanothrix sp.
CACAAAAAGTTCAGGCTTGTCTAATGCCAGAGCCGGCCTTTCTGAGGCATGCTTCCTGGGGCTACCCAGGCCCTGGATGTACTCGATCCTCACTTTAGCAGACTGCTCATCGAAAATATCGGCTACGGTAATGGTAATGCCCCTGTTTTCCGCGCCACCATCGAAATTATTGGGGCTGTCTAGCAAGAGGGCTCTTTGCTCATCTAAGGACCCGCCTACCTTGGAGGTCCTCATCACCACCAGTCCATCCCTTACCGACTGTATCTCAATGAGCTCCATCTGATAGTCGCCAAGATCAATGCGATCTCCAATATTGAGGGTAAAATCCTTGAAAGTCACCTCATCATTGTTATCAGTGGCTTCTTTTGCATAGGCTGCTTGAATCAGGAGAATGGAGAATAACAGATATACTAAACATGGCAGATAGATGGGACGCCGCATCTTGGGAACACCTTTCTTGATCGATTTGAATTTATCTCTATTTGATCTTATCTTCCAGATCGATCTCCAGGCTTAAATCGATCCATCTGGCGTTTCTGGTGAGAGCTCCCAGAGATATTACATCCACTCCCAAGCCGGCATATTCCTGGATATTATCAAGCGTTATGCCTCCGGAGGCCTCCAGGAGAATGCGATCTTTAAGGCCTGTTTCCATAAGCAGCTCGACTCCTCGGGCAATCTCCTTTGGAACCATATTATCGAACATGATGATATCTGCGCCGCCTTTTGCAGCTTTGATCATGTCATCGAGGCTTTCTACCTCCACCTCGATCTTCTTGGTGAAACTGGCGCGCTCCCTGGCGCGGCGCAGGCATTCCTCCAGGCCCAAGATTTTTATGTGGTTGTCCTTGATGAGCACGGCATCGGAGAGATTGAACCGGTGCGTATCACCACCACCTAAAAAGACGGCCTTCTTCTCGAATACGCGAAAGCCGGGGGTGGTCTTGCGAGTCGCGGCAATGCGCACCCGCCCGCCAGCTGTTAGAACGCACTCTCTAGTCAATGTGGAGATGCCGCTCATGCGCGCCATGAAATTCAATACCACTCTCTCTGCTTGCAGGATGGCCCTGGCACTTCCGCAGACAGAGATAACCTGGGCTCCGGCAGGCACATACTCGCCGTCATCGTAAAGAGGCGTGGCTGAAAGGCCGAAATATGCAAAAATTTCCTTTGCCTCTGCCAGGCCAGAGATGATGCACTCTTCCTTGGCGATGATGACGGCCTTGGCCCCAAGATCTGGAACGAGACTGCTGGAATCATCCCACTCGCCCAGGTCCTCGCCCACAAATCTCTCCAGCTCTGAGGTTAGCATACCGCAAAGATTTTGATGTCCAATTGATTTATAGCCTCCGATGCCTATCAAGATCGGGCTTGTTGGGTGCGGCGCTATTGGGGCTGAGATTGCAAAAGCAGTTGACTCCGGTGCGTTAGACGCAAATTTAGTTGCGGTATGCGATCATAATCCGGAAACCGCGGTGGAGCTGATCGACAGCTTACAGCACAAGCCGGCTAGGGTCAAATTGGAGGAGTTGGTGGCCCTCTCTGATGTGGTAGTGGAGGCGGCCAGCCAGAAGGCCGTCCCTGCCATTGCCAGGGCCGCGCTGGCAGCGGGAAAGAAGCTGATGATCATGAGCGTGGGGGCTTTCGCGGACCGGGAGTTCTTTGCCGAGGTGAAGGCCCTGGCCAAGGAGCACGGCTCGCGGGTTTATCTGCCATCGGGAGCGATATCGGGCCTGGACGGCCTTAAGTCCGCCAGCATTGGCACTATTCGTAGCGTGACTCTCACCACCACCAAAAATCCCGGCGGGCTGAAGGGCGCGCCCTACATCGTGGAAAATAAGATCGACCTGGATCTGCTCGCGGGGCCGACGTTGATCTTTGAGGGAAGCGCGCTGCAGGCCGTGAGGGCTTTTCCGGCCAATGTCAATGTGGCCGCCACCCTTTTTCTGGCCGCCGGGGAGAGCGAGGTGAAGGTGAAAATTGTGGCCGATCCAAACATTCATGTAAACCGGCACGAGATTGTGGTGGATGGCGACTTTGGGCGGATCTCGACCCTGGTAGAGAATGTTCCTTCGCCTCGAAATCCCAAGACCAGCTATCTGGCGGCGCTTTCAGCCATAGCCACATTGAGGTCTATTGTGGAGCCGGTGAAGATCGGGACATAACAATAAATTTAAATCTATTTTATTTTTATTATTTCTGCAGTCGGGCCCTGATCAAGAAGTGAATTGAGCGTCTTTAATCGGAACGTTTTTGATCAACGCATATTACTATCTTCAGGTAGACAGAGAACCAACTGCCTTGGGAGATAAGCGATGAGTGATGTTATCAAGTCGTATCTGGCGAAAATTGACCGCGAATTCAAGACGGGAAGGGCGACAGAACACACTCATCGTCCGGCTTTTAAGGATCTTATCGAATCTCTGGACAGTAGGGTCAGTGCTACCAACGAACCTAAACGAGTAGAGTGTGGCGCACCGGATTTCATCCTGCGTAGGGATGGCCTTTCCATTGGTTATGTGGAGACGAAAGATCTAGGCAAGTCCCTGGATGAGGCAGAGGATTCTGACCAACTGCAGCGCTACAAAAAGTCTCTGCCCAATTTGATTCTGACAGACTACCTGGAGTTTCGCTGGTTTGTGGACGGGCAGCTTCGTGACAGCGCCAGGCTAGGCCGGATTGGAAAGGAAAACAAGATCCTGCCGGATAAGAAGGGAATCGACGAAACCACCCAACTGCTCAAGCTCTTCCTGGAAAGCCTTCCTGAGCCCATCACCACGCCCAAAGATCTCTCGGAGAGGGCGGCAAAGCTGGCTCACATCATTCGGGATACGATTGTGGAAGCCTTTGAAAAGGATAAAGCATCGCAAGACCTCAGAGAACTGCGCGATGCCTTTGCCGACGTTCTCATTCCCGATCTGAACAAGCCGGAAAAGGTGGCCGAGTTCGCAGACATGTATGCTCAGACCATCGTCTACGGGCTTTTTGCGGCGCGGGTCAATCACAAGGGACCCGGCCCCTTTCAGCGGCTGGGAGCTGCTCGTGAGATTCCCAAGACCAATCCATTCTTGAAGAAGCTCTTCGAGACCATCACCGGCTCCAGCCTGGACGAGGAGCCTTACGTTGATTTCGTGGACGATCTGGTGCAGATTTTAG
>JANYKI010000098.1 GCA_025361645.1 Methanothrix sp.
TAAAGTGCCAAATACAATTTCATTTTAAAAGAAGCAGCGGTTGATCGATATGAGTTAACGCAAAAAACGGCGAGGGTTCACTTCATCCCCAACCTGAAGGTTGGGGTATTCGTGACCCTCCGCACTCCCGATGTAATAAAAGGCCATATAGAAAATCTTGCAGATGGCAGGGTGCTGATTATAGCTGAGGGTGAAGAAAGCGATCTGGAGAGATTTGCGAAAGCCCTTGTCATACAAAACACCATCATCAATGTTACGGGTATTGAGAAAGAATATAAAGCAGCCACATGCGAATACAAGAGCTTTGCCAAATTGGTGGAAAGCGGAGAGACTGATTCACGACTTGACGCCGCCGTAGATCAATTAAAAGCGCTCATAGTCGTAACCAAAGAGGGTGTAAATGTAAGCCGAGAGATTCTTGCAGTAACACTGGAGAACCTGGCAGTCGGCAAAGAGACACTTGAAGTTAGCAAATCCGGTTTTTATGAGGTCAATAGCAAGCTCGATTGCATGCTTTCAAAACAGGACTTGATGATAAGCAAGCAAGATTTGCAGCTCGACAAAACCGATCTGACCCATGACAAGCAGGATGAAACAATGAATATGTTGAGCCAGGTGATAGAAAGACAGGACATTATGATTGAAAATCAAGGCGAGCTGGTGGAGAAAATGGATGAGTCCAAAAAAGAGATCGTTAAGGAGACCAGGGATTTGCGCAAAGATCTGAAACCGAGCTTGGAGGACAGACTATCCCGAATCGAGAATGATGTGGCTCAAATCAAGGCCAAGATAGGTCTTGAGAAATAATCTATTCTCTCAACAAATTTATTGTAGCAGCATACAAAAAACCCGCTTCCTTCAGCACCTCGTCCTCCGGCACCCTCGCGAGCCCCAGCCTCCGCGCGAGCCTCTCCGCCCTCTCCGGCCCGAAGTAGATCTCCATGCCCTTGAGGCGCAACAGAAGGCGAAATAGCTCCACCTCGGGCCCATTGGACGCAAAGAGCCCTTCCAGCTCGCTCTTGGCCTCTGCATCTTCATCGAGCCGCAAGGAATAATCCGCTATCCTGGCCCTCAACTTTTCATCGGCGGAGCATATGGGAAAGGTGCCAATCTTTTGCTGCTCTTCACATGTGAGCAGATTCATTTTGGAGAGGTAAAGAGCGGCTGTGCATACCTGCGGCTTCACAGAATAGATGCGGCAGCCGGGCAGGCTGGAATCGAAAAATGGACAGGGCTCGCCCTCTTTTTTGCCGAGCATCCGTGCCGATCCCACCAGCTCGCCCAACAGATCATGAGGCCTTGTGTATTCCATCATGAACTTCTTCAGAGAGAGGCCCAGATGCCGGGCGATCCTGCGACAGTCATCTATAGAGACGGCTATGCCCTTCTCCTCCAGGCAGCACCGTCCGCATCTCTCGCAAGCGACCAGCAGGTGCAATGCAGCATTTGCTGAGAAATAGGGCTCGAATTCCGGGGAGATCAGCTCATCCATCTCCTCCCTGACCCTATCCCGGTTTTTCAGCCCGCCCTCCGGTACGAGCCTTTGCAGGGCCTGCATGGCATTTATACCGCGATCGATTTCTTCCCTTCTTAGATCCAATTTACAGCGATCTCCTCACCAATTTCGATGAGCGCTGCAAACCCCTGTCGCAGCTCTCCCACATTGACGATCCTGGTGGAGCCGATGAAACACTCTCCCCGCGCCTCGTGGATATGCCCGCAAAGCAATAAGTCGGGCTGATACTCCTCCACAAAGCGGCGCAGGCTGACCGATCCCGAGCTTTCCCCATTGTAAAGAGTATCTTGCGCTCCTCGGGGTGGCTGATGCACAACCACTATCTTGATCCTTGCGTTTGATATATCCTGATAAGCCGCGGCCAGGATTTCATACGCCTCAATATCATGATAATAGTAGCGAGCAGGATCTTCCAGCCGCCCGGGATCTTTGGCCACCATTCCGCCCATGCCCAGAAAACCGACGTCTTCAAGGCAAAAGGAGGAACGATGAAGCATTCGTAGGCCAGCTTCTTCCCATAGATCGGGCACAAAATCTCTGTGGTCCATGTTTCCGGGAACGATGAGCACGGGCGGCCCCAGACAGGCCAGGGCAAAAGCCGTATGTCGGGCCGTCTCCATGTTGCCGGCATTGTGCAGATCTCCGCAAAAGACAATGAGATCTGCGCCAATTTCCCTCACTCTGTCCAGCATCTCGATGCGGTTATGCAGATCCGCCAGCCCTAAAATCCGCAAAGGTTTCTTTGTGCCTGCCATATTCTTTCCAGATATTTCTAAGCGCCAGGATGATATAAATAGAATACGAACGGGCCAAGGAAAACAGGCTAATATGCATTCGCGAGTATTATCAAAATGGAAAAAGAGGATAGATAATGAAAAACGCTACATTATTACTGATCTGCATGGCATTCCTGGCATGCATTGTCGCTCTAGCTTCTTTCGCATCTGCCCAATGTGCATCCTGCATGAAAGAAGGCGACTGGAGCCTGAGCGCCAGCAACTTTATTGAAGGCAAGCCCACAAGCGACGTGCCCGCCGAGTTCGGGCCCAAAGCCGTGAGAAAGACCGAGTCACAATTCGAGAATAAGACCAAATCACAGTCACCGATCGCAGAATTAATTCTAAGGAGCATCAATGCCACGCCATCTTTGGTTAACTCTGCAAGCACGGTAAAGATCACAGCCGTCTTTGCCCTGAACGGCTCCGAACAGGCGGAAAACCAATCGGAAATACAGCTCACGGCCACAGCTTCCATCAAAGACTCGACCGGCAAAGAGGTAGAAAAGCTCAGCCTGATTAAAACATCTGGAAATGAGTACTCTAAAAACTGGAACGCCAATGTCCCGGCGGGCATCTACAATGTGGATATTGCCGCCTCGTCTCTACAGGGTGCAGGAAACTTCAACAACGCCCTGCAAATTGAGGTAGCCAGCTCCGGCAATGCGACAAAGGTCGCTACTGCAGCGTAAAATCTGGGATGAGAATAGAGAGACTTGCTGGCGAAAAAGCCAGTTTCTATTTTTTAATTAACTTATGGACTTGACGGGATTCGAACCCGTGGCCTCCGCCTTGCGAAGGCGGCGATCTACCACTGATCTACAAGCCCAGTTGTAAAGAGAGTGGTTTAGAGGAGTCCGACCTCTTCCACCTCTGCCGATTCTACGTCGGGTAATTTTCGGACTGCTTCCTCAATCTCATCCGGGCTTCTGCCTCCCTTATCGTCCATTATTGTTACGACGATTAAGGCCTTCAAGCCAAAGGCTATGGGCATCTCCTCGATGGCATGCAGCCTGGCAAAGGATGGCACTACCTTCTTGATCTCCTCGGCGAGCTTTTTTAGATCCACATCCGTGCTCACCGGCATAACCTTCATTCTTACAGCAGCTTCTCCCATCTATTACACCTCACGGTCCTGAGAAGCCACAGGCTTTGCAAGAATAAACGTTGCTCTGCTTTTTACATTTATTACATCTGGCAATCACGGTTCCGCAGCTGGGGCAGGGGAACCTCGTCCCGCCCACGCCGGTCAGCGTAATGCCACATGATATGCATTTCTCTGGTATTTCTTCCTTCATGTTATCTCCTCTATGATTGATGTATTTCTCTGTATAAACCTTCCCATAGATAGACTGAATTTAGGATGAATTTTGCCGGAATTGTTTTCTTATTAGCCCTTTATAATAGTGCCGCCTTCTCCTTTCTTCAGGGCTTGTGTGAATTGCTGCGCATCGGTGCCATTGAGCACCCAGATGCTGCTTCCTTTAAGAAGGCCACAGAGAAGTTTAATTGTGCCTTGATCAATGCAGCTAACGCGACCAAGCATGCGGTTTGCCGGCACCTCTGAGACTACTTTTCCGTCCAGCATCACGCCATCCACATCAGTAGCCTTGATGAGTGGGGCGGATAGCTGTGCGGCTACCAGGGCCGCCACCGAATCGGAAGTATAGTCCCAGTTATGCTGAAGATCGCGATCGTCCTTAATGAGGGCCTGGTAAGGCAAGAGAACCTGCACGCGAGAGGCGTCTTTGGGACGGCGGATCTCGCGAGTGAGAGCAGCCCCGCTTCCATCCGCCAGAAAATAGGCATATTGCTCCATGGCCAAGACGGCCATCCAGTGCGCGGCCTCCTGGCTGAGATCGCCGCGAGAATAGATATCTCGCACCAGATCGGCCATGACGCCGCCGCCCGGCACCACCAGGAAGCTGTAGCCCTCCTCCGCGAGGGCCAGGAGGGCGCGCATGAGCGGCCGGGCGCTAGCCATGAGGCTTCCTCCTATCTTCAGCACATAAAATGGCATCAATAATAGTAATCGCGCCTGCTATTAGAGCTTCATCATGAGTCTCTGGCAAAAAGGATAGCTAAAGGTCGATTGGATGTAGGGTAGGGAGGGATCTGTGAATAATCGACCTTTGCCGTATAAACATCCGACTTGGGTCGTAGATAAGCCTTTTGGTTGTGATGTAGGAAATTTAGCCTAATGAACGAGAGGAACAAGATTGTGACTCCCCTTCTGGCGGTGGACGCCGTCATACTCTTTGCAGGGGGAATTGTGCTCATCAAGAGAGATAACCCACCCTTTGCGGGTAGCTATGCCCTGCCCGGCGGCTTTGTAGAGGTGGGCGAAACGGTCGAGGCGGCTGCGGCCAGGGAAGCCCTCGAGGAGACGGACCTTGTCATCGAGCTGCAAGGGTTGGTTGGCATCTACTCAAACCCCACCCGCGATCCGCGCGGGCACGTCGTCTCCGTCGCCTTTCTCGCTAGGGGCAGCGGCGTGCTTCTGGCAGGCTCGGACGCGAGGTATGCGAAGGTTTTCCTTCTGGAAAGCCTGCCGCCTCTGGCTTTCGACCATGATGAAATAATAAGAGATGCTCTTTCTCTGGCAAAAGCCAAGTTAAAGAAAAAGCTAGTTTCAGTAACGGAACAATCAAATTAAAGTATAGTAATCGAAATTAGCACACTTACCTGAATTAGGAAGATTGCAGGAATCATTTTTCCCCAGATCTTCCGGGCCTTTGGGAGATGTGTCATGGAAGAGATCCGAGAGCTCATAGAAAAGTATGCGTTGCAAAACGCCGTGAAGTACAAAGCCGCACCCAATGCCGGGGCGGTCATGGGCAAGCTCCTGGGCGAGCACGTGGAGCTACGCGCCCGGGCCAAAGAGCTATCGCCTCTGGTAAAAGAGGTGCTGGAAGGCGTGGAGAAGACCCGCCTGGAAGAGTGGCAAGAGAGGCTGCTGATCATTGCCCCAGAGCTGTTGGCAGAGCTCTCGGAAAAGAAGGAGCCGGACAAGGGCCTGCCCGCTCTACAGGGAGCGGAAAGGGGCGCAGTCATGCGCTTTGCACCAAACCCCAATGGGCCACCAACGCTAGGCAGTGCGCGCGGCATCATCGTCAACTCCGAGTATGTGAAAAAGTACGGCGGCAAGTTCATTATTCGCTTCGATGACACCGATCCCGTAAAGAAGCGGCCCATGCCCGAGGCCTACGGCTGGTATCTGGAGGACTGCGCCTGGCTTGGTGCCCAGCCTGATTTGGTGATCACCGCCAGCGAGCGAGTAGACATGTACTACCCCATTGCCGAGGAGCTGATCCGGCGGGGCGGAGCCTATGTTTGCGGCTGTGCGCAGGTCGTCTTCAAGGAGCACAAGGATAAGGGAATAGAGTGCGAGCATCGGGATCAGACTGTAGAGCAGAACCTGAATCTCTGGCGACAGATGCTCGATGGCCGCATGCCTGAAGGCGGCGCTGTTTTGCGGGTCAAGACCGACATGCACCACAAGGACCCGGCTATACGCGACTGGCCCGCTTTTCGCATCGTCACCGCCTCCCATCCGCTGGTAGGAACAAAGTACCGCGTCTGGCCGCTGCTCGATTTCGAGTCGGCGGTGGAGGACCACCTGCTGGGGACCACGCATATCATTCGGGGCAAGGATCTGGCCGACAGCGGAAGCCGGCAGAGATATCTCTACGGCTATTTGGGCTGGGAGTATCCTCAGGTCATCCACTGGGGCAGGATCAAGATTCATCAGTTCGGCTCTTTCAGCACCAGCAAGCTTCGCAAAGCCATCGAGGCCGGCGAGTACACCGGCTGGGAAGACCCGCGGGTCCCTACGGTGCGGGCCATGCGCTGCCGGGGCATCCGGCCCGAAGCGCTGCGGAAATTCATGATCGACCTGGGCGTGGGCGAGACGGACATTTCCATCAGTATGGATTCCATCTATGCCGAGAACCGCAAGATCATCGATCCCGAGGCCAACCGCCGCTTCTTCGTCTGGGAGCCCGTCGAGCTGACGATCGAGGGCGATGTGCCCGCCCTGGCACATGCGCCTCTGCATCCCACCGCAGATCGAGGCTTCCGGGAGATTCCAGCGGGAAAGAGGCTGTTCATCTGCAAAAGCGACCTGGCGGGCCTGCAGGTCGGAGACAATATCCGTCTCAAGGATCTATGCAACGTAGAAATTATAAGCCTTGAGCCGTCCAGAGCGCGCTTCCTGGGCAAGGATATGGGCAAGAGGACCAAGATCATTCAATGGGCGCCCGTGGACGGGCCGAAGGTGCGCGTACTCAGGCCGGACGGCGTCGATGAAGGCATAGGCGAAGCGGGCATTGCCGAGGAGCTGGGCAAAGTGGTGCAGTTCGAGCGCTACGGATTTGTGAGGGTCAACTCGGTAGGCGAGACGATAGTGGCGAACTTTGCGCATAGATAAATTAATATTTTTCTCCCAATATTTTTTGTTATAGTAAGCTATTTCCTCCACTCAGCCAACTGCTGCCCGTACTCTTGCTGCCATAGGGCTTTCGATCTGATCGTATATCTCAAGTGCGCTCTCTGCTTTCTTGATGCCTCGGATGGCCAGTGCCAATGCTAATCTTCTAAACTGAGCAATCCCATGACCGTAGCAGAGCTGAATGCAGAACTGGAGAGAATCCTAAGCCGGCTGAAGAACGACCCCAGCGTGCGAAAGGTGCTGCTCTTCGGCTCTCTGGCCAGAGGCGATGCCCGCGATCACAGCGATATCGACCTGATAGTAGTAAAGGAAACCCAGATGAGATATCTCGACCGGCTGGACGAGTTTTATGACGATGCCGGGGAGGCCATGGACATCCTGGTCTACACGCCCCAGGAGTTCGAGGAGATGAAGGAGCGGCCTTTCGTCAAGAGGGCCCTTCGAGAAGGAAAGATGCTTTATGAGGCTTGAACCGAAGCGAGACCAGGATTTAGACGATGCAAAGTATAGCTTTCAGGGGAAGCGGTTAAATCAAGGACCACTTTTATCATGGGTGAACTCATATCCGGGAGGTTTTTTGCACCTTTCGGTTTCTTCATTCAATATCCTGAGAAGGACTGGCCTGTAACCTGGGATCAGCTTGGTTGCCGATTCCCATATTATGAAAAGATCAACTCCGAAATAGCCATGAATGACTTTATCTCTGAGGCCTGCCATTTTCTTCCAGGGAATCTCCGGATGCTTCTGCCTGACTTCAGGTGGGACATTCTTTGCGGCTTCGCCCATGACCTCCATTGCCCTGATGACTGCGAAATGCGCCATGTAGTCTTCTATGAAATCCTCCTTCGTCATTCCAGCAGTAAAACTCTCTATCTTCTCCATCATCGTCATGATGTCCTGAAGATAGTCGAGATGATCCCTTCCTGCTTTCAAGCCGAGACTACCTCGCGGAGTATTCTGTCTCCAATTTTTCCCTTCAGTGCGGGCCTAGTAACCAGGTCTACCTTCAAGCCCAGAAAGGCGGTCAAATCCTCCTCAAGATCCATGAACTTGAAGATGTCCGGCGTCTCAGAAAATTCAACCAGAAGATCGATATCGCTTGTATCTCTGGCTTCGCCGCGAACGTAAGAGCCAAAAACACCTAGTGACTTGATCCTGTAGCGTTCTGCAAGCGCGGGCATGTGGGCTCTCAGGATCTGCCTGATTTCTGCAAGAGATCTGGCTCTGCCTGGGGAAGACTTTGCCGCTTGAGATTCACTTTGGCTTTCTTTGGTCATGGATTCATCCACAGCTTTCATGGATGCTATGAGAATATCTGCTTGTCGGGCACCGGGCGAATTTGGCTCCGCCTTTCCGCCCCGCGCCCTCCCGCTCGATGCCAGCAAGGCCCGGAGCGGGGCTATGCAGGCGCGATCGCCCGCGTGCGGGACCCTTCGATTCGGTATTCGATTAATTCGATCAGCCTAATCAGGTCTTTCGTAGCGCTTCGGCCTGGATTGCCAGGCAGAAGAGAGGCCGCCCTGAGGTGAATGGGAAAGTGAGATTTAGACCCCCAACCGTGGAATCTACTATTACTACTATGACGAAAAGTGCCCCACGCCTTGGCAAAACTTGCAGCACTGGCGGATGCGGCAGTCGAGCCGCTCTGAGACAGATCCCCGCCGCATCCGGAGCTTGCGTGCCCGGCCCGAGTGGCCACGCCCGCCTGCCCGCGCACACGGGAGCCTGAAAGAGGATGATCCCGAGCCACTTTGCCGCGAATCAGGTGGAATTTTATGTGCAAAAAATTCAGGCCTATTCCCATTCGGGAACCCGCTCGAAACAACGAGTGGCACCAGAGCGAAGCCTTCAGCCCGGCCCGTCCAGGAGCCTCAGGTAGTACACCACAGCCACCACCAGCGGCACAAACCCGGCCAGGAGAGCCCAGTAAGCCCGCTTTAGATTTCTATGCTTGTAGCCCACCAGCTCCCGGTAGAACTCCTCCGCAAGCTCAGCATGCTACCATCGGGGCTAGCTGCCCGCAGAGGGCAAGCTAAAAAAAGCAATAGTGCCTATCTCCAGTTAACCCCATGACCGTAACTGAGCTGAATGCAGAGCTGGAGAGAATCCTAAGCCGGCTGAAGAAGGACCCCAGCGTGCGAAAGGTGCTGCTCTTCGGATCTCTGGCCAGAGGCGATGCCCGCGATTACAGCGATATCGACCTGATAGTAGTAAAGGATACCCAGATGAGATTTTTCGACCGGCTGGACGAGTTTTATGACGATGCCAGGGAGGCCATGGACATCCTGGTCTACACGCCCCAGGAGTTCGAGGAGATGAAGGAGCGGCCTTTCGTCAAGAGGGCCCTTCGAGAAGGAAAGATGCTCTATGAGGCTTGAACCGAAAGAAGAAGGGATGCGCTGGCTTCTCCAGGCGAGACAGGATTTAGACGATGCAAAGTACTGTTTTCAGGGGAAGCGGTTCAACCTGGCATGTTTCCTCTCCCAGCAGGCGGCAGAAAAGGCAGTGAAGGCTTTCATCTACGCTCAAGGTGAAGAGATCGTATTTGGGCATTCCGTAGCCCAGCTGTTGAAACATGCGATGAGATACAATCCGGACTTGGATGATGTCAAGAGGGCGGGTGGGCTGGATAAATACTACATTCCTACGCGCTATCCCAACGGACTACCGGGAGGCTTACCCTTCGAGGCTTTTGATGAGGTTGATGCAAAGATTGCTTTAGAGATGGCAGCAATGGTATTGGAATATGTTGGAGAAGCACTAATTGAGCATTGAATAAAGATTTTGCTTCTGGGAAGGATGAGATCGAACATCTAACTTTCCAGGCAGGAGAACTCATCGCTTTTTGCAATTTCTCTGCCCAGCTTCGCATCGATCTTTATGATGCCTTTGGATCTGCGAACCGCACTTATGATCTCTATTTGTGCCTCTTCACCTTGCTTCAGATCAAGCTGCTTTGAGGGCTTCAAAATGCCACCTCCAAATCTGCACGAGTTAAGTCACACCCTTGCATAGCTCCCCGCTCTGCAGATCCTCCTGGAAGAAGTCGCGCGCCGTCCTCCTTCCCAGAGCCAGGTCCAGCTTCCTCCTGGCATAAAAGGGCGCCAGCCTGCGTATTTCGCGGGCAAACCATTTGGGATAGAGCTTCTTCACTTTGTTATACCAGAGCCATGCCAGTCCGTAGTAGCGGGCGTTCATCTGCCAGGTGATGAATTGCACCTCTTCCTCGGAGAGGTGCTTGGTCTTCAGGTTGGCATGCAGCCCGTCGTACCTGGTAAAGTCGCTGTTGGTAACAAGCCCCATCTCCTCCAGCTCGGCGCGCATCTGTGTCTTGGGGTAGGGCGTGGAGATGTAGAAGATGGGAAAGTCCACTTTCAGACGCCTTGCAAGGCGGAAGTTCTCCCACAGATCCTCCTCATCGTCATCGGGATTTCCGCCGATCAAGCCCGTGGAAACGATAATATTATTATCATGAAGATACTGCACCGCTTTTTCGGCATCATTGGACATCTTGCCCTTGCCCAGGAACTCCAGGTTCCTTTTGTTGATGCTTTCTACCCCTAGAAAGACGCCATCAAAACCGGCTTCGCCCATCTTGTCCACCAGCTGCTTGCTCGATGCTATTCCTGAGGCGGAGGCCTGCGTCTTATAGCGCAGATGAGTGAGATTGGCATCGATGATGGCCTGGCACAGGCGTTCCAGCCTCTTTGGGTCCAAGGTGATGTTGTCGTCCGGGAAAAATATTGAGCCAGCCCCGTGCGCTTCGGCGTCCCGAATGTCCTCGATCACCCTCTCAATGGAAAAGCGCCGGAAGCGGCGGCCGTACATGAGATTGATGGAGCAGAACTTGCAGCCCTGCGTGCAGCCCCGGCTGGTCTCCACGCAGTCGATGGGCACATCAAAGCTGTAAAAGCCACTGGTGATGAGACGAGCGTCCCTTTTGGGCATGCGAATCTCCTCCACCTTAAGCAGGGGCCGAGGCGGGTTGTGGACCATTTTTTCCCCATTCCGTTCCCCCTTTTCATCGTGGTAGGAAAGACCCAGTATGCCGCGCGGGCTTTTTCCGGCCAGCCGGGCCTGCACTAGCTCCCGGAAGGTGGCTTCGCCTTCACCGCGCACAATGTAGTCGATAAGCGCCGCATCTCCGCTCTTTCCGATCTCTTCTGCGGCCAGCGTGGGATGATAGCCGCCAAAAACCGTCTCTGCGCCTGACAGCTTGGCGATCTTTGCCAGGGCCAGGCCCTCTTGATACTGAAAGCTCATGGCGGTCAGGCCCACCAGATCGTAGCCGTTTACGATCCGGCTCACATATTCCCGGTGGTTTTTCAGGCCGTGGATGTCCGCCACATGAACCGTGCATAGGTCATCCACATGCGCCGCCAACGAGGCCAGGCCAAGATTGGGCACGCGAGCGATGCGGTCAAAGTCGAGCTGAACTACGGGAGATGATAGTAGTAATATATCCATCCATTACCTTCTCTTGGCTTACTTTCGCTCGCTCTCATTCTCATCCACTTTTAGCAGCCGAAGGCCGGCATTCCAGTCGAACTTATTGGCCCGGCTGATGTAGGCGGCAACTTCTTTCACACCATTCCAGCCACCGTAGCGATAGGCATTGCCCCACACCCGGGCCGAGGTGCGAAAAGGCGCATGCCAGGGATGAACCAGCTTGAAAGACCAGTCTAGGATGCCCGGAAACTCCTCCGGCTTGATGCGAGGATGATTCCAGACCATGTGCTTGCCATCGTGGTGATGATAGTCGTGATCCCAGATGCCGAACTTCTCCTCGATCTCCGTCCACATGGGCGTCTGGGGCAGAGGAGTTATGACGCAGATCTGAGTTATGTCCAGCTTCAGTGCCGCCAGCTTCTTTATGTCCTCGCGTAGCGACTCCTTAGTGTCCTCCTCAAAGCCGATCATATAATAGCCCACGCTGCCCAGATTCCTGGCTTTCAGCATGCGCAGTGTCTCTAAAATGTCCTTTGTGCCTTCCTTCTTCTTCATCTGGTCCAGGCGCTCTTGATGCAGGTTTTCAATGCCGATAGCCGCTCCCCCAAAGCCGGACACCTTTCTGCCGTTCTTCTGCCTCATGTCCGCCCAATCGTCGATCTTCGTTCTCAGATAATCGGCCCGCGCCATGCATCCCCAGACCATCTGATACTTGTCCAAGAGCTCTACCACCGCATCGGCATGACGACGATTGCAGCCGAAGTTCTCATCCTCGATCAGGACCACATTGATGCCCTGCTCTTTGTAGTAGGCCAAAACATGCTCTATGCTCTTCAGCGAGATGATGTTGGGCTTATTGCAGAAGACCGGCGTCTGGCAGAACTTACAGCCCACCGGGCAGCCGCGCGTGGTGAACAGCACTCCGTAAATGTTCAGCTTGATATTGAAAGGCGTGTTGAGATACTCGATAAGCGGAGGGTGAATTATGTCTTTGATCTGCCGTCCGAAATAGGGGGCGAGCTCTCGCTCCGAGTAGCCCACAAAGATCCGATCGAACCTGTCCTGCACGGCTGTGGTCAGAGCGCCGTAGTTTCCGGCCCATACCTCGCCGACACCGGCGGAGCGCGCCGCATCCACCATCTCCAGGGCTTCATGGGTCTCACTCAGGTAAAAGGAGAGACCCACCACATCCCATCCCTCTTGCAGCTTCTTCTGGTATTCATCCCAGGTGGGAAACTCCAGGATCTCCAGCTCAGGAATGTTCTGCTTTAGAAATCGCAGGCCGAAGGACTGGATGCGCGGCCAGTAGAATCTGAACCATGACCTGGTATTGGCTCCGATGTAATCGTAAGGCTCGGAGCCCTTTCTATAAATGGTTGTGAACAGAACCCTGGGAGTCATAAACGCCCTGTCCTGTCCCATGGAAGATTAAGCTTACGATTCCAGACGAGTTGAAATGCACTTCTCTTCCTTTCCGCGGGCCAGCAGGTTCTCGTAGGCAATAGAAGCCAGCTCGCTGACATCGATGCCCATCTCTCTGGCGATCAGCAGCACCACGCCGTCCAGCTCCACCAGCTTTTTCAGGGAATCCTGTTTCTCATTGGCAAGAGCAATGACCTCTTTTCGGCTCATGCCCGTATGGGAAGTGATGAGCCTTATTCCCTGATCCAGTATGCCCTCCTCCGTGGACGGCTTGAATCCCAGGGGAACCGTCACTGCCGCAGCATCAAAGATCGCATTTACCATCTCACCTTCCATCTTGACCATGCCTTCAGCTTCCGCTTCCCGGAGGAGGGCACGCACCTTCTCCGGCGGCCCCCATTTCAGGTCGAGGGATAGAGCAAAGATAAAGTCGCTGATCTTCAGGCTTGTCTTGCCACGCTTCTTGAAGGGCGTGGCCACCAGAAAGGCTTTCTCTCGATCCAAGGAAACACCGACCTGTTGCTCTGATGCATAACAGATATAAACTAGCCCGTCGAGAGAAGAACCTTATTTATTCCTTTGAGAAAGAATTTATAAATAGGAAAAGTAGTGGGATACTAACTGTAGTAAAATCCGGCGTATGCCATCGTGTGGTGTTAGATGAGGCAGATATACCCGATTGTTATTCTATTCCTGCTGATTGCCGCCAGCTCCGCCCAGCTGGCAGCAGACAAGGAAAGATTCGATGTTGTGCTCCATTCCGGTGACCTGGAGGAGAGAACGCTAAAGGTAACCAATAATGGAGATGCGACAATCTTTAAGATCACAAAAACCGAGATGAGTGGAACTGCTAGAGATTACATATTTCTGGACATGCCCCAAGAAAAACCGCTCATGCCTCAGGATAAAGCAGAGATTAAGATCTACTTTGCCCTGCCTCCCGAGACGCGACCGGGATCTTACACAGGATTTATATATTTACTGGATAGCGCACCTCCCTCGCTGCCTATGAGAATAGACTTCGACCTGACTGTCATAGGACAGGAGAGCTATGGCATTGGCATGACCATAGATGATGCTAAGTCTACGATGCTTTCTGCCAATGCCGAAGATATCGCTCAGTTCGATTTGGCTGTTAAAAACCTGGGCGCTTTTAGAGATGTGGCCTCTATCGACGCCGGGCCGCTGCCGGATGGGTGGAGCGTGAGCTTGATGGATGGAGAAAAAACGCTAGCCCTTCCCTACGATGTGCCATTAGACACGGGCACAACCCATACCATGAAGCTGCAGGTGCAAACAGCCAAACCCGGCAAGAAAGGTAATCTTTCAATCGTAGCCACATCTTTAGGCAACCAGTCCCAAAGTTCTTCTGTTGAGGCTGTGGTTGATTTTGCCGCGGCAGTTCGCGGCTACAACGTGGAAATCAAGGTCCCGGAAAAAATTGTGACCAACAAGACCTACAAAGGCTCCTTCAACATCATGCTGGATGTCAGGGAGTTGGTAATGGTGGGAATAGTAACGCCTCCAGAGCTCATGGTTATACCTCTAGCCCAGACGGTAGAAGTCAGCCCGCATAGCCCTGGCGTTGCCAATTTTACCCTGCTGGCGACGAATGCCGGCGACTATCCGCTTGTCTTCCGGCTCATGGACTCCCAGGGCATTCCCATGCCGGAAGAGATCGCATCCATCAAAGTGATCTTGCCGCAAGGTATGGCCATTCTGACGGGAGACGACTTCCTCTACAGCACAATTGCATCGGTAAGCAGCCTTGGCAATGGAACGGCTGATTTCGACATAATTACCGTTCCACCTGGTAAATTGAGCGAAATGAATCTGGAGAAGCTGCAAGACTATTCCCGGATTTTGATTTTAGGCAATCAATCCATCGTCTCTAAAGACGCCGAAAAAGCACTGCAAGGGGTCGAAATCAAGCGCATTGACAAAAGTAGCCTTTACGAAGAGTGCTGGCTCTTTGCCGCAGAAATCTGGCAGAATGGAACCGCCGAGGTGGTCTTATCCGGCCCAAAGCCCTCGGATCTATTCAGAGCTTATCGAACAGCCAAGATGGCTGGCACGCCAATCGTGGTATGCGAGGGTGATGTGAACGAAAACGCCAATGCCGCCATCGCGGAAATGACCAAAAGAAATGTTACCCTCTCAAGAGTGCTCATCGTTGGCGAAATTGGAGCGGAGTATACAAAACCGCTGCAAGATGCAGGCGTCAAAATAGAAGAGGTGAAAGCGTGAGGCTGCAATATCTAATACTATTCATAGCAATCCTGTCTACTACAGAGCAATGCTTCGCACAGGACGCACCACTGGAAAGAGGAGTTAAGGGCAACCTCGATGATGTGATTTTAGTCGGAGCAGACGATTGGCATGCAATCATTGCAGCTACTCCTCTGGCCATCTGGTCTCTGGAAAATCAGACTAAAACATTACCTATGCTAATTCTTCCCAAATCGGTCCAGGCCGGGGATAGAAACGGCTGGGTGGAAGAGAGCGATCTGCAGAGATATGGTGCCTCTGCCATCCTTGGCACATTTAAGGCGGCAAATATCAGCACCATAACCATCCACGCCACAGGAGATCAGGTAAAATCTCTGGTTGAAGCTGCCCACAAAGACGGTCTGAAAGCTTACATCACAGCAACTCTTGAGATTCCCGTTATCTCCGAAACGGGGGCGATCGGAGATATAGAAGAATTGCCGCAGGCCAGGAAAGCCATGCTTGCCGAGGCAGGCCTCGACCTGACCGCGACTGACGATTCCAGGATAGATAAAAGCTTGCTGCAGGTCGCAAATCCCGATATAGGCGGCAACGCCACACTTTTTTGTCCTACAAACCAAGAGGCAAGAGATAATCTCTATAATCTTATCGAAACGCTGGTAGACGACTACAAGGCCGATGGCGTTGTGCTTTATAATTTTGGCTTCCAGGATGAGAATTATTGCTACTGCAATGTCTGCAAGGAGAAGTTCTACCAGGATACCGGCATAGATCTCAGCAAAGTCAATATCAATAGCTACAATCAGGAGAGATGGACGCTATGGAAACAGGATCAGCTCATGATGATTGTAAATTATGCCCGAAATATAACCTCGGATTTGGGTCCTGTGAAGCTTGGCGTGGCTTTTGATAATCCCGTCGATCAGAGCCGAGGCTACAACTTTGCAAAGATGGCAAAGGTGACGGACTTTTCCATAATACCTCCCCTCTCCGCTCAGGATGTGGGAGCGGCCTGCCAACTCAGCGAAAAACCGGTTTATGTCCGTTTGAGCGACGATTACCTTGGATATGTTCTCTCCACCCAGAATGTAGAAGGTGGCGTGAAGTATATCGAGGACCTCATAAAATCCGGCGCATCAGGAGTTGCTTTCGAGTACAACGTCGTTCATACACCCGTTTGGTCGGAGCTAGAGCCACCATCATTGGCCGCTCACTGGCTACTAGGTCAGTTAGGCGGAAAGACCCTGGCCATAGGAAATGTATCCTGGAAATGCGATGCAACGGTGCAGGCAAATAGCAGCTTTGATATGGCTGAAAAGATAAGCCGGTACTGGAAAAGCTCACCGGGAGCCGTAATTGTAGGCGAAAATTACAGCGCAGCCCTCATTGCCGCACCAATTGCCTCTTATCTAAATTGGCCACTCCTCTTTGTGAACAGTGTGCTGCCCAATGAGACGATTGCCGCATTATCACGCCTGGATATAAAAGAGGCTGTGGTAGTAGGTGCAATCTCGCCTGTCGTGAGGCAGAACTTGGGCCAAATGAATATTACCCTGCAAGAAGGAAGTTCTGAATTTCTCGCCCTGCAGATGAGCAAAAGGGGGGAAAGCCCCACAATGGTGGTCTTTACCAACTCTCATGATCTCTCGCTTCTACCGCCTGTGCCAAATCCCGTAGTAGAGCGAACACTTGTTGACGATCTGCTCATAAGAACCGAGATAAGTCCAAGTCAGGTACCGGCCGAGGAGCTGGGAGAGATTGTAAGGCTCAACATAACGCTGAGCAATACCGGCAAAGAGGTGCTGAAAGGTGTGCGATTACTGGACGTCTTCCCCATGGGCAGGTTCATAAAATGGCCCCGGCCACAAATGGGCGAAGCAAATGTCACAGATCCCTATAGCGGTCAACCCTCGAATGCCATAAATGCATTCCTCAACGGGTCAATGCTTCGCTGGAATATAAACCGGCTCGAGCCTGACAAGTCCGCCAGTTTGAATGTGGAAGTAGAACTGCTCTACCCCATGGACTCTGGCTGGAAAGAGCGACTGGACACCGGGGCTACGGCCGCATACGAGGGATTTTCCTATAACCATACCCTGGTGAATGTAGATGACGGGCCGGCAATCAATCTGACCTACCCCACCTGGATATACTCGGGAAGAACGAACATTTCCTGGAACCTTAACCGGGACGCGAGTTATACCACCCTAAACCTCTACAGCCCGGAAAAACGAAACGCAAGCATCAAGATTACAGATATCAAGCCTGATGAGCTCTATGAAGTGCGAGTGCAGATGCTAACGCCAGGCAAGTGGATTTTTAATATTGAGGCAGGGAACGGTTATGCCCACAGAACGAAGAACTACACCATCGATGTTCGCTCCAATATTGAGGCTTTGAATATTACAGCATTCAGCCACACTAAGGTCCCCCGGCTGTCCCTGGTTGCAGCTCACGCAGCAGCAGCTCGCCGGGCAATTCTGCTGGATGTGGCCAAAGACCCGCAGCAAATTGATCCTCTCATTGAGGAGAAAGCATTAAGGCAGAGAGTCGATGATCTTAAGCTTTCACCCCGCTATCTGATGGTTGTGGGCGATCCGGGGTCGCTACCCTTCATATCCACCGGCCTGATTCAGAAGCTATCGGAGATAATGGAGTACGAGGTCTACAGGGACTATCAATTGCCCATGAATGATGAGAATTACAGCAGTGTAGCCGTGGGCCGAATCATGGGGCTTTCCGTTTACGATGCCTCTCAGCTCCTGGCTCGTACCCTGGCCTATGATCGACTGAATGGATCCTGGAAGAATAATGCCCTGGTCATATCTTCGCCGCCCCTCTCTTTCCCGCAGGCTCCCACGACTATGAGAATCAGAGATTACTTGAAAGAGGCAGGGTTGCAGGTCAAGGACCTGCGTTACGAGGAGGCTACTTACCAGCAAGTCATCTCGCAGATGAATAACGGCCAGAATATTGTGAACTTCAATCATCACGGCAATGAAAACGCATGGCAGTTGTCGGATTGGTCGATGATGGATTCTGCGCTTACAGGAACGCATGTAAAGGAGCTAACTCTTTCACCCCAGACAACCACCTCAAATGCCTGTGTTACTGCTAACCTCAAGGGACACTATCTCAATGTGACCGGCACCAGGATGTACATCCCCCTGAATCTGGAGGACTCCATTGCTCTGTCCTTTATAAGAGCGGGATCTGTTAATTATATTGGAGAGTCTGCTCTGTCCTATATCTTCGTGTCGGAAGATTCCTCAAAGAGGTTTTACCAATCCCTGGTCTTTGAGAACGCCACGGTAGGAGAGGCCGCTCTTGACGCAGAAAACCTCATGCGATTGAAGTTCCAGGGTGCAGAGAACATCAAGGCGATCTCAGAATACGATGAGGCGTTGCCGGAATGGGATACATCAGTTTCCGAAATGCTCAATCAGACGGCCTACATGGATGTCATACTGGGAGACCCCAGCTTCCGGCCGGCTCTGCAAAAAACTCCAACTCGCCCCTACAATACTGTGGTGGAGATCGTCAATGCCACGGACGATAACATGAGCATCGTCAAGGCATCCATAACACCCATGAACGAGAGCGCAACCGACTGGATCTACTGGATCGAGACGGATAGCACCAGTGGAGAACTCAATCTCAATGCGCCGCCCGCCATCATCGGCGAGGTATTGCTGCCCAAAGATGCAGACAAGATCGTGGTTAAGGAAAACGGCCTTTCTGTCTGGCATAATGAATATACGTTAGGAGAAAAAAAGAAGGTGATGTGGCCCATCATACGGCCAAGGCTTGCTGAAGAGAGGAGCTTTCAGATAGAGTATGTGCTAATCCCAGGCCAGATTCAGCGCATCAATGTAACGGCCGGCTGGAATGCCATAGCCGTATACCTCAATCCGAAAGATGCAAAGGCCTCCAAGTACCTGGCGAATAAGCCCTACCGGAGCATATTCTCCATTGCCGGCGAGGGGTGGGACTTTGGCATGAAGGATGGGGGCATGATCAATGTGACCAGCTTTTCGCCCGGCGAGGGCTATCTTATCGACAGCGCCGCCAACTTCACCATAGAGATCTATGGCAAGCCCGTCGATCTGCCCTATCGCCTCAATTTGCATGCCGGCTGGAATATGATTGGACTTCCTGTGAACAAGACGGTAGATTTAGGCAACATCACCGTGAATGCCGAGCATAAGAGGTACAAGTATCAGGAGGCGGTAAATAAAGGCCTGGTCTCGGCCTTCATCTGGAAGTATGAAGAGCAGGGCTGGACGCACCTGGGCAAGAATGAGACGCTTGTGCCGGGAATGGCCTATCTTTTCGAGGCTATGAACGAAGCCAAGCTGGAGTTCCGCTGAAAGAATCATCAGCCGAACTCTTTTTTTTGGTTTTTTTTAAGATTTAGCTATTTCTTTCTATGCAGCTCTCGGATCATCTCTCGGTGCATAGATGCCATCATATCTCCCTGCATGCCGATCAGAAATAGCTGGAAGCCTACGATAATCAGGATGGCTGTCAGGATGGTGAGGGGGATGTGCTCGATGCGCCAGTAAAGCCAGTCTCGGGCAACAAATAGGCCGACGAGAAATCCGGCCAGACCAAAGAATGAGCCGATCAGGCCGAAGTAGAACATGGGATTTTCGGTCTTGGCCATGCGGAAGATGGTTAGTATGATCTTTAGGCCGTCGCGAAAAGGATGAAGCTTGGTCTTGGTACCGGCCGGCCGTGGCATGTAGGTAATAGGCACCTCGATGATACGAAGGCCCTTTTTCACGCTCTCAATGGTTATCTCCGACTCGATCTCAAAGCCCGGCGTAGAAAGGTCCAGGCGGCGAATGCCTTCCCTGGTGAACGCCCGGTAGCCGGAGAGAATGTCGGTTAAGTGAACGCGATAGATGGTGGCGAAGAAGAGGTTGATCATCTTATTGCCGAACATGTTCAGCCCCTTTAAGGCTCCACCCTGCACATTTCCCAGCCGATTTCCCACGACGTGGTCTGCCTTTCCCTGCAAAACCGGCTCCAGGACGCTTGCGGCCTCGGAGGGAAGGTAGGTGCCGTCCCCGTCGATGAGAAGGATAAACTCTTCTTCGATCTCTGCGAAGACCTCTTTTAGAGCCTGGCCCTTACCCGAGCCGGACTGGATGAAGATACGTGCACCTGCGGTCTGTGCTTTGGCAATGGTAGCATCGCTGCTGTGGCCGTCCGCCACCAGGATGTTTTCGAAGCCCAAGGCTTTGAATTCCCGGATGACCGGTTCGATGGACTCCTCTTCATTGAGGGTGGGGATGAGAACGCAAACGTCTTTGTAGCTCAAGGATAGATCAGCTCGGTACAATGATTATCAGCTAATAGGATGAAGCGGATTAAATAGGTTGCTTTTCCAAAAAAATTGATTCATGCCTTCATGGCCCGGCGGATCAGCCCAACGTAGCGCTCCTCCAACTCAGCCATGTCGCTTGCCGTGGTCTCGATAGAAAGCCGCAGAATGGGCTCTGTGTTGCTAGGGCGGATAAGGACGCTATAGGAATCAGTGGTGACCTTCAACCCATCCATGGTATTCGGTTCCATTGCAGCGAGCGCATCCTTCAGCCGCAGCATAACGCCGGCCGGATCCTCGCTAAGAAGGATGGTTATCTGTTTGTAGGGATAGTCCGGTATCGCGTCTGCGAGTACAGAAAGCTTCTCTCCTTGGGAGATGATTTCGCCTAAGACAAGGCTCATGGCAAATGGATCGTCGGAGTATTGGAACTCAGGAAGGAAGAAATGAGCACTGGGCTCAACGCCTAAGACTGCCCCTGAGTCTTTAACTCGGTTAGCTATGAAGACGTCACCTACTCTTTCTCGCTTAACTTTTATGCCAAAGGGTTCAAGTTCTTTTTCGAGGATCATGGAACAATCCAAACCCGCAATTATCGTGTCTCCTGACTTATACCTTCTCTCTGAAATGATTATTGCGACTTTTTCTGGAGTTACGATTCGCCCGAGATCATCAATTATAAGGCCACGATCAGCATCCGCATCAAATCCGACACCATAATCTGCATTATGGCTTATGACATATTTTGAAGCTTCTTGCAGTGATTTTTCAGTTGGTGCTGAGCCTCTGCCGGGAAACATGCCATCTTGGGAGCCGTTAATAACAAGTGGATTGCAGTTTAATTCCTGATAAAATGAATCCATTAGGCAAGCAGATCCATTTCCCATATCTAATACAATTTTCAATTCGTCGATTATATTAATTTTATTGCTAACATAATTTTTATATCGCGAAATAGCTTCATTAACATTACATTTTTTTTCTAAGCCGACCCCGTTCCTAAATTTGCTATTATTATAATAATTCATTATGTCGGTTTTGGTGTACAGCATTCCATATCCCATGCTAGTACGAAACCTTACACCATTGTATTCCGGTGGGTTATGCGAAGCAGAAATATAAGCGGCTGCATTACGATTATCGGCTTGTGTCATGAAACTCAGGAGAGGTATAGGTATAACTTCGTAGTTGTCCGCATTACAGCCAGTGCTAAGTATCCCTTTTAAAAAAGCTGCCTGCAAAGATGGGCCGCTAATGCGGGTATCTCGCCCAAGTAATATTGTCCCGCCTTCGTAGCAAGAACCAAAGGCTTTGCCAATATTCTCAAAAGTATTCTCTGAAAATTCAGTGCCGTAGATCCCCCTAACATCATATGCTCGAAATATTGTCACAATCTCCGACTAATGCTAATTAGATAAAAAAGTTTTCCATTATATCATTTACTAGGATTCGGCAGGAATAGCGGGAAGACGGAAACTGTTGAATGAAATCGTCATGCTCGCCTCTTCAGCCGTCTTTTTTCTGGCGCAACCAAAAGTTCCATCAACCCCTTGTGCCATCCTCCCATCCATGTCTATTCACCCTATTGAATTTCGATACGGCACCAAAGAGATGAAGGATATCTGGGAAGAGGACTATCGGCTCCGCTGTCTCTTTCGCGTGGAAGCGGCCCTCTCTCTGGCCGAAGAAGAGCTTGGCATGATCCCCCAGGGCGCAGCCGCGGAGATCGCCGCCGCTGCCGAGTCAACCCTTCCGGAGAGGGCCAAGCAGATCGAGGATGAGATCGGCCACGACATGATGGCCACCGTCCTGGCCATGGCGGAGTGCGCTCCCAAGTTTGGTGAGTGGATTCACCTGGGTGCCACCTCCAACGACATCCTGGATACGGCCACCGGCCTGCAGATCAAGGCCTCCTTGGATGTGCTGCAACCCAAATTGAAGGCGCTCCTGGCGCTGCTGCTGGATCTGGCCATAAATAATAAGAGCCTGGTATGTGCCGGTCGCACACACGGCCAGATTGCTGTACCTACCACCTATGGCCTGCGATTCGCGATCTGGGCCTCCGAGATCGCGCGCCACATGGAGCGGCTGGAGCAGCTTCGACCCCGCGCGGCTGTCGGCAAGATGAGCGGCGCTGTCGGCACTCAGGCCGCCTTCGGACTTAAAGGAATGGTGATTCAGGCGCGGGTCATGGAGCACCTCGGGCTTAACGAAGTGGATGTCTCCAATCAGGTAGTGCAGCGCGATCGGCATGCTGAAATGATCTGCTGGATGGCGCTGGTTGCCTCCACTCTGGACAAGATCTTCGTTGTGATGCGTACCTTGCAGCGCACAGAGATTGCTGAGGTGGAGGAGGGCTTCGGCAAAAAGCAGGTAGGCTCCTCTACCATGCCTCACAAGAGAAATCCGATTAAGTCGGAGCAGATCTGCGGCCTTTCCAGAATAGTGCGAGCACAAATCCTGCCCGCCTTTGAGAACATTCCTCTCTGGGATGAACGTGATCTGACCAACAGTAGCTCTGAGCGCATCATCTTTCCGGAGGCTTTTATCTTCACCGACCACCTCATCACCCTGGCCACGCGCACGCTTCGAGGGCTACGGCTACGCCCTGAGAATATCGAGCGCAATTTGACAATGCTGCACGGACTGAATATGGCAGAGAACGTTATGGTGGAGCTGGCCAAGAAGGGCGTGGGCCGGCAGCAGGCACACGAGATCATGCGCCAGAGCTCGATGGCTGCCTTCGAGCAAAAGAGGGAGCTGACAGAGATCCTTTTAGAGAACGAGACTGTAGTGGCATACCTCAATGCCAAAGATATAGAGGCAATGCTAGATCCGCACCAGTATATCGGCACTGCCGTGGCTCAGGTAGAGAGGCTCTACGAGAAGCTGCAAAAGCTCTATCTTGCCTGAGGATGGCAAAAAAAGGAGAAAAGGAAAGTGCCGCAATTTCCGCCAGGAATGCCCGCGGTATTCCTTCTTAAATCCGGCTCGATTGATTGGGACAAGTTTGGCCAGATCTTAGACGCTCGATCTTCAGTGACCATGATAATCAACGGGCAGCATAAGATTATAGTGGACAGCGGCCTTCTGGGTGAAGAAGAGCCGCTTTGCAAGGCATTGGCAGAGCTTGGCGTAAAGCCGGAGGAGATCGACTGCATTGTCAATACCCATTCCCATCCTGACCACTGTGGCAACAACCATCTATTTTCCGGAGCGAAGGTCCTGACCGCAAAAGAGGGTGATGTCATTGCACCCGGCGTTTGGGTCCTGGCAACACCCGGCCACAGCATGGACAGCGTTTCCGTCGTAGTTGAGACGCAGATGAAAACAATAGTAATATCAGGTGATGCCCTTCCTACCTTGGGAAATTTCCTGAAAAAAGTTCCGCCTGCCTTGCATGTCGATTGTGATCTGGCCGTGGCCAGCATGCAGAGAATATTGGCACTTGCTGACTATGTAGTTCCTGGACACGATTTTCCCTTCTCTATCTCGAGAAAAGCATACGTCCCCCTTCCCTTCAGAATAGGGCCCAGAGAGGGTAGTGCTGGCTCTAAGCTCCCGGATTAAATTCTGGCAAAATTGATCCTGCTATCCCTTGTATATGAAGGATAGATATACCCGGAAATCTAAGATTAGGCAACCTATAAATACTTATAAAATGTATATGTTATGCGAATGCAGCTAAAATTGACATCAAAGGAGAGGTTAGTTCTTTATGGTCTTGCCAGATATCCGGGGCTCAGTGACATAGATCTCGCTTCTAATATTGGCGTTGATCGCTCAACGATATTCAAGAGCAAAAGAAAGTTTAGAGATTGGAAACTCATAAAACTTTTGAATGTGCCTTCCGGAGAAGCTGTAGGTGCCGAAATCCTGACCTCCGTCTTCGTGAAATACAATCCGACTGCTCCCTTTGAGGTAAGAAAGGGTTCCCCCTCTTATCAGAATTGGGTGAATTATCCTAATTGCGTCTCGCACATAGCCACAGATACTGATTCAGTATCAACGTTCTACTCTCGAAGTCTCACTGACTTCCGGGTGAACTTCGATCCTATAATCGACGAATACTACCGGAACGATTTTGTGGAGGATATTCATTACTTCCATTATCCCTTCCAGGTCTCCAGCTACTCGGCTGATGCTGCTCTCGCGGTAGACGGCCTCTTTGATCTCACCAGATCCGATCTTTCTGGGGAGATAATACCACCCAAGGCCGCTTTAACTGAGGACTCCCGCCTCACAGAGAAGGACAAGCTCACGCTCTACGCCTTTGTGAAGTATCCCATGCTCTCCGACCTGGAGCTTTCCCGGAGGACGGGCATCTCCCGGCCCACCATCTCCGGAAAGCGAACCAAGTTCTTCCAGAGCGGGCTATTGACTCGCGAGGCCTACGTGGATTGGCAAAAGATCTGCTGCGAGCTGATGTCCTTTTATCATGTACGCATCAGGCACGGTCACGATCGCGAAGATCTTTCCCAGGTCTACCAGGCCTTCCGCAGGATTGGAGCGCCTCTGTACAGCTATCTGCAGCCGGGGGAGATCTTCGGAGCCTTCCTGTCCACAGGCTATCCGGATCTAAAGAACCGCATGGATAAGGAGCTTCGCGCTCTCTCTGTCCAGGGCCTCATCGAGGAGCGGCCCATGCTCGTGATCATGCCCCTCACCGAGATCAAGGCTAGCAAGATCGATTACTCGCCCATGGTGGCTAAAATGCTGGATGTGAGCAAGGAGATCTGAAGATTGCATTTCCTCGCGAGATTGCCGTAGTCTGCTCTAGAGCAGATCCGGCAAGCCTCAATATTTATGAGCGTCTGCTGGAGTTACGGTCCTGGCAGTGCAAAGAGGGCTACAGTTCTTACGGTCGATGGCTACTGATAATTCACGATGAAAAGCAGACACGTTTAAGCGGGCTGGATGATCGATTGATCGATTTAGGATTGCAGCCAAAGATGGTGGTCTTTGCCAGCCGGCATGAAGCGAAAGCCGGTTTGCCATGGCTGGGTGGGCATTTCACGGGCATACAAGAAAACGGCCAGAGCAAGCTTTCTGCGGCTGCGCCCTCTGGCCTGAGATCATTTTTGCATAACATTGCCAATCAAGCTCTACCCGGTTTTGCGGTATCTGCCGAGGCCACTCATCACGGGCCGGTGGACTTGAAGACGCCCTGCTTTTTTGCTGAGATAGGCAGCACTCTGAAGGAATGGCAGGATCGGCAGGCAGGGGAGGCGGTAGCCAGGGCAATTTTAGCCCTGGAGACAAAGGAGCTTCCCGTATTCCTGGGCTTTGGCGGCGGGCATTATGTGGCCAGGCAGACGGATCTCATGTTCAAGGCGGCGGTGGCCTTCGGACATCTTTTCTCCAATTACCAGATGGCGGGAGTAAATCGGGATTTAGTGGATGAGGCATGCCAGAAATCGAAAGCTACCTATGCCTACCTTGATAGAAAGTCCCTCCGCTCTGAGGAGAGAAAGAGAATTGAGGGAATTTTAGCTGAGCTGGATTTGCCAGTGCTAAGAAGCCGGGAGATTCGAGCCAAATTCCCACTGTCGGGAACGGATCATTCGACTCCGGCATAAATCGCGAATTTGTGGAAAGAGCGAAATGAAGAAATTGACCTTTGCGTCACTGGGAATTCTCTTACTGGATGTGGTTTGACGCTCTGTATTTCGACAACACCACCTGGCGAACCATGATCACTGCCACCCCGAAGAAGCCTTTTGGGCAGAAGTCAATCATGAAATACTCCTTGTAAAATATTTTAATATAAATTAACGATTCACTAGAGTTACTATTAACAGGATTTATTCCAGCTTTTTCCGGCAAAAAGTGCATACCAACAAAAAGAATTTATACCAAAAGAACACCATAACAGTATATCAAAATAAATTAAGTTTTAATTCCGGCCCAGTGGTAAAAATGTCAAAAAATTCAGGGAACAGCCCCACAAGCAGCTTCTCTGCCCTGCAAGAGAGAGCACTCGATCTCATCGGCTCCCGAGGAAACGGCCTGTTTCAGTCGGAGCTGCGTCGTCTCATGTCCATAGACAGCAGCAAGTGCTCGAAGATTGTGTGCAAGATGCAGAGTTCCGGTCTCATCTACCGAGAAAAGGTTCCCGCCAGCAGCACCTATCTGATAAAGCTCACCCGGCCCCTCCAGGAGATCTCTTTTGACAAACCGGCTCGCCGCAACATCGATAGCTACTTAACTGAGTTCTATCTGCTCTACTTGGTGCGCGGCATCTCTGGCTAGGGGCCGCAGGGGCTTATTGCATTGAGGGCATATTGGGAGATCTTGCGGCCGTTCAACTGCATGATGGCAGCAGCGGCTGCCATTATCGGTCTGGCTATAGCCGGGGGCCTGCCGCCCAGGGCGACAGCACTCATTTTTCTTACAGTCTTCCTGATTACAGGCGCAGGAAACGCCATTAACGATTACTATGATCGAGAGATTGATGCCATAAATAGACCCGGGCGCCCCATTCCCAGCGGACGCGTCAGCGCAAAGAAGGCTTTCTATTATTCTCTGGCCCTCTTTGTTGTGGGATGCCTATGCGCGGGACTGGTAAACCAGATCTGCCTGGCCGTGGCCGCCTTCAATTCTGTGCTCCTCTTTCTTTATGCCAGAAATCTCAAGGCCACGCCGCTGGCGGGAAACATCTCGGTTGCTTTTCTCACCGGCTCCGCCTTTCTCTTCGGCGGCGCAGCGGCAGGCAGCGCGGGCCTTCTAGCTAACAAGGTTCCCTTTTTGCTCTCCTTTCTGGTCAGCATGAGCCGGGAGATCGCCAAAGACATTGAAGACATGGCCGGTGATCGGGCGGGCGGCGCGCGCACGTTGCCCATCCTGGCGGGCGAGCGCACCTCTGCGGCGCTGGCGGCGGCCTTTGCCCTGGCGGCGGTTGGCTTAGGCATCTATGCGCCCTTCGGCAAGGTGTATCTGGCGATAGTAGTAGTAGCTGATCTTTTCTTCCTACTCTCCGTGCTGAAGATTTCCCGCGGGGATGCCACGGGCTCGCAGAAGGCGCTAAAAAAGGGAATGGCAGTGGCGCTGGTGGCGTTCTTGGCAGCGGCCTTGCTGCAAATGAATCACTTCTGAGTTTGATGATCATCCATTCTTCTTATGCCTGCGCTCGGCAAGCTTTCTGATCGATATATTTAGGATGGTGCGCATCTATTTGTTCTCATCGAAGATCTGAGGTTCCCATTCCGGATGCAATGTGTTCTTTGTTACGCATGTATTGGCCTTGCACTCCAAGGAGAGTTTAAGGAGATCTGGAAAAATAGTCGCAAAAAAATATGGGCGTGAGAATTCTTACTAGATATCATCACTTGCAATGGCACTCTGCGTATGTCACTTCGTAGGTCTTGGGGTCACGGTAAACCGTATTCAACTGGCATTTTTTGCCAGCAGCGCATTGGCCCACGCATTTCCCCAGGTTATAGTCGTACTGGCACCTGGCCGGTTCAGGCGTCTTGAAGCAGTACCTGAATAATCCCATTTGAGCATCTATTACCCCACAGACAATAGGATTGCCATTGGCATCCAGACAGTTGTCTCTAAGGCCTTTTGCCACGGCCTCTTCTTTGCTCACGCAGACGCATCCAGTAGGACAGACGACGTCCGGAATCTGATAGCAGAATTTCGGGTATCCACGGGGATCTTTGCCGCACTCCTTCCTTTCGTTCCCGCAGAATTTATTGTATCCCAGCTTCCTGGCCTCTTCTTCGGTCAAGCATCTGCATTCAGCTGGACACGGACTGGCGGCTGAGAAGCAATACAATGGCCTTTTGTTCGCATCATAACCGCAGGATATCCTCTGACCGGAGCAGGGAGTGTAACCCATTTCTTTGGCTTTCTCTTCGGTCATGCAATTGCAGCCCTGGGGGCATTTGGCCTTGAAGCAATACTTAAGAACCATCGCCCCAGTAGGTGATCTCTCTTCACCGCAGGGAGCCGTCTGGCACATATCAAAATTTCCAGCGCCAAACAGCTCGTTTGCCTGAGCATTAGTAAGACACCGGCAGCCTTCCGGGCAGTTCTGAGCGCATGCTGACCAGGGGATCAGTGCAAAGACGATCAATAAAACGAAAAGCAGAGATGCTCCGAACCATCTTCTTATTTGCATTTTTATTCATCTCCTTTGATGCAGCTTTCTTTTAGGGTGCTCCTCGGGATGGTGGTCCTTCTCGGGCAATGTTTTCCGGCAGATTCTTTGGATCGAGCGGTGAACACCCCTATAGATTGACTATAGTATATCTGTGATTATTTATCAAGGTTTTCCCTGTTTTACACGAATAATGATAATAATTGTATATGAGGTCTACATAGCTTCTCTTATCAACCAGCATCTGACAGACTGCAAAAATATTTGGGTCTTGGTCGTTTTGGTTTTGGTCCTCATGCCCGTCACTTCTTGAACATGCTTTGATCGCGCCTATCTCAGATCGGTATGAAACCGTTCTCTGTAGCTATCTTCTGACCTTCAGGGCTCAGGATATAATCTATAAAGGCCCTGGCACCGGGCGAAGGCTCTCCCAAAGTGACAAAGAAAAGCTTTCTGGCCAGAGGATAAGCGCCACTTTTTATGCTCTCAATCGAGGGCTGGATGCCGTCCAGAGATATCACCTTAGTGTCTCCCGTCATGACAAAGCTGTATCCCATATAGCCGATGGCGTTGTCGCTGCGCTGCGTACTGAACTTGACCTCTGAACTCTCCCCCGCATCATAAGATACCGCAGGAGTCTCCGCCTCCCGGCTTCCCATTATGATCTCATTAAAGGTGTCTCTGGTTCCTGAGCCGGCCCTTCTGCCAATGGCAAATATTTCCGTGTTCGGCCCGCCCAGCTCTTCCCAGTTGGTTATGTCTCCGGCATAAATCTGTTTAACTTCATCTTTGGTGAGTGTTGTTACTCCGGAATAATACACATCTGGACTTACTACCAGACATATGGCATCAAATCCCACCGGTTGCTCGATAAAACGTACCGTTGGCGTCTCATATCTCTGTCTCTCTTCCAGTTTAATCTCTCGGGAGCTCATGGCAATATCCGATCTGCCCTCGGCTACGTCCACGATGCCTACGCCGCTACCTCCTGATTTTACGTTCACGGTGTAGTTGTCCTGCATCATATTGAACTCCTCGGCAGCGAGTTCTGCCATGGGCATGACTGTGCTGGACCCCGATACTGCAATCGTCACCTCTCTAGCTTCACTGGACGCTCCCGCCAGGATAAAAAACAGCAACAATGTCAATAGCATGCTTTCGGCTCTCATCAAGATATGATTTGCCATACTATTATGTAAGGTTGATGTCAGGCTGGAATTGAGGTGTCCAAGAATCGGTAAAAGGATCAAACTGGTATAAAACCCTCTTCCGCTGCCATCTTCTGGCCCTCGCGCCCTTGCACGAAATCTATGAATGCTTGTGCACCGTTCGTAGGCTTTCCGAAGGTGTAGAAGTAGAGATGCCGGTGCAGCTCATAGAGATCCAATTTTATGTTATCGTAGCTCGGTGCGACTCCGTTAAAGGCTATACCTTCAACGTCGCCCCCCAAATAGTTGAAACCCAGATAGCCTATCGCCTTATCGCTTCCCGATATGGCAGTCTTGACCTCGGCCCCGCCAAAGGCCACAGTATCAACGCCCGGCGTCTCGGCATCTCTGCTGCCGAGGACTACCTCATTGAAGTTATCGCGGGTTCCGGAACCCTCCTCTCGGGATATCACGTAGATTTCTGCATCCGGGCCGCCAAGCTCCTTCCAGTTGGTGATGTTTCCAGAATAGATATCTTTGACCTGCTGCCGGGAGAGGCCCGTCACTCCCGCCAGGTATACCTCATCGCTCACCGCCAGGCTGATGCCGTCCAGGCCGACCAAGAACTCCTCAAAAGAGTCGCCAAATCTTTGCCTTTCGTCCTCGGTTACCTCACGGGAAGCCATAGCTATGTCGTTCTTGCGCTCGGCAATGCCCAGAATTCCGGCTCCCGTCCCCCCGGCGGAAACCGTCACCACATAGTCCTTCTGCAGGACATTGAATTGCTCTGCGGTAACCTCGGCCAGAGGCATCACGGTTGATGATCCCGAGACGGTAACATCCCTGGCCGATGCCACCGACCAGGGGATGACGAAAGCCTGCAGAGCGATTAACAAAATGACTATTATTTTTCTAATGATCCCCACCAGCAGGAAGTGTATCGTCAAAATATGTAAAGCTTATCGTCGCAGTTTGGTGTCATATTAATAATTGAAACGGCGACGGCGCACCCGCGCAGCAAGCTGCGGGGTATTACGTTTAAAATCAAAATCAGTCGTACAAATCATACTCTTTCATATAGGCTAGTCCTCTGCACCGCCCTCTTTCCCCGCCCTTCTATCAGCTCTATCAGCTCCGCCGCGGATATACGGGGTGCCTCAAGGGAATTGCGTGCGATTCCTTCATCCATGAGCGTTCCTCCCAGATCGTTGGCCCCCCAATCCAAAGCCGCAGCAGCGGCCTGGCGGCCCAATTTGGTCCAGCTCGCCTGGATGTTGATGATGTTAGGATAGAGTGCAACCCTGGCCAGAGCATGCATCTTCAGACGATCTAAGAGATCGGCACCTTTGGCAATCTTGCCCAGCATATTATTATCAGGAATAAAGGGAAGCAGAACCATCTCTGTAAAACCTCCCGTTTCCAATTGAATCTCTTTTAAGATCTGCAAGTGCCGCAGGCGATCTTCTAAGCTCTCCACATGGCCAAAGAGCATGGTCGAAGTGGTAGGAATTCCCAACCTATGCGCCGCCATGATTATCTGCCGCCACTCTTCTGCCTTCAACTTATCCGGGCATATCTTCGCTCGCACAGAATCGACAAGAATCTCAGCCGCCGTGCCGGGCATGGAGCCTAGACCACTTCTCTTTAACTCCCGCAGGGCCTCTTTCACCTCAATATGAGAATTTCGTGACATGTGCAGCACCTCCATGGGCGAGTAGGCATGCAGATGCATCCTGGGAAAGTCGCGATGTACGAGCTCTAAGATCCGGCAGTAATCCTCAAGCATCATTTCTGGCGCGAGTCCCCCTTGCAGGCAGATCTCCGTTGCACCCAATCGCTCTGCCTCGCTGGTGCGCTCTAAAATCTGCTCCGGCGTGAGGTGATAGATACTGCTGTGCTTGAAAGAGCAGAACCGGCAGGTACCTGTACATTCATTGGTGAAGTTGATATTTCGGTTTATGACAAAAGAGACCTCATCCTGGCAGCTCTTTTCCCGCAGGGCATTGGACAGGCGAAAGAGGCGCAGGGGCTCTGACCAGAGCCGCTTCAGCGCGTCTTGATTACAATATTCTTGATCGGAATATGGCTCTGCAAGAGATGAAACGGTTTCCTCAATCACCGAGACGTCTGAGATCATCAGGATTCTCACTCTCCCCAATCCTCACATTCGGGCCGCTCTCAATCCGGGCAGGTCTCGCTCTCGACCGTGCTTGCCATTCTTCGTTCTTTGGGAATCTGGGAAATAAGCTTGCCATGTGAGTACAGACCGCACCCAAGCACATCCCCTCTATAAAATACCACCACATAGCCGGGCTCACAGTCCGATTCTATACCCTGGCTGCTTCCTTCCAGGAAGATCATGGCCTCTTCCCGGTTCAGATGAATAAGGTTTTTGGCGGCATATCGGCCAAAGACCTGTAGCGCAGAGGTGGTAGGCTTCCAGGGGCGGTCTTTGCAACTCATGATGCGCATCCCAATGGTCTCATAGCTTAGCCGGGGAAGATCGACATCGCTAATGACCCAGATGCTTCTAGCTTTCCTGAAAAATTTGCAGCCGGAAAAGGCCTGCTCTGGAATGCCGAACCGGTCTTGCCACAGCTTCGCTATGAGAGACTTGTCCAGCGGCTCGAATATGTTCCTAATTCTTGATGATCTTGGCGACATAAAAACCTCCCGTGTCGTTGATATGAGGGTAGTAGCGGGCGGTGCATGACAAATCATCGTTTAGTCTTTTGCCGTTCCACTCTGTTATTCCCGGACATTCCAAAAGGCCGGGAATGCAGACCTTCTCCAGCCGGAACTCCTCCGCTTCTCCCAGTGCCTCCTGCACCACCAGCTCGTTTTCTTCCGGGGCATAGGTACAGGTGGAGTAGACCACGACCCCTCCTGGCTTTGTCAGGCGCAGGGCGTTTTTGAGAAGGCCGATCTGCAGGACCTGCAAATCCAGTGATCTTTCGGTGCTACATCTGGATAAGACCCCCGGCCCTCTTCTCTCCCGGCCCTCGCTGGAGCAGGGGGCGTCCACCAGAACCCTGTCAAAGAGGCCACGGGGAAAATTGCGCCCGTCATAGCGGGTGATGGCAACGTTGATAGCCCCCAGCCGCTCGCAGTTCGAGCGCAGAGGGGAGACTCGGGCTAAGGAGGGCTCATTGGCGATTACCAGGCCCCGATTTTCCATCATCTGCGAGATCTCTGTGGTCTTGCTGCCGGGAGAGGCACACAGGTCCAGGACGCTTTCGCCGGGCTGTGGGTCGAGCACCAGGGGCGGAACCATGGACAGCTCCTCCTGGATGTGAATGTAGCCCAGGAGGTTTTCCAGCAGCTTGCCTGGGCTCTCTATGTCCAGCTTCAGGCCCAGAGGATACCAGGGGAAGCTCTGAAAGAGCACGCCCCCTTCCTCCAGCCTTTCCAGGAGATTTTCCCTCTTTATCTTCAGTGTATTGATGCGTGCGGAGTTGTAGAGTGGCAGGCATTGAATAGCCTGGAAGGCATCATAATCCGGCACGATTTCCCTGTATCTATCCAGGTAGTCCATATACAGAAGAGCGACATCCTAGCAGAAATAAATTGGCCTTCTAGGAGCAAATGGATTCTCATGATGGAGCAAAAGGATTTAATAGTCGGATAACGAGGAAGCTGATCGCGAAAAGTATTTTATGGCTTATCGCAAAGGACGGCGATGTGTTTTGGCAAATTACGATGCAGATCGATCCTCCATGGGCACTCCTGCCCCTGTAGAGGTCGGAAAAGAGTACGATGTTAATATTGAGGACATTGCCAGGGAAGGCGACGGCATTGCCCGATTGGAAGGTTTTGTGATCTTCGTGGCCGACACCAAAGTAGGCGACGCAGTCAAGATCCAGATCGATAAGGTAATGAGACGTTTTGCCATTGGTCATAAAGTTTAAATTTACCGGATTCATGCCAAATGAGGTCGAAGGTTCTCAGAACCCGACCAACTATTTGTTTAACTTTATAATAGAGTTCATGCCAATAATCTCATACGATAGAGATAAGCGTAAATATGCAGAAACCAATTAATGGTTAGTGCAGGAGCATACTGTGATGTCTGAGGATTATGATGTATTTCTCTCCCATAGTTTCAAAGATCGCGATTGGGTGAGAGGCTTAATCAAAGCTCTATCGCAAAGAAATCTGCGCGTTTGGAGTGATTCCGAATGGGTCCAAGCAGGAGATTCCTGGCGCGAGGCTATAGATGAAGGTATTCGAAAAAGCAAATCCTTTGTTACTATCATTACTCCCGAAAGTGTCAGTTCAAGTTTTATGGCTGCGGAGCTTGGCTCAGCCCTTGCCTTAAAAAAGCCGCTTATACCGATCGTATCAAGAGATACTCCTTCAGAGGAATTGCCGGGTCCAGTAAGATTAAGAAGATACATCTCCATGGATGAACCAGAAATTGTTGCAGAGGAGATCTCTCGCAGATTAATTACAAAATCGCGGAATTATGGATTGAGCAAAGACGAAGACCGTCTTTGTGTAACGAATTAGATTTTCTATCATCCTATTTCCCAAGGCGAGCGCCTAGCTGCATAAGATAATTGTCAAATTTGTTAATGTCTATAAGATTGCGTCTTTTTATCAGATTGGGAATTCCTGCATTGGAATTTAGTTCTTCTGGTGTTAGCCCGTGAAGAACGCCGATAATGGGCATACGCTTGCCCCACGCAGCACCTATCTCTGTCCAAACATAAGGACGTGTAAGAGACCAAGGCGTAAAATAAACGATTAGTTCTTTTGATTGGTCTAAGGCGTCAAGGATACGATCTTCGAAATCCTCACCAATAGCAATGTGAGCTTCATCTAAGAACGTTGCTGCGCCTTTCTCTTCAATCGATTGAGCCAGCTTTTTGGCTACCCAAGTATCTGATCCTGCATGGCTTATAAAAACCATATAATCTTGATGTAAATCTTCTTGATTTCTTTCGGCAGGCATACTTTTCTCCTTTGAAGGAAAAATCACGTGGCCAGGATGGTCTTCAAATCCTCCAGAAACAGGTCAATGTTCTCCAGTGTCATATGCTTCATCAGGATCAGTCGCAGGGCTCTATTTGGCTCGCGAGTCATGGAGACGTGCCAGCCTCGTTTCATAAGCTCCTCGCGCACCTCAGCAGGGGAGGGGACCTCTAATGCCACCACATTCATGATGGGCTCGATCGCCGGCTGAATGCCGATCTCTCTTGCGCCTTTTACCAGATGGTGAGTCAGATCCATACAGTAGTCGACGATCTCTTTAAAGCCCTCCCGGCCCAGATGCATCATCACGGCGTAGGTGGCCGCGGCTGCAGCTCCGCTCCTCGTGCCGGTTAGAGATGCTTGCCGGGCCTTCGTAAGATAATGTGTCTCCGTCTCCAGGGCACTCAAGCACTCCTGGCCGCGGAAGAGCAGGCCGCCGGCAGGAATGGTGCTCATGCCCATCTTATGCGGATCGATGGTAATGGAAGAGACGCCCGGCACCGAAAAATCCCAGGCAAATTTTTTATCCAGGAAGGGCAGGACAAAGCCGCCAAAGGCAGCGTCCACATGCAGGTGAATGCCCCGTTCCACGGCCATTCTTGCTAACTGCTCAATGGGGTCCACCTGGCCAAACTCGGTTGTCCCGGCGATGCCCACCAGGGCTACGGTTCTCTCGTCCAGCAGAGACTCGACCGACGATAAGTCAACCTTGAGATTCTCATCAAGCTTTGCCTTTCTTACTTCCAGACAGAGAAGATCTCCGATCTTGTCGAAGGAGAAGTGGGCCGAGGCGGGAACGACAATATTGCCGTCTTTTCTGCCCGCCTCATTCCTGGCCGCCCGGATGGCCTGAATGTTGGACTCCGTGCCGCCCGTGGAAACATATCCCGAGGCGTCCGGACAGCCCAGCATCTCGCCCAGCATGGCCACCACCCGCTCTTCCAGTTCAGAGACGCCCGGAAACAATCCCGGATCGCCAAGGTTCGTCTCCAGGAACATGTTGTGAGCCCTTACCGCAATTGGGTGGGGCAGGGTGCACATAGTGGATAAGAAGCGGTCATAGCTGTAGTCACGCGCTCTCGTTTCCGCCAGGATGCGCATTACCTCATCTTCGGGAAGGGCTTTGTCTCTCATGGCTTTATTTCCTGTTTCTCAGGGCATTGAGCATAAGGATCTTCTCAGATCTGGCCACTGTTTCCCGGACCGTGGCCACGGCATCGATATTGGCCGATATGCTGGTGATGCCGATCTCCACCAGCCTCTTAGCCATCTCCGGGTATGATCCGGCCTGGCCGCAGATGGAGGTCTTGACTCCTGCAACATTACAGCGCTCCACCACGTACTCGATGAGCTTGAGTATGGCGGGATGCAGTTCAGAATACAGTTCGGCCACGTTCTCGTTGTTGCGGTCTACCGCCAGGGTGTACTGAGTCAGATCATTGGTGCCGAATGAGACAAAATCAATTCCATCCTCGATGAAGTCTTCAATGGTGAGCGCGGCGCCGGGCGTCTCCACCATGATGCCTACATCGATCTTCTCCAGGTCTAAGTTCTCATCAACCATGATGGCCTTGGCCTTCTGAAACTCGCGAACGTGCTGTACCATGGGCAGCATAATGCCCACGTTGGTAAGCCCCATCTCATGCAGCTTCTTAAAAGCCCTTATCTCCAGGCGGAAGTGATCAGTCTCCGTCAGGTCGCGTCGAATGCCGCGCCAGCCGAGCATGGGATTGTGCTCGTGAGGCTCGTTTTCGCCGCCCTCCATGGCCCGGAACTCGTCTGTGGGCGCATCCAGGGTGCGCACCCACACCGGTTTGGGGTAGAAGGCATCGGCCACCACCTTGATGCCCTTAACCAGCTCGGCGATGTACTCCTCGGTCTTGCCGTTCTTGATGTACCAGTTGGGTGTCTTGCCAAGTCCCAGGATCATGTGCTCTATTCTTAAAAGGCCCACGCCATCAGCCATGGTGTCGGCCGCTGCCGCCGCTCTATCCGGTTCGCTGACATTGACCTTGATCTCTGTGGCCGTCATGAGTTTAGTAAAGACCACACCCCCCCCACTAGCTGCGGACGCAGGCTTGGCAGGCGCTGCCAGGGCCACGCGCCCCTCATAGACGATGCCCTTGCTGCCATCTACTGTGATCTCCATGCCTTCTTTCAGTATCGTTGTGGCTTTTTTAGTTCCCACCACAGCCGGACAGCCCAGCTCGCGGCTCACGATGGCTGCGTGGCAGGCCATGCCGCCCTCGTCGGTGACGATAGCCCCGGCGCGCTTCATGCCAGGAACCATGTCCGGCATGGTCATCTTGGTGACCATGATGTCACCCTGCTTGACCTTATCCAGCTCTCTGCCGCTGGCAATCAGTCGTACAATGCCTGTGGCCCCGCCCGGTGCGGCTCCCAGGCCCGTGAACAGAACCTTGCCGCTGACGGCGAGCGCAGGCTCTGCCTTTTTGGCGTTATTGATGGTGGTGATCGGGCGGGACTGGAGGATGTAGATCTTGTCCTTCTCTATGCCCCACTCGATATCCTGGGGAATGCCGTAGTGCTTCTCCAGGATCTCGGCATATTTGGCGAGTTCAATTGCCTCGTTGTCTGTGAGAACGATGGCCTCTTTCTTCTCGTCCGGGACCTTGACCGTGACCGTCTTCTGAGTCTTGGGATCCCTGATAATCATGATCTCCTTGGTGGCGATGTACTTGCTTATGATGTTCTTGGTCTTTCTGTCCACGACGAAGTTATCGGGAGAGACGCTGCCGCTAACCACAGATTCGCCCAGGCCCCAGGCGCCTTCTAAGACTACCAGTGCTTCGCCGGTAGAAGGCTCTGAGCTGAACATGACTCCCGACTTTTCGGAGTCCACCATTTTTTGCACAATGGCGGAGAGGTTGACCTTATCATGCTCGAAGCCCTGCTCCACCCGGTAGAAGATGGCGCGTGCCCCATAAAGAGATGCCCAGCACTTGCGAACGGCGTTGAAGACATCCTCAGCTCCGCGCATGTTTAAGAAGGTCTCCTGCTGGCCTGCGAAACTGGCATCGGGCAGATCCTCGGCTGTGGCGCTGGACCGCACGGCCACGAAGACCTGCTCGCCCTCGCGCTTGCATAGCTCCTCATAGCGGGATTTTATGGCCTTCTCGATGTCCTCTGGCACCTCTGCATCCATGATGAGCTTCTTGGCCGTCTGCTCGGCCCGGTGCAGCTCAGACTCTTGATTCACATCGACTTTGAGGGCCTCGAAAAGCTTCTTGGCGATGCCCGCCCGGTTGATGAAATCCCGGAAAGCTTGAGCCGTGACCGCAAATCCGCCAGGTACGGGAACGCCAATATTTATCATCTCACCCAGGCTTGCACCCTTGCCGCCCACTACGGAAAGATCATTCTTTCCCACTTCTTCCAGCCATACAACAGCGTCCATTAAATCATCCATCCACCGTCATGATTCTTTACTATATCTTCAGTATCTGCCCTCCTCTCCCTCTTTACATTATATGAAGCTTTCACACGATATACAGAATATATACAAAAGCATATATCCAGGAAAGGGCTGACACAATATTTGCATGTTTAAACGTTTTCGCGGGGCAGCAGCGGCAAAAGAGATGCTCCTCCTTCGCTGCTTACCCTTACAGCGGACCGAGCTCCTGCCAACCGTGCAGGCGGCAGGCCGGGTTTTGTCGCAGGACATCGCCTCTCCCGTGAACCTGCCGGGCTTTGACCGGGCCGCCATGGACGGTTTTGCCGTGCGATCCCTGGACACAAGAGGCGCAAAGCCCAATGCTCCCGTTTTTCTGGATAATTTCCGGCCCGTACGCACCGGCATGCCCGTTCCCGGAGATTATGATGCCGTGGTGATGCTGGAGGATACCAGGAAGCGTGACACGAATTTGGAGATCACAACGCAGCTACACGCTTACAAGAATATCTCCCCCATTGGCGAAGACATCAGACAGGGGGAAACGGTCTTTTCCCAGGGCCACACCCTTCGGCCCCCGGATGTGGCAATGCTGTCGGCGCTGGGAATTGACGAGGTGCGGGTTTATGAAAAGCCGAAGGTGGTCATCATCCCCACGGGAGGGGAATTGGTGGCCATCGGCGCGCGCGCTCTATGCGCCGGCGAAGCATACGAGATCAACGGGCTCATGGCCCGGCTTTATGCAGAAAAATGGGGAGCTCTGGCCGAGAAAAGAGAGATTGTACCCGATGATGAAGAACTCATTCGCGAGGCCATCTCATGCAACATAGATGCGGATATGATCATAATAATCGGCGGAACCTCCGTGGGTGAGAAGGACTATGCACCAAGGGTGCTGGAAGAGATGGGCGAGCTTTTCGTGCATGGGGTGCGCTTGCAGCCGGGAAAGCCTACTGCCTTCGGTGTCGTGGCCGGCAAGCCTGTTGTCTGCCTGCCCGGCTATCCAGTGGCAGCAATCTCTGATCTCTTTCTTTTCGTGCGGCCGGCCCTGCAAAAGATGGCGCACCGCTCTGACCTTCAGCCGAAAGTCTTGGCAAGGCTGGCAAGAAAGATCCCCTCGCGACCGAGCTATTTGAGTATGGTCAGAGTGGCCCTGCGGGGCGAACAGGCCGAGCCCATCATGATCTCAGGGGCGGGCATCCTCAGCTCCGTGGCAAGGGCGGATGGCTTCGTGCTGGTGGCCGAGGAACGGGAGGGGATAGAGGAGGGAGAGACGGTGGAAGTGATGCTGTTTGAATAGGCTTTATATAGAAGTTCAAACAACATCTAGCTGTTAAATTAGTATTTGTTGAGGTTAATTAATGGCTGGACAATTCAGTGGCACACCTATTTACATTCTTAGGGAAGGCAGTCAGAGGACTGCTGGAAGAGACGCACAGAGATCGAACATCATGGCAGCTAAGGCCGTTGCCGGCGCAGTGAGGACCACTCTCGGCCCCAAGGGCATGGACAAAATGCTGGTCGATACCATGGGCGACGTTGTGATCACCAATGATGGCGTCACCATTCTTAAAGAGATGGATATCGAGCATCCCGCAGCCAAGATGATGGTGGAGATTGCCAAGACCCAGGACCAGGAAGTCGGGGATGGCACGACCACTGCCGTTGTGCTGGCCGGAGAATTGCTTAAGCAAGCCGAGGAACTGCTGGAGCAAGAGATTCATCCTACTGTAATTGCGGCAGGCTACAGAGCTGCGGCAGACAAGTCAATGGAGATTCTCAAAGGCTTAGCCATAAAGGTCTCGGCAAAAGATGAAGATCTTCTCAGGAAGATCGCAGTCACTGCCATGACCGGCAAGGGCTCTCAATCGGCTCGCGATGAGCTGGCTGCCATGGCGGTTCAAGCTGTCCAGTCGGTAGTGGACGAGGATGGGACGGTCGACACC
Source organism: Methanothrix sp. (assembly GCA_025361645.1). Lineage (GTDB taxonomy): Archaea > Halobacteriota > Methanosarcinia > Methanotrichales > Methanotrichaceae > Methanothrix. The sequence goes on from JANYKI010000098.1 coordinate 39,759, forward strand.
GACAACATCACCGTGGAGAAGAAGGTCGGGGGCGGAATCACCGACTCCATGCTGGTAAGCGGAGTGGTCATCGATAAGGATCGGCTTCACCCCAATATGCCCAAGTCCGTCGCCGATGCCAGGATCGCTCTCCTGAACGCTGCCGTGGAGATCGAGAAGACAGAGGTTGATGCCAAGATTCAGATCACCTCCCCGGATCAGCTGCAGGCTTTTCTGGATCAAGAGGAGAACATGCTAAAGGGCATGGTCGATAGGATCGCGGCCACTGGCGCCAATGTACTGTTCGTCCAGAAGGGCATCGATGATCTGGCCCAGCACTTCCTGGCCAAGGCCGGCATCTACACCGTGCGCAGGATTAAGAAGAGCGACATGGAGAAGCTGGCACGCGCCACAGGCGGCAGGGTCGTCACCAGCATCCACGAGATCTCCAAGGAAGACCTGGGCAAGGCTGGTCTTGTCGAGGAGAGGAAGGTCTCAGATGAGAAGATGACCTTTGTGGAAGATTGCAAGAATCCCAAGTCCGTATCCATCATTCTACGCGGCGGAACTGAGCACGTGGTCGATGAGCTGGACCGGGCCATGGAGGACGCGCTTCGCGTTGTTGGCGTGGCTGTGCAGGACAAGCTCCTTGTTGCCGGCGGCGGCGCACCTGAGGTAGAGCTGGCTCTGAGGCTCCGAGCTTATGCTTCCACAGTGGGAGGACGCGAGCAGCTGGCCATCGAGGCTTTTGCCAATGCCATGGAGGTCATACCCAAGACCCTGGCCGAGAATGCCGGCTTAGACCAGATCGATTCCCTGGTTGCACTAAGAAGCCAGCATGAGAAGGGCATGAAGAGCGCCGGCCTGGACATGGATACCGGTAAGCCCGTGGACATGCTGAAGCTGGGCGTTGTTGAGCCGCTCAGGGTTAAAACCCAGGCCATCAACTCGGCAGCCGAGGCCGCCATCATGATTCTGAGAATCGATGATGTCATCGCCTCCAAGTCCGGCGGACCGGGCGGAATGGGCGGCGCGGGCGGAATGCCTGGCGGAATGGGCGGCGAGGACTTCGAGTAGGTCCTAGCTCCCATTTTATCTTTTCTTTTTTTCTAAAGACAAATAATCTCGCTGATGCTTGAGGGCGGCAGCAAACCCACAGATTAATTTAGCACCTGTTGAATTCCATAACTTCAGAGGTCAATAGCATTATGCCGTCAACAAGCCGTCGCCTGGAATATTTCTCCGAATCGGTCATCCGCAAAATGACCAGAATTGCCAACGCCCATGGAGCTGTCAACCTCTCGCAGGGCTTTCCGGATTTCCAGCCGCCAGAACCGCTTTTGCGGGCTCTTGAAGATATAGCCATGAAGGGACCGCATCAGTATGCAGTAACCTGGGGCGCTCAAAATTTCCGAGAAGCTCTGGCTAAGAAGCAGTCTCGGTTTATGGGCCTGCCCATCGATGCGGAGAGAGAGGTCGTTGTCACCTGCGGAAGCACAGAGGCCATGATGACCGCTATGATGACGGTCTGCAATCCGGGAGACAAAGTTGTTGTGTTCTCACCCTTCTATGAGAATTATGGTGCGGATGCCATACTATCCGGTGCCGAACCGATCTTTGTGCCATTACATCCTCCGAACTTCTCCTTTGATGAAGAAGAGCTAACAAAGGCATTTGAGCAGAGACCCAAGGCGTTGATTCTATGCAATCCCTCCAATCCTACCGGGAAGGTTTTCACAATAGAAGAGCTGCAGTTCATCGCAAATCTGGCTGATCGGTACGATGTATTCGTAATAACCGATGAGGTCTACGAGCATATTGTCTACAAGCCGTACAAGCATATTTATTTCGCATCTTTGCCGGGCATGTTCGAGAGGACCATTTCCTGCAGCTCCCTATCCAAGACCTATTCCATCACCGGCTGGAGGCTGGGATATTTGATAGCTCCGCCGGCAATAATCGACGGCGCAAGAAAGGTGCATGATTTTCTGACCGTAGGCGCGCCCTCACCCTTGCAAGAGGCAGCAGTCACTGCACTTGGCTTTCCCGATGAGTATTATGAGGGGCTGTGCGAGATGTACACGGAGAAGAGAGACTTCTTCATCAAAGGATTGGATGAGGAAGGATTCACTTACACCTTTCCCCAGGGAGCCTATTATGTGATGATGGATATATCCGAGTTCGGATGTCCTGACGATACCGCGTTCTGTGAATGGATGGCAAAGAAGGTGGGCGTGGCAGCCGTTCCGGGCTCCAGCTTCTTCCGGGAAGATGTAAGACATTTGGTGCGCTTCCACTTTGCCAAGAAAATAGAGACTTTAGAGGATGCCCTGCAAAAACTCTCTACATTGAGGAGCAAAGCCAAAAAAGGAATTGATTGAGAATCTCAGAAAAGCTGAGGCTGCTCCTGAGGGTCAACTATACGCCAGAGGTTATCTTCCCGTCCGTTTCCGAAGATATCTCCTGCGGCTTTGTCCCTGGAAGAGAAGTAGAGCGGCCAGCCCTTGAATGTAGTCTGCTTTGATCCATCGGTTCTGGTTATGCTGGCAAAGTCAGCGTTTCTCAGACTGTCCGGCACGGTTATCGTTTGGGCATAGAAGGGCGGCCACTTGGTGGCGCAATCGTCATAACAGGTGCTGACGCCACTCGCACTGCCGTCATTTGAGAAGTAATAAAGAGCAAAGCCGCTCTGATTTACCAGATAATTGCCCTGAAATTTATTCGCCGTGAGGTTCACGGTGTAATTGCTCTCCGCCAGAGCCGAGATCAAGATAATCGATACTGCTAGGAATAAGAGTACAAGCTTGTGGCTTCTTGACATGTTTTTCACCACCAATTTCTTATCGGCCTGATAATTAAGGATTTGCCATTGAAGAGAGGTAATTTCAGCTTCGAGCTGAGAAGGAAGCTATTCCACTTTTTTTTCGGCCTTTTTCTGATATTCATTCTAATTTATTCGGGTAGAATAAATCTAATAATTTTTCAGAGCTTCGTTCTCATCTTTGGCAGCATAATGATCGTCTTGATGCAAAAAGGCCGGAATATTCCTATTACCGGTTGGCTTGAAGAGACTTTCGAAAGGGAGAACGTCAGATTTCCAGGCTACGGAGCCTTCTGGTATGTTGTGGGTGCGCTGCTTTTGGCTCTCTTCCTGGGCAGTACCGATGAGATTGCTGCCGCAATTGTGGCTCTGGCTGCTGGAGACTCGGCCGCCACAATTTTCGGCGTCCGAGGTCGGCACCCGCTTCCCCACAACCCGCGTAAAACTGTGGAGGGATCTATTGCATTTTTTGTCTTCACTCTGCCGGCTTGTCTGTTTGTGGGCTGGATTGGGATAGCGCTGGCAGCTCTGGCGGCAGTAGTGGAAAGCCTGGACACGCCTGTGGACGACAACCTCTTAATTCCCATAACAGCCATATTATTTTTTATCTCCTAAGCAATATACGACACGCTCGACCTGTCAAACCCCTGCACCAGTTCCAGTCCCTCATCTTCCGGCTTCCAGGTTACATCGGGGTAGGCCAGATGCTTGATGAACTCATTCGCATTGGCTGCTATTTGCGCGGCCAGATGCTCTTCTCCCAGAGCCTCTCTTGTGATGGCAAAGACCTTTGACTTTACATCTGCCTCATCCAGGTAGCCCAGGGAATGGATGTATTCATGCAACAGGACATGAAAGACGTAGGGCTTGTAAAGCTCAGGACGCGTCTCCTTGATCCTTTGCAGCGGGATCTTATTGAGGACGATGACATTGGTGCCCGTGGTGAAGAATCCTCCGAAAAAGCCCTGCGGATGGTTTCCCAGGTTGGCCATGCCCAGCATCAGACCACCCCGGCTCTTGCCCATGCTCTTCAATACCAATGATTTGACCAGTTCGAATATATCAGGCAGGGACTTTGCCTCATCCAGTCGAGTGCGGTAATCAGTGCTCATTTGAAATGCATATAGGCCAGTCTAAGTATATAATACTAACTTAAAGTTACTGACGGTTGGAGCCACCTCATGATATTAATAATAACTCATTCACTCTGCTGCAAAAGCCCTTTCTCTAGTCCAATCTCCATCCAGGCCCAGGCCCAGATCACGGCCTCAAAAGCCCTGATTAGGTCTCCCTTCTCCAGAAAATACTGGCAGTCGCGAATGTAGGCGGAGACATTCTCCCGGAACTCTCCATCCCCGGATACCTTCTCATAGAGATCCTCGGCCTTTTTTTGCCATTTCACGGTCTCGGCACGCAGATCTTCTTCCAGTTTTCCCTCTGCCTCTTCAATATTTCTTCCCGGGCATCCTTTTTCACTGTTCATTTCAATCTCGAGACTTTGTGACGCTGGTTACATGGCTTTCATCGACCTTTACATCGACCATGGTCTTGACAACGTAGCCCTCTGCCCTCAATCGCTCCACACCGTCGCCCCGCCTTATTACGACTACTACATCCTTGACAACTGCACCCGCAACCTTCAGGGACTGAAGCGTGGCCAGAAGCGTTCCACCGGTGCTGATGACATCATCTACCACAATGACCCGATCGCCCTTATTTATGCCGTTTAAGAAGAGCTGCGACTTGGAGTAGCCTGTGACCTGGGAAACCTCGATCTCGCCGGGCAGGCCGTATTTGCGCTTTCTTATTATCACGAGAGGTATGTCACAGATGATGGAAAGGCCTATGCCGATGGGAATTCCCATAGCCTCTACCGTCACAATTTTGTCTACCTCCAGATCGGCAATGCGCATGATATGGCCGGTAACCTCCCGGATCAGCTCCGGCCTGACCTCGGGCACGCCGTCGGTGATGGGATGTATGAAGTAGTTGTATTCGCCCCTCTTGAATACGGGAGCCTCCAGTAATGATTTCGTGAGCCTTTCCAGCATGTTTGAGCCTCAATTCTTAATATTCTTAAATCTGGGAAATAAAGGTGTTGGATGAGGGCGGGAATTTCTGGCGCGGGATTTGGGAAAGGGATGCTTTACGGTAATAAAACCGCAGAGTCGCAGAGCGCACAGAGGACGAACGCACGGAGACGACTATTATTCAGAAGTATGCTTTCATTTCAAGTGCTGGTTATAATGTAAATTTCCTGTCTCTGCGGTTAATATTATAAATTTCCCGGATAATAATTTACAGTCCTTTTTATTCCATCGACAAGCAAACACACGGTAAACCACAGAGCGCACAGAGGACTCTATTATTAACAGGTACATCCGTATACATTTTCTAAAGATCTTAGGGGTGCAAAAATGTCGGAGAATAAGAGTTCCATTGAAGATGGAAATGACCTCATCCCAGCCAGCATGCTGGCCGCTTTCGCCTACTGCCCGCGGCTCTGCTACCTGCAGTTTGTGCAGGGCGAGTTTTTGGATAGCGCCGAGCTGGCCGACGGCAGATTCCAGCACCGCTGGATAGACGCGGAGCAGGACGCTGTGCCGGAGGACTTTGTGCCCTTCCACGTCCGCTCCGTTTCGCTTTCCGCCCCGCAGGCGGGCGTGTGCTGTCGCATCGATCTCTTGGAGGGCGACGGCCTGATAGTTACGCCGGTGGAGTACAAGCGGGGCGAAGCGCCCAAGACCCAGGCGGGCCTTTACGAGCCGCATCTGATGCAACTGGCTGCGCAGTGTCTGGCCCTGCGGGAGAACGGCTTCTCCTGTAAAGAGGCAATGGTCTACTTCATCCGCTCCAAAGAAAGGGTCCCGGTGAAGTTCGACGTTGCCCTGATGGACAGAGCAAAGAGCCTTTTGGGGGTTCTGCGCAGCACGGTAGAGCGGGGCGAGATTCCCCCGCCCCTGCGCAGCAGCGCGCGCTGCGACCGCTGCTCACTGGCCGGAATTTGCCTGCCCGATGAGGTGAACCTCTTGCGGGAGATGGAGGCGGAGACCGCGCTGGAGGGCAAGCCCGAGGAAGAGAAGATCAGAATGCTGCTTGCCTGCCGGGACGATCAGGTGCCTGTTTACGTGGTCGGCCAGGGAAAGACGGTGCGAAAGCGTGGGGAGCGGCTGGAGGTCTGGTCTTATGAAGAGGGCAAGGTGAGCGAAGCTCGGATCAGGGAGATCTCCAAGGTCTGCCTTTACGGTGGTGCGGAGATCACCACTCCGGCCATGGTGGAGCTGATGCAGAGGAATGTGCCGGTGCTGCACTTCTCTCACGGAGGCTGGTTTCTTGGCATCTGTCAGGGTATGAGCCACAAGAATGTGCTCTTGCGTATCAAGCAATTCTCGTGGGCCGGGGATGAGGAGAAGTCGCTATCCATTGCCAGAAAGATCGTAGCCGCGAAGATTGAGAACTCCAGAATTCGGCTGCGCAGATACGATCCGGAAGGGCGAAGCCAGGTGCTGGAATCGCTGTCCAATCTCGCCAAAGATGCTGAGAATGCCACCAGCCGGCAGAGCTTGCTGGGAATTGAGGGTGCAGCCGCCGCGGCCTATTTCTCCCGGTTCAGTTCACTGCTCAAAGCGGACCCTGGAGATTTTTCCTTTGAGGGTAGAAACAAGAGGCCACCTCGCGATCCCGTGAATTCGGTCCTCTCTTACCTTTACGGCATCCTGGCCAAGGAGCTCTTCACAACGGTTCAGACGGCGGGCTTTGAGCCCTATCTCGGCTTCTATCACCAGCCCAGGTACGGTCGTCCGGCTCTGGCTCTGGATATGATGGAGGAGTTTCGACCGGTTATTGCCGATGCTGCAATGTTCTCGCTCTTCAACAACGAAGAGCTGACGGCAAAGGACTTCATTAGAACGGGCATTGGCATCTCCATAATGCCTGAGGCCAAACGAAAGGTTATCGCCGCATACGAGCACAGGATGCAGACCGAGGTTACTCATCCCATTTTCGGCTACAAAGTGAGCTACAGACGGGTGCTTGAGGTGCAGTCGCGTCTCCTGGCGAGAGTTCTTTCCGGAGAGCTGAAAGAATACCCGGCATTTATTTCGAGGGGATAATATTGAGCGGACTTAATTTTTTTGTGGTCAGCTATGATATCAGGGAAAAGAAGAGGCTGTGCAAGGTTCATCGGGCTATGAAAGGATTTGGCGAGCCGGTCCACTACTCGGTTTTTCGCTGCGATCTCACGCAACGTGGCAAGGTGGAGATGGTGGCCGTTCTCACCGACCTGATCGCGGCGGATGAGGATAGGATTATGATAATCGATCTGGGTCCCGTGGATGGAAGGGTGGAAGAGAGGATTGAATTTCTGGGGGTGCATGCAGCTAAGAGGAACATGCTCAATACTATGATTGAGCAATAGTCAGTATCTCAGCTAGCCTCGGCATGGCAAATGATTTTGAATAAATATCGTGCATATATTGAAAGAAGCTCACCCCAAGTTTTCTGCACGTATCCTTAATCGATAAAC
>JANYKI010000123.1 GCA_025361645.1 Methanothrix sp.
GCGTACGCGCCTGTAGATTGCGTTTCACCAAGATGTTTTGCAAAAAGAAATGTGGTGAGAGCGAGATGTGCCAAATTGTGGGTGTCAATAGCCTGAGCGCTGAGGATCATAAGCCTTGGCAAGAGGTCGCTCCAATGGGGGCGACCGCGTGAAAAAGGAGTTTGCCGGGATTCTCCAGACCAGTTTCGGCATGATGGGTACAGTTCATTTCAGCCTGGAAATGCCCGGTTCCCTCATCGGAGACGCAAACCAGTTCCTGGAAGGGGCCAGAGGAAAGCGTGTTCTGGTGACGATCGAAACCCAGGAGGTGGCGGATTGAAGATGTGCCGCCCCTGCTCAGAGGCATTGCAGAGCACCAGGACCGCCCTGGGAGAGATCACAGGCCGTCTCAGGGAAGACGAGTACAACATGCACAGCTTTCCCTCTGACCTTCAGATGAGCTTCAAGGTTATGGCCGAGATGGCGCGCATGATGCACCTTCCTGGGCTGGATAGCGATATTGAGGACCTGGCCAAGGCCGTCATGAGCCAGGTAGAGCCCCTCCATGCTGATCTCTCTGAGATTGCTTTGGGGGTGCAGTGGTGAATTGGACACCCCCTTATTACAAATCCTTAAATATAATAAGAATTACAGTTCCTTATAATGCTCAGGCTTTGCTCGTGAGCAGACTCTTTTCGGAGGACTCTATCGATGTTTCTTGAGCCCCTCCGGGAGCCTGGGACAAGACTTGCCACTGAACATCATGGTGGCAAAGCTGGCCGTTTCTGGCGTTTCGAGAAAGTTGAGCTTGAGGATATCACCCTCTTCCGGCCTCGAATGTGTCCGCACTGCAAACAGGAGGCTGTAATTTTCGACGGGCGACAGGTTCCACATTGTCCGAGTTGCGGCACTGAACCTAAAGTGTCGCCGCCCAGGAGAAGATCAAGGCCGGAAATAGAGCGTTACAGGAGGCTGAAAGCGCAAAAGAGAGGCAGAATAATATATAAATGATGAAGTCAGATATGTTCTTGAGATGGAAGAAGCAACGTTGTTCAGAGAGATGGCCAAGATAGACAGTGAGCTGCAGGCCATGATTGCGGTTGATCCGGAGCTGGAAGAGATCTACGTTGAGGAGTTCGGCGAAGATCCCGGCTCTGTGCTCTACCTCCCACGAGCCCCAACGCCGGAAGATTGGGCCCGTGCCCAGGAATTAGCAAACCGGAAATAGAGGTTTTTATGTCGTTCAGGCCAAAAGATACCTTACAAATGCTAGCGGACGCTGGCGCTGATCCTGATTCGCTCTTGATCCTGGAGAGTCAGGAGAAGGTGGATTACAAAGAGCTGGGCCTTCCCACTCAGGGCATAGCCAAGGTCCTGCAGATCTCAGGAGTGCTCAGGTCAGAGGGCAAGAAGAAGATAAATTACCACAAGCAACGCAGCATCTGGAGCAGAGGTCCTCATTACCCCGTTTTGAGGGATCACTATCAAAAAAATAGATGTGAGTTTCGCAAGGCTCGCGGACTGCCTTTGTAATGGGCCTCTTCGTAGCGATTATCGTGCCAATTCTATTCAGCACAATTTTATAAGCATCTTTTGCACCCCGTAAAGCATGGGTTTGCGCGCTAAGAAAGACTCATTCTTATAGTATCTGGTATCGCGCTGGTCCAGGAGGTTAACTCGTCCAGGCTTTTTATCCCGGCCTAGGACCCAAGTCAAGACGCAACTTCTTTAAGTTCAGCCAAAAGTCAAGCGAGGATAGGACCTATCCTCTGTCTTGGCCTCCTTTACGCCAAATCACGTCAATCACCGGATAGCTGGGGCCGGGTTGGTGCAATATCCTGCATTTTCCCTCACTAAATCAATTTTGCTCCTCTTTTTTGGCCCGACCTCAGCCCGGAAATGACCGCCCTTTGGGAAACATGCCGCCTTCTCTGTGGAGCCCTCTGTCTTCTCTCAGGGCGGTCTCGCTTTTAAAAGCTGCCTTTGCCGGCAGATCGAGCATGAACGCCCGGGGACGCGAGCGTCCCGGAAATATCCAGGGGTGAGCCTGGGGATTAGGAGAAAAGATCGATGACGGGAATGATAGAAGACGCAGGTTCGAAACTAATAACAGCAGGAATAGTATCTTTGAAAGTAGCTAACCCGAATGCGTGGGCCGCATTCAAGAAAGGCTTAAAGTGCGTGGCTATGGGCGTCTCTGCCCTCGATGAGATAACAGATGATGACAAGGTGTCTGCAGAAGAGATCTCTAATGTTCTGGCAATGGCCAAGGACTACGGAGCCATCCGGACTCTGCAAGATATGTTGTGGGGCTTGCTGAAACATGTGAAGGGATAAGGCATCTCTTCATGAAAATTCCTATCCGCAAAGGTAGGGAGAGGAGGAGTAATAATTGTATCCTTATTCGAAACTATTTCTAATCACGATTTTCATCCTCTATCTGCATTTCAGCCCTGGCCAATGCACAATAGAGTTTCGAGAAGATTTCTCAGGAGAGGGAGACCTTCAGACTCAGACAGACTACGACGGAGTAAAAGGCGGAGTTCTTACCAGGGGTGCAGAGTCCATCTACTACGGCCAGATCTTAACACCAGCTCAGAACTTCCACGGACTAAAAGCCAGTAATCTGAGTAGTTACTACGTAGTCACAAAAGAGCATTCTTTAAGGATCCGTAATTCTTCGGATCTAAACGCCACAGCTAAAATCTTGTCATCCTTAGACGGAGAGAATTTGACCAGAACTACATTCTTCTCCGCCTCTGGAGACGGTAAGGTTCGGGAGAAGGTTCTTACACCAGGTAAGTTTAGCCGGCCCGTGGAGATCTCCAGCTTGTGGCATTCCGGCAAGTTCGAGCTCAATTCTACCGTGGTGGTGGTGAGAGCATAAACCCATCAACCGCTAAAAGCAAAGCAGAAGCCCGGATGAAGAGGAAAAGGCAAAGCATGCCTACTCAGCAGTATCCTCTGCCTCCTGAAATTGCAAGCCGAAAGCTAGACCTGAACCAAATCAAGTTTCTGGCCAGGTATGCCGGCATGACGAGGGGCCCAGATTAAGGAGAATTAACACATGGCTAATGAAGATGAAGGATTCGGCTGCTGCGGAGCATCTCCAACCGGAGCCCAGGCAGCAGAGTGCATAGTGCAGGATCTTGTAGAGCGAGTAATACCTTGCGGAACAAGGAAACCAGCAGGCCAGGAGAGGCTTTACAGAACGACTACTCAGCTTTGGCTTACCAGGCAGGGATTCATAGCCTGGTCAAAGAAGCAAGGAAAAGGTGTTGATCCAATTTGTTGGTTCACTGAGATGGGACATGGTCCAGTCCCGGATGATGCAAAGGACTGAGCAAGATTCTCCTTAACTTTGCATCATTTTGCATCACGGCATCGTTTTGAATCATTGGACTACTGCATCACGAATTGCTTTGCATCACTGCGTCAAATCTGCATCAGGACTACTTTATGGCATTCGGAACATTGGCCCCCTTTATTGACCTGATCGAAAAGGGATTTGGTGATAAAAAGAGCCCCAGAACGATAGCAAGAGAATTGGGGCAGCCTGGACTTTATTCAACGATCAACCGCTACAAGGCTGCCGTCTGGGACCTGCGGGACCTGGTGAATGAGGCCAAGGAAGTCCGAGCACAGAGGCATGATGATGCAAGAAACAAAGCAAAAGATGAGATCGTTAATACGCTCGATGTAGTCAATTTAGGCAAGCTCCGGGCAAAGCAGCTCCTCGATGTGAGTTTAGGCGATATGTTCGCCGTCTCTGATGGGACGATGCATGCACTCACCCTGGGCTCGGCATCAGTTTACTGGCCCATAGGTTCACGCATGCTCTTTGAGTGCGCTAAATTGGAGCTGGAGCTTTCCGGGGATGATGCAGAGAGCCGCATGGCCGAAGCTATGGAATCCTTCGAGGACACCAGACTAGCCATCCTGGAGGCGCTGGACGACGACCCGGAAGCGAAGCAAAAGCTCATTGAAGCCCTCCTGGAACGCAGACGACGAAGTTCTTTACACCATGGATCCGGTGCTCTGGGCGAAGGAGGTCCTGGGCCTCAACCTGGACCCATGGCAGCAGGACCTGATATCAAGTCGTGAAAAGTACATCATCCTGAATTGCAGCCGCCAGAGTGGCAAGTCCACAACATCAGCCGCCCTGGCACTGCATGAGTGCATTTACCGCCGCCCGACTGTGGGCCTTTGCGTGGCTCCCGGCATCCGCCAGTCCGGCGAGCTCATGCAGAAGTTCGATGAATTTCGAAGTGCAGTAGAGCTTGCATCCGATTATCTCGATGAAGATACAAAATTATCTGTGAAGTTCAAAAACAAAAACCGCTTCATGGCCCTGCCTGGATCGGAGAAGACCATCAGGGGCATTTCAGCAGTTACCCTCCTCCTGGAGGATGAGGCGAGCAGGGTACTTGATATTCTGTACAAGTCAGTCAGGCCGATGCTGGCCGTCTCAAATGGCCGCCATATTCTGATGTCAACGCCTTTCGGGAAACGTGGGCATTTTTGGGACATTTGGGATAACAGGCGAAAAGGTGTCACAGAAAAAGGAAAGTGGAAGTGGTTTCTCGTTTCAGCAGATGATTGCCCGAGAATCTCAAAGGACTTTCTGGAAGACGAGCTTGAAGAGCATGGTGAAGCCTGGTATCTACAGGAGTATTTCAACAAGTTCGTGGACGAAGAGTCCCAGATAATCACGAGCACATCAATCATGAATGCACTCTCGAATGACGTGGCAATGATCGAAATATGATTTACATTATCTCGCTGGACCCTGCGAAACTCAGGGATTGGAGCGCCATCTCAGTCCTTGATATGCACATGGTGAAGGCAAAAAGACGCTTCGAATACGATCTTGTGGCCCTAAACAGAAAGCAGAAGCTACCTTACGATCATCCAAACGATCCCTCAATCGCCACATGGGCGGTTTCGGTTTACAAAAATCAGAAATTCTGGACAAAACAGCCGCCTACGTTCATCAGTGACGCTACTGGAGTAGGGGCAGCAGTAGACGACATCCTGAAGGCAAAAGGAATACCGGTAAAGGAAATCACGATCACGGCAGGGAACAGTACAACCCGCCAGGGAAATAGAATTCATGTCGGAAAGCCCCGTATGATAGGCAAGTTCCTGGGAGCCTTCGATGCGGGCAAGGTGCACATAAACCCAGGCCTGCCGATTCTTCCTTTGCTGGAAAAGGAGATGCTTGGATTCAGGGCGGAACTGAGCGCTCAGGGGAATACAAAATTTGAGGCAGAAGAAGGAGAGAATGACGATATGCTCATGAGCCTGGCGCAGGGCGTCTGGTACGGCGAGGAGATTCTAAGGGGCGGCAAGCTATGATCTGCGTTCTTTGTGGCACTGACATCACTAGGCTCAAGCAGAAGCCAGTCCCCATCGCAAAGCTCGAATTTCGGCCCTACATCGGCCAGGCCGAGCCAGGCCAGGACAACCTCTCCGGCCTGGAAGCCTGCCAGGAGTGTTATCAGAAAGTCCTAGCCAACCGCGCCAAAGCCATCGCAGAATACGGAAAAATCAAGGATATAGATGCTAACTGATTCAATAGGGTGATTTAAATTTTAACTGATTTATCATTCATCCAAGTGGGCCGTCCGTGGCCACCGGAAGATAAGGACGAGGCCGAGAGGCTGAAGGAGCACGCCTTCAATCGGTGCATCTACAACAATCAGCATGAGGTCTTCAGCAAATACGCCGCCTACCTCCGGGACAAAGAAGACGACGACAAGAAGGTAGCCATTATCCTCGGCTGGGGCGAGAAGGCCACAACCACCTACGTTAATCTATGCATAGGAGATGCTCCGGATGTGGAAATAAATGACGTATATGTGATCGAGGAGCGACCTGATGAAGAGGTGCTGATAGATACATCTCGATATGGCCATGGAGCATACGAAATTACTCAGGATGGCATAATAGCTCAAAATCCTGAGACTTTCTATATGGTCCACGCCCTCGGAAATATCCGCAAGGTCACAGCATACGTATTCTTTTCACAATTCACAGTTGAAAAGCAAGAGTTTGTGAAGCTCACCATACACGGGAAAGGCTTCCTTCAGCATCTTCTCTACGAAATCAATAGCGGCAAGCTCGGAGAGAAGCAAAACCTTGCCAGCTTCCCGACCTATGCCGGCCTGCAGATCGACGACAAGGGTATGCAGTATCCTTTCGGAAAGGACGCAAGCGGGAAACCTCTGCTGGATGAAATTCTCATAGTCCGGGTGGACAATGCTCTCTCCAGCGAGAGGCGCTATGGGCGCTCGGATTATACACCTTCGGTCTGCTCTTTGATCGAGGCCCTGGAGCTGGCATTTGCCAGGCGCGAGGAGGTCCTGGCGAAGTTCTCCCGGCCCGTTTTCCAGGCTCCGGAATCAGCTTTCAATCATTTCAATCATGCAAAGCTTGTCTGGGAGATCCATCTTGATGAGCCAATTCTCCTGGAGCCCGGCTCTCTGCGGGCCGAGTACCTCACCTGGCAGGCAGAGCTAGGGGCAGTTGAGAACGCCATCAAAGACAAGATGGACCAGCTCCTCTACATGATGGATCTCGTCAAGCAAGACGAGTTGGGCAAGGCAGAGAGCGGTACGGCTCTGGCATTCCGGCTGATTCCGACAACCTCCAGAGTGCGCAAGTTCGCCACCAGCCTGAAGAAGGCTATCCCAAAGGTTCACAGTCTCCACAGCAAACTCACAGTAGCTCTCGGGAAGAGCGAGCAGGCAGTCGAGCCTGAAGAGGTATCTGTCGTCATCTCGGATGGCCTCCCAAGAGATTCACTCCAGACGGCCAACTGGGCCACCATGGCTTTCGCCGCCAAGGGCATGAGCCTGGAGACTTACGTAGCGTTGACTCAGGGCCTGGAGATGAGCGACGATCCAGAGAGCGCTCTGCAGAAAGAGATAGCTCGGATCAAGGGCGCAGAGCAGGCACGGCAGCAGGCCGCGCCGGCAGCGCCTGTGATCAAGCTGTCACCACTTGGACAAGAAGGATAACATGGCAAATCCATCATACGCACAGTCTCTACGCCTCATCAAGTTCTACAATGAGGCAGAGCGAGAGATTCTGCAGGAATGCAACAGGCTTCTCCTGGCCTCGATCAACGGGAATATCCTGGGGCCGGGGGATTATTCCTCAGCACGAATGCAGCAGATAAGAAAAGATCTTCTGGAGGGCTCCAGGACCTGGGTCCAGGAAGCGATACCATACAGCTACATGAAAGGCGTAGATCTCGCAGATACCAGCCTTCCACCTGAGAATGAGAGCATTGCAGATTTCGGAGAAATTCACCAAAAAACAGCCGAAGCATTAGGAAAAAGCACATACTCAAGACTGATGGATGTTATTTCAGTAGTTGACAGACGAGTAGATGACATTTTCAGGAAGCTGGAACTGGAGAACACCAAAAGCGCAGTTCTGGGAGATCAAAAAGAGGCCCAGGTAGCCGCTAAAATAAAGGATGACCTGGCAGAGAACGGAATAACCGGATTCGTTGACAAGGCCGGGAATACCTGGGATATGGGCAGATATGCAGAAGTCCTGGCGCAGGAATCCACAATGCAGAGCTTCAGAGAAGGCATAACAAACCGTCTACAAGAAAAAGCGCAGGACCTCGTGTTCATTCCAGCACATTCAGGAAGCTGCAAAAAATGTGCAGAGTTTGAAGGCAAGATGTACTCTCTATCAGGAAATGATGAAAAATATCCACCTCTGAGCGAAGCGATAGATGGCGGTATGTTTCATGTTAACTGCACTCATTATGTTGAAGCTTATCGAAAAACTGCAGAATAATAATCATCATAATAAGTTGACGCCGGACTAGATCGGCGGGTGATATTTTTTTGGTTTAAGTAGGTCACAGGAGCCTCAATTCCTGGGAGAATTTCTATGGCAGGTAATCCAGCATCGGCACCACAGGTGCCACCAGCGGGCACGCCTCCCGCGAATACACCAGCAGGCGGGCAAGAACTTCAACCACCATTCATTATGAATCAAGAACAGTTCAATGCTCGGTGGGGTGCGAAGCATGGAGAAATTGAAAAAGTGCTTGGAATGTCAATTGACGATGCTATTGACTTCATCAAGGCCAACAAGAAGCCTCCAGCAAACAAAACCGAGAAGCTGGAAGGGGCAGATCTGAGAATGGCCAAGATGGAAGCTCTAATGTTTGCCAAGGTTCCAAGCGAAAAAATACCTGGGCTTATTTCGAGGGTTCAGGGGTCCAACAAGACAGAGATTGAGGCGGATATTCAGCAGATGATCACGGACGGCTATATCACTCTTCAAGCT
>JANYKI010000027.1 GCA_025361645.1 Methanothrix sp.
CTTTAGCACTCTGCGGATATTTGGAAATCGATTTCATGCTATGCTTAGAGGAGAGACCCTCGGAGAGTATTTGATCAAGAACGAAGATCTGATACAAGATGTGGATGTGAACAGATGAAACAAATGAAGCTATAAAATCGCTTCATAAGACGCATCAATTTGTATTGCAGATCCATGAAGATGCTTATAACTGGAAATGGGTTATGATCGCACTTCATAACTCCACTCAAGCATTTATGGTCTTGGCATTGAAGGGGACAGCATCATTCAATGTCTGCAAAAATAAGAAACAATTTTTAGATGCAATGCTTTCTGGAGACGACTATCCAGATCTGCGAATGGAAAATTTTATGGATTTGTATAAATACATAAAATCAGAAGATCGTATGAAGATTGGTATTGGTAGTAAGAATTTTTTGGCTTCGATGGAAACTGATTATGCCATGAAGACATTAAACGAAATTCGAAACAATTTTATTCATTTTGTGCCATCTCATTGGAGTCTCGAAATATCAATGTTACCTGGATTATGCAAGTCCGTTCTATGTGTTATTGAATTTATTATTTTTGAGTCAGGAAATATTCGGTCCTACACCAACTATGAACTCGAAAAGGCGAGTCTATCAAAATTGATTTCCGAGATTAGAAAAGAACTTGAAAAGCTTGAAAACGAGTACATCACAGGCAAATAGATTTATGGGTTTCTCTTTCATTAGGACGTTATAAATCCCGCACTTAAATTCAATTTGTTTCTTGTGCAGAATCCACATGTATTTATCCCTAAAAAATGGAATAGTATTACAATGCAACGCATGAATTCTCAAGTCGTCTCAAAGCCATTGAAATCTGTGCCAAAGCCCGCTCTGGAGGATCTAAAGCAGTTGCTTCGCGATAACCTGACAGACTTGCGTAGGGAATATCGCGTCGGTTCCCTTTGGCTCTTCGGATCCTACGTCCGGGGCGAGCAGCACATGCGTAGCGATCTTGATATTCTAGTGGAGTTCGAGGAAGTGCCCACCCTTCCCAAGTTCATCTCCCTTGAACGGAAGCTACGCGAGGTTACCGGCATCAAAGTTGATCTCGTATCAATTCGCTCCTTAAAGGGCGAGATTGGAGAGCGCATTCTTCGGGAGAAGGTAGCACTGTGAAGCCCGAGCGAAGGCACATCGACTTTTTGCAGGATATCATGGATAACCTGGAGAAGGCAGAGAGCTTCGTGGAGGGAATGGACGTTGAGGATTTTCTGGCTGATGAAAAGACACGCTATTCCGTGATCTGCGCGCTTGAGATCGTAGGAGAAGCTGTCAAGAAAGTGCCCACCGCAGTCAGACTGCGGAACCCTCAGGTGCCCTGGAAGGATATGGCAGGAATGAGAGATCGGCTTATCCATGGATATTTTGGGATCGATAATGAAATTGTGTGGAAGACTGCCAAGGAGTTCGCCCCAGAGATACGCTCAGAAATCGAAGCCATCCTCAACCGCGAGAGATCAAATGGGAAAAATTGCGATTAGGATTCCGAGCAAACCCGATTACAAAATCAGCCTCTTCATTGCCCACACGGGCCCCGCCGTACTGCACGTTATGCCTGGAGACCCTGATCCCGATTCATAGCTCAGCTCCTTTTACAAGAACGTGATTTCTTAGAACGGACTCTGAGAATTTATCACCTTCTCTCTTCATCTTCTCCCACCTGAAATAAGGCAAGACCGTTAGCTGGACTTCTCGCCCCAGCCTCTCCTCCAATTTCAGAACACCATCGCGATCAGAATCCTTCTCGTCACCTATTACCAGGATATCCAGGTCGCTCCTCTCATCCAGGTTTCCGGAAGCCATGCTGCCGTAAATCGCCAGAGAGATGCAATCTCGCGCAATATCTTCAATGCCCAGCTTCTTCAGCAAAAGGAGGTGGTAGGCCCTCATCATCGCCCTCACCCCAAAATCCTCCCGATTGAGTCTGAAGAGCCTGAGGTTACCGGTCTGCTTTTCTAAGATAATTTTATCTTTCGAGAGTTCATCGCAGTATGTCTTGACGCTTGCCGGACTGATCTCCAGCTTCCTTGCCATCTCATTGAGGTGAATTTCCACGGAGGGGTGAGTCAGGAAGAACTCCATCACTTTAAAACCGACGCATTTGCAGAGGAGCATCATTTGATATATTGAACGATCGTTTTTCTTATTAAACTATCGTTCAATACATTGGAGACCAAGAATCATCGACAGGAAAAAAGTTCTGCCGCCCTGCCCTACTCCACCTCCCCCTCTTCCACCGCCTCGCGCGGCGCGAGCAAGAGCTCATTGAAGAGCAGGATCTCGATCACCTGGGCCACATAGCGCCTCTGCTGATACCTCTGGATATCCTGGGTCATCATCAACTCCGCCTCCACCTGTACCCGGATCAGGCAGAGCCTCATGTCCCTCTGGTCCTCCTCCTGGATGCAGAGGTTGAAGATGTCCTTGAGCAGCCAGGGCAGCCTCATGGGATTTCTTAGAGCCCTGGCCACGAGCAGGATGTAGCTCTTGATCAGATTGGGCTCTTTGATCTCATCCACTCCGGAAAGCAGCAGCAGATCTTGGGCGGAGAAATTCTCGCCATTTACAGTTATGGTGTTATTCAAAGGAAATCACCTTGCATTATCTTCTCACAGAGCATGAGGTCTCCGACCACATTTACATTCACCGCCAGCTCAATTCTCTCCAATATCAGGTGAAAGTCCTCCTGCTCCTTTTCTATATCGACTCCATCCAGCACATTTATGCCTGCCGGAACGATGAGACGGCCCTGGTAGTTGAAGAGGGAATCGGGCCTTCGACCCAGACGACTGTGCAGATCGAGGGGAGTATGCGTGGAGAGCGCCGGCTCAGGCCGCCCCTCATAAACCTCGATGATCTCATCGATCAGATCCGAAGTGACCAGGGGCAGGTCGGCCATGATGATCATAATTGGGTCTGTAACCTCTGCTTTCTTTACGGCCTCAATCATGTCCGCCACATAGCCATAGCCACCCGTCTCCATCACACAAAGCCCCCTCTCTGTAGCCCATTTTTGGGTGCGGGGCACATTGTCCGTGGTGGCCACAAAGATCCTATCCACACCGCTGTCCTCCAAAGCCAGAGCCACATAGTCGATGAGCGGCCGGCCAAAGAGGGTCACCAGCGGCTTTTCCCCCATATTCAGCCGAGAGCCCCGGCCCCCCGCCATCACCAGAGCGTCCAGGGAAGAACACCCCCTAAAGTCAGAGCCACCGCCAGGGCCACCACTCTTGCCACCTCATTGGTTGCACCTATCCCGTCCCCGGTGGCCCCCCCAAAGTTCCTCTTTGCCACAAGAACCATGTAAAGGGCGGCCACCTGAGCCGCGAAGAGAGCGGCCAGGCCCAGTGGACCCAACGCCGCCGCGCACAAGAGCGCGGATATGACCAGGCCCAGGAGAAACTGCCGCGACCCCGTTCGCTGAATCATGATCTGGCCAAAGCCCTTCTGCAGGGAAGTGGAGAAGGCGGCAAAGCAGATCATGGCCTCTTTGCAGGAGACTTCCGCGACCAGCAGAGCCAGGGGCAGAAGAGTGCGGGGTATGTCGGATACAGTCGCGAAGGCGGAAAGCAAGATTATGGCCATAAAAACAGCGCCCCCTGTTCCCAGGGAGACATCCTTCATGGCAGCGACTTTTTTCTCACGAGTGCCGTGGGCAATCACCCCATCCCCGAAGTCGGCCAGCCCGTCGATATGATTTATGCCGCAAAGCTTGTAGATGGCAACTATCACCACAATGGCCACCAGATTAGCGGGCAGCGCCTGCCCCGCCGTATAGGCCACGCCGCCCAAAATCGCACCCAAGGCCAGGCCCACCATAGGAAATACGTAAACATGCCTCATCAGGGCCTCGATGCCCTCCATGGAGATACCTACCGGTATGGTGGACAGCCAACCGAATCCCGACTTAAGAGCAAAGAGCAACTCCTTCAATGCAAACTCCCTTCGGACAGAGCCGCCCGAGTATACATATTGGCGGACACCCCCCCGATGAGCCCGGCCACCACATCATCCATGAAGGGGCCCAGGCGGGAGAGGATGCCCGGCTTGGCCTTGTCGTAGCGAACGTAATCGAAAAGCCCTTTGTAGCCGCCCACATACTTGGCAATGGCAAGACCCAAGACTTCATCCGCGATAAGGCAGGTCAGATCGTTCTCATAGTCGGCTGGCCGAAGGTTAGGAAGGTTGCATCTCTCTCCCTCCGACTCCAGCAGGACTCCGGCATAAATAAGAAGCGCCAGATTGGGATCTGATAGAGCGAGAGCCATCTCCTGGCGAAACACAGCCTCTGCCTTCTCGCGCGTCTCCACTCCCGGATGGGGAAAGTAAAGCTGCATTGCCGCGGAGACGATCTCGTCTTCGTGTATTCCCATGTTCTTCAACACATCTCTGATATCTCTCATGGTCATGGTAAGACCTGTTTAGCTGGGGTAGGATAAAAAAATATCTGGTTAAATCGCGAAGTTATTTAAGGTCTGATTGTCTGATATATATAGGGGAACTCTATGAAGACGATGGTCAAGATTTTCGTGGATCACGAGCATCTGGTTCGAGTCATAAATACCTTAACGGAGCTGGGCATCACCGGGTTTTACCTCGTGGAGTATCAAGGAATGGCACCGAAAACATGGAAGACCTTCCGGCTAAGCGAGAACCTTGATATGGCCTTGAAAGCGATCCGGGACCACTCTGAGCCGGGAGTCATGGTTAACACCGTCGTCGGCTCCGATAAGTGCGAAAAGATCATAAAGCAGCTCGAGGAAGCTTTAAAAGGGATAAGGTACACGATCATTGGGCACAAAGTTACATCTATAAAGGTGAAAGGGGACTGAAATATTCATGGAAAACCTCAAGGATGACGTCGAGCTCGCTCTGGAAAAGATCAGGGAAGGCCTTCGCGTAGATGGTGGAGATGTCGAGCTCGTCGATATAGTGGATGGAATTGTCAAGGTAAAGCTGCAAGGGCACTGCGCAGGCTGTCCCTTCTCACAGATGACGCTTAAAAATTTCATCGAGAAAGAACTCATGAAGAGCGTAACGGGCGTAAAAGGCGTAATTTCCGCCTGAGGATGGCGCTCAATTTTAGTCGCGCAAATTGATCAATCATTCAAATTACTAAGGAGTCTGGTTTATGTTCCCAACTAAAAAAGTACAGAGTCTGGTAGGCAGTAAGATTCAGGTGGAAATGAAGGGCTCACCTCGCTATGTCTTAGAAGGAGTTCTTAACAGTGTAGATGAATACTTGAACCTTCACCTTCAGGAGACAGTGGAGCTGATCGGCGGCGAGAAGACTCGCTCTTTAGGATCGGTTATCCTGCGTGGCAACAACATTATTCTCATAAGTCCAATTGAATGAAGATGACTAGAGAGGTCGGAAATGTCTGCTGAGGAGGCGCTGGAGTATATAAAGTCGCGCCCTGAAGGAGCCTTGCAGAGTGATCTATGGAAGGTTTTGAAGATCGATTCTCGAAAATGCTCCCGTATCGTGGCCAAGCTCCTCAAAGATAATCTCATCACCAGAGAGGTGGAGTCGGCAGAAGGCATCAGAACCTATCGACTCAGTTGCACCATAAAGCCTCGAGGCAGGCGTTTCGATCCACTGCTGGCTCTTGATGCTTTCGAGCCCTGCGCGGGCTGCATCGAGGAGTGCATTCCTGAGCATTGTGCCAAGCTCAGTGAGTGGATATTCTCTATCGTGATGGGTGTTGAGGGCGAAGTGGCTGTAGAGAAGGTCAGATCGTAGAAAATAGCAAGAGCTCTGGCTCTTTGTTATCTTATTTAATCATCACAAGCACATTTTGCGGTACATCATGGCATGTAGCATTGGAATTTTCAGGGCCTTTGCGAGAGCTGCCAGCTCGTGGGAGCTAGGCATTTGCGCGCGAGCTGGCGGCACGCTCTTTCCTTCTTTGGCATAAACTGCCCCGCCTCTCATGCGAGCGCAGGTGAAGCTTCCTGCATCACCCTCCACCAAGATCTCGCCGCCTCGCATCTCCACGCCCGTGAAGTCACCGGCTCTGCCCCTTACCACAATTCTGCCTCCCTGCATGAGCACGCCCGTGTTGGGGCCGGCATCGCCCAAAACCTCAATTTGGCCGGCATGCATGAGTATGCCGGTACTCATTCCCGCATCGCCTTGCAGGAGGACGGTTTTATCTGCGGGATTTCTAGCTCCCAGGGTATCCCTTAAAATGCCGTCGCAGATGGTCAGGCCATTTTTATCGGCAGTGTTCGGCTCCAGGACGGGCAGGCTTTTTTCCAATGTTTCTGTGACCGAGACGAACTTTCTGTAGCCATTGAGATCGCTTTGTACCTGCACAACGT
Organism: Methanothrix sp.; assembly: GCA_025361645.1. Taxonomy (GTDB): domain Archaea; phylum Halobacteriota; class Methanosarcinia; order Methanotrichales; family Methanotrichaceae; genus Methanothrix. The sequence goes on from JANYKI010000027.1 coordinate 6,357, forward strand.
TTCCCATAGGTGATTTTATCTCCCCGGAAACATAGATGGCACCGCGTTGCATGGAGATGCCCATGTGGCTGCCCACATTGCCATCCACGATTATCTTGCCCGTTGCCTCAATGGGCCCGCCCTTCCCCCCCAGCCGCAAAAGATCCACCCCCAGACTTGAGCCCAGGCGGCTGCCCGCGTCCCCCAAGATCTCGACTGTTTCACCCCGGCGTAGGGCCTGCACCATTTCGCGAAAGCTGGTGCCGCTTACGGTTTGATCCATGTCGAGTCTTCTGCCCTGATGCTGCCAGTAAAAATCAAAGGTAAAGTCGCAAAGACATCTCTCGCCCGACGCCTGAATTTGCAGCATTGCCCATCACCATTTATCGATTACTTGGCAGGCTGCTCTGGCCCTTCTCCGGCTATACGCTTGGAGACATTGACCCCCACCACGGTTATGAGGATGGCAACTATCGCCGATATGGCCAGATACTGCACCGATTCCACCATACCGATGCCGAACTTCAGGTCGGCATTGCTGGCCAGGATGAAGCCGGTTGCAGACCAGATGATAAGACCCGTTGCCAGCAAGAAAAAGAGATAGGAGATGGTGCGAGCATCTCTTATGCCCTCCAGATACATGTCCATGATCTTACCCAGATCCACACACAGAGCCGCGACAACATACCACCAGATGCTCTGGTTAAGATAGATCATTACCAGAATGAAGAATCCGGGTGATATGGGTTCATGGTAGTACTGCCAGGAATAGGCGAATCCTCTCACCGTGGCAATGATCACCAGCATGGCCGCCAAAATGTAAGTTATGAATGCGATCTTGCCTGCATAAAGGGATTTTCTTAAAGTCTGCTTGGCTTCTTCCATGGAGTCGTCCAGCCCGAGACCCCTAAATAAAAGATAAAGGCCCACCGCTCCGGTGATGGCCACCACAGCGCCGTTGGGGTAGCCCAGGAGGCTGAAGATGGCAAACATGAGCAGAGCTAAAGCAGGTGGAACGAAAAAGGTGTGGCTGATCTTGGGATCGTTAAAGACCTGCTTAAGAAGATAGTAAGTGCTCTCCAGGTTGGGACTTTGTTTGATAAGAACCCGGCGTACCCCGTTCACCTTGACGCGAGAATGGATAATAGGCAGTATGGCCTCGTCCTCTGCTCCATCTGAGACTACGATTACTCCGTCGGGATGCAGGCTCTCCAGTAGCATTTCCAACTGCGCGGCAAGCTTGCTGTCGGAGACCAGTCCTACCTTCAGGTCGCCGGCCAGGGAGGCAATTTCCACGGTTTTACCGGAGAGGGCCAGTTCGTCCAAGACCTTTATGCCTCCGAAGATGGTATTGACATCCGAATCCTCCGGGTCGGCCATGCCCAGCTTGAGAGCGGCATCGATATTGGCCTGCCTGCCCACAACCGGACTTATGACTCCACCCTTGCGGCCCAAATCATTGTCGCGGTCAATACAGAGCACCAGGACATCCATAGTTTACTATTTGAAAAGATTGTACTTAAAGGATTCTGTGGTGATAAGATATTTATCTCATCAAGGGTGAGCACATGCTATGCAGATGCCCGTTCGAAGACACACGATCCTCTCTCTAGCAGTTTTGTTGATGCTCTTAGTCTCCTTTGCTGATGCGTTTTCATTTGACATGCCCACCACACAAAAATATGTCGACACATATAATAACCAGATCAATAATGTTCCTACTGTCATCAAGAGCATGCTTGGCAGCGAGAAGATCAACATGATCATAACCAGAGAAAATGGTAGCGTATTTCGCGTGGGTATGGATATGGTGAGCGCAAGGATCGAGAGAACCGTTGAGGGGGGCTTTAGCGATCCTACTATCATAGTAACCACCACACAAAGCGCCTTAAACGAGGTTGGAAAATCGAAGGATCGAATAGCCGCTTTTAAGACACAGACGGATGCCGGCCAGATTCGCTTCGAGGGGAAAAGCTGGTTGGCAGATGCCAAGATAAAGGCCGTTCTCTCCAGCACCAGCTTTCTTCAGTTCGGCTATGATCTCTTCTTCGGCTAGCTTGGTAGGTCGATATTCTCTTTTCTCTTTTATCTCGTGGGGTCAAGGGGTAGAGAAGACCGCATCCTTCAGGGTGCGGATGAATCGTACCCCTTGCATAACCACCAAAAACTATAAATCTAATAAATTTTTTTAGTATCTAATAACATGTACCGCACTATCAAGATGATTTGAATGCATCCAGGAACATCGCTACCTTCAGTAGAACTGACCGTAGCAGGCTGCCTGTCAACCAGCCAATCGTAGCGGGCTAACTAACCACTAGCTACAAGCTCCGTCCTTTAGGGTGGGGTAGTTGACAGAAAGTTATTAAAGTCTTCAACACTCCATATTTTATTTGCAATGTATGATCTGATCGTAGCGGGTGCGGGGCCAGCCGGATCAACCGCAGCCCGAGCAGCAGCTTTGCAGGGACTGGACACTCTGATCCTGGAAAAGGAGACTTTTCCCAGGTACAAACCCTGCGGCGGCGCTCTCTCCAGCAAAGCTGCCTCGCTGCTGGACTTTTCCCTTCCCTGCGATATTTGCGAGAGGACCATAACCGGAGCGCGTGTCCATTTTCGCGATAGAGTATTGGAGAAGCACAAGGGCTACAATCTCACCACCTTAATAAACCGAAGTCTTTTCGATTATCTTCTCTTGCAGAAGGCGAAAGAGGCCGGGTCCGGCATAAAAACGCAAAAGGTCATGGACTTCCAAGAAAAGGACGGACATGTGTCTGTGAAAACGAATGCCGGGATTTATCAATGCAAGTTTCTGGTGATCGCCTCCGGATGCCAGGATGGGCTGAAAAACAGGATATTAGGCCCGGACAGGAAAGAGAGCATGGGGGTATGCCTGGTTGCCGAGATCGAGGAAGACGATCGGAAGATCGAAGAGCGGCTGGCTGGCACTCTGGACATTCACTTCGGGGTGGCAAAGAGCGGCTACGGATGGATCTTTCCGCACCGGGGATACTATTCGGTGGGCATAGGCGGCCTGTCATCTCGCCTGCGCAGTCCTCGCCAGGCCATGCTACAGTTCCTGAAGAAAAACGGCTTTTCTGAAAGGCAGAGGCTGCACGGCCACCTTATACCGCAAGGCGGCAACAAGGTGAGGACTGCCCAGGGACGGGTTCTTTTGGCCGGAGATGCAGCCGGATTTGTGGATGCTTTCACGGGTGAGGGCATCTGCTATGCGCTCGCCTCCGGCAAGATAGCCGGCCAGATGATCGGAGAAGTGCCCGCCCTCGAAGTGGCGAAGGCTTACCAGGAAAGAAGCAAAAAGGAATTCGGCGAGGAGCTGAGGTATGCCTTATTCTTCTCAAAAATGATGTACAGCTATCCGGAAATATTCCTGCGCATCCTGGCCCGCCAGGAGGAGGTTTTGGACATGTATATCGAGATTGCCACGGCCAAGATATCTTACAAGGATTTTATGCGCTGGCTGCTGCCCCGTCTTCCCTTAAGCCTGCTTCGCACCCTTTGATTTGAAAAAATGTTTCTAGGTGAAGACCTCACCCGTCCTCACCTTGCCCGACTTCTCCACCGGGGAGACGAAGATCCTGCCGTCCCCAAACTTGCCGGTGCGCCCGGCGTCGCAAATGGTCTTCATGACTAAATCGACCTCTTCGTCCGCTACATACAGTTCCAGCTTGAGCTTGGGGAGCATATCCACATCCATGGTTCCGCCCCGGTATTGCAGCTTGATGCCCTTCTGCTCGCCCCGGCCCAGCACCTCGATTACAGTCATGGCTACAACTCCCTTCTCTTCCAGGGCTTTCTTGATCTGCTCCAGCCTCTCCGGCCGCACTATGGCCTCGATTTTTTTCATTTTTTTCACCTTCAGGCATCTCTAAGCATATTCAAGCGTAAGCCTTCTCGCCATGTTGGGAGATATCAAGGCCAACGTATTCTTCTTCCTCTGTGACCCGCAGGCCCATGACGCGGTCAACGATCTTGGCCAGGATGAGCGTCATCACGAAGGCATAAGTCACAGACGTTCCGGCGGCCATTATCTGCACCGCGAACTGATGATAGTTGCCGTAGATCAGGCCGGTGTAGCTGTTGACTGAGGCGGTGGCGAATATGCCCGTTGCGATCGCGCCCCACAGTCCGCCCATGCCGTGCACCGCCCAGGCGTCGCAGCTCTCATCCAGGCCGCGACCGACGCGAAAGAGCAGGGCCATGTAGCAGATCACGCCGGAGACAGCGCCAATGATCAGGGCTCCCGTCACATCAACGTAGCCTGCGGCAGGAGTTATGGCCACCAGACCGGCGATTCCGCCGCTCACCATTCCTAAGGCACTGGGCTTTCCTTTCAGCCAGCTGGCGGCAAGCCAGGTGAGCGCTCCCGCTGCCGCAGAGGTGTTGGTGACCAGCAGGGCAGAGGCGGCCAAACCGTTGGCGGCCAGGGCGGAGCCGGCGTTGAAGCCGAACCAGCCGAACCAGAGCAGGCCCGCACCGATCATGGCCATGGGAATGTTATGCGGCTCCATGACGTAGGCACCGTAGCCCATCCTCTTGCCGATGACCAGGGCTATGGCCAGAGCGGAGAAGCCGGAGCTGATGTGCACCACCGTTCCCCCGGCAAAGTCGAGAGCCCCCATCTGGGCCATCCAGCCACCCGCCCAGACCCAGTGAGCCAGCGGATCATAGACTAGGGTGGTCCAGAGGAGAGCCAGCACGATGAAGGAGCTGAGCTTGACCCTTTCCGCCACGGCGGAGGTGAGGATGGCTAATGTAACCGCCGCGAAGACCAGCTGGAAGGCCACATAAATGAGATGCGGAATGTTGGCGGCCAGGGGGGCCTCACCCAGCCCCACGCCGTTTAATGCAAAGTAGTTCAGGCCGCCGATGATTCCCGATATATCCGAGCCGAAAGATAGGCTGTAGCCGAACAGCACCCACTGTACGCTAGCCAGAGCAAAGGCCAGGAAGGACAGGCCTATCATCGAGACGACGGTCTTGCTCCTAACCAACCCGCCATAGAACAAACCGACGCCCGGCGTCATGAGCATGACCATGGCTGTTGACACCAAAACCCATGCTGTGTCTCCACTGTTTATTGGCAAACTGCATCACCCTTAAATTAATATGAACGCGAGAGATATTCAATTTTTTGTATCAGCCCGCGGACCTGGCTTCGCAGATCCGGGGGCGAGATTTGCTGGATAAAGCCAGTCTCGGGGTATTTAAAATAGTATTTGATATAAATTGGGAAGAGATATGAAAAGGTCATAACGGTTCATAGATGCGCATAATTGATTTGACACGGGTCTTTATGGATTGCCTATTTTCTTCTCCAGCCTTTGCCGATCCGTTTTGGCCTGGGCCGCTTCTGGGCTGCCCAATTCCACGAAGACAGACTCTGCTTGCCTGATCAGCTCCAGAGCTTTATCCATATAACCTTCATCCACTTCAAGTAAAGACAATCGAGCGAGGGTAGAAGCAATGCCATTCTTTTCACCAAGTTCTTGAGAGATGTTCAGGCTCTCATGGTAGAGCCGTCTGGCTTCGGCAAGATTGCCCGACGCATGAGCTATCATGCCGAGTTGATGAAGCAACTTGAAAACACTACTCTTGTCACCCAGCTCTTGAGAGATTTTCATGCTCTCCTGGTATAGACTTCTGGCTTCGGCAAGATTGCCCGACGCATGAGCTAGCATGCCGAGTTGATGAAGAGACTTGGAAGGAGCGTACCGATCTCCAATCTTTTGAGCGATTTTCATGCTTTCTTGGTAGAGCCGTCGAGCTTCAGCAAGATCGCCTGTGACATAAGCCAGATTGCCGAGTTGGTGGAGCGACCTGGAAACGCCGCTCTTGTCTCCAAGATCTTGAGCGATTTTCAGGCCCTCCTGGTAGAGCCGTCTGGCTTCACCAAGATCGCCTGTGACATAAGCCAGATTGCCGAGTTGGTGAAGCGACGCGGAAACGTCGCTTTTATCTCCAAGCTCTTCAGAGATCTTCATGCTCTCCTGGTAGAGCCGTCTGGCTTCACCAAGATCGCCCATAGCATGAGCTAGTATGCCGAGTTGACCTAGCGACTTGGAAACGCCGCTCTTGTCTCCAAGCTCTTCAGAGATCTTCATGCTCTCTTGGTAGAGCCGATAGGCCTCATTATACTCCCCAAGATAGTAACGAGTATTGCCCAAACTACGAAGAACAGAAGCCAGGGATCTATCAGTTCTTTCCTCCCGTGGCAACTCCTGATAATCCCTAATTAGCCCTTCTAGGGCCGAGGCTTTTTCTATCTTCTCCGACAAGCTTAGGCTGTCGGAAAATGAATTCCCCAGCATATTCTCAACGGCTGCGACTATTTTTAACTCAGGCGAGAACTCAAATACGCCGCTGCGCCATCCCCAAAAGTCAGGAGCTTCCCTGGCCAGACGGGTCAGAGCATAATCAGGCAGCCAGATGAGAACGGGACCAGAAAAAGATTTAGGAAAATTTTCGCGAGACTGATTCAGCTCATCCAAGGCAGGGGCCGGACCCTCGGAAGGAATGGTGCGCTCAAAGCCAAGTACCAGGATGGCTCTCTTTCCTAAAATGTCCTGCTTATCCAATTCAAGTGCCTGCAGAACGGCCCTCCTCAAACTCACGACCGGCTCCGTCAGCTCCACGATAATAATAATCGCTTCATCACCTAGCAGTTCCTTTAGCCGGGCGGTCATCAGGCGGCTTTGAATCGGCTGGTTGCACTTGACAAAGCCCAGGCGAAAACTCTCTGCCAGGCGAATGAGGCTGGCTATTTGAAGCAATACATCCCTGTTTTGAGGAGATATCTCCGCATCATTCCAAGGAGCTTGCCGCTTGGGCAAGTTCTTGCCGACAGGTTTAGCCCCTTCTGCGGGCTTACTTAATTTGTTTCCAGGCATCCTTGAACTCCGCCAGCTCCCTCACGGCAGGATGAACATCACACCAGCGATCTCCATTCATATACTCCAGCACGCTCAGGTTGTAAAGCATAGCCTGGTGCTGGGTATCATTTCGTACCTGCTTATTCTTGGCCACTTTGGCCAGAAGATCGAAATGCTCATCCGGGACCATACGCCCGTACTCATTGATTAAGCGCCGAAATGCCTTTTCCGCCACCTTTTTGGTGATAGGGATTTTTCCGCCTTCCGCCTGGTCCAGCTCAACGGTGTAGCCAAGCAATCGTATGAAATCCCGCAACATCCCGCCGCTCTTTTCGGCCAAAAAATCCACAACGCCCGTCTGGAAAAGCGACTCGACATCGATCCTCTTCCCGGCCACATTACAGAGAAGATCGATGCCCCCCTGGCAAAACGATCCATCCTGTTCCTCGACCTTAATCATGGGCAGTATTTCATAATTGGGGAAGGCCCCGGCCAGTTGAGTGGCCTTTAGGGAATAGAACATGGAGATGGGCACGGTGTAGACGATATGCGCATCCAGGGCTTTGAGCTGTTCGGCGTGCTCCAGATAAAGGGCATCATGAGTTGTTCTTCCTGTCTTTTCATCGAGCACCCGCAGAACAATACGATCCAGGTTATCGATGATGAGCACCAGATCTCGATATCCCTTCTTTTGGATCTCGGGAAGAGCGGCCCGGATGAACTCATTGATCCTCTCAATGAATTGATAGATCTGGGGGTCCAGATTGAGGCGAATCTCCTTTCGTATCTCGTGACCGGTCCGAATTTGGCCGGTGATGCGGGCCAGCAATTTGGCAATCAATGGAAGAGGGGCGGGTGCTTTCAATCCCAGTTCAAATTCGGTCTTTAGCTTCGCCTCCATTACAGCTTCATCCTTCCATCCGTAAGCCACTTCAGCAAACCACATCATGATGCCATCAGACAGCCGCTCATCTATCTTGATTCCTTTATCGAACAACGTTCGTTCCAGGCGTTTGATTATGGAGAGGAGAAGATCGGTATAAACCAGATCGCCCATATCGATATCCTCGTCGGCGGCAAAGTAAACCACGAGAAAATTCTCCCTCTCCAGGTGATTGACCAGGCGCAGAAGCTCTGTGGACTTTCCGCAGCCTCTGTGCCCGCTAATCAATTGAGCCGTAGGGCTTGAGCCTTCAATACGCAGAGCCAAAAGTCCCATAACATCCGTTCCTCCCCGTGCTGGAGAGCAATCAACCCAGCGGGGGTCTCCGCTTTGCAGAGGATCCAGCCTTACAGCATTGTACGCGTCTTTAAGATTGGTGGCAGGAGGGTCGCGGTTCATCATGAATAGTTGTTACTCGATTTTCGTATAAATATTACTATGAAGATTACTGCGAAATCGAAAGAAAAGGAGGGAGGCAAAAGATGCAAAATTAAGAACCGTATCGATCTGGGCGTTTGAGTGTGCGACCCTTAAACCGCCCCGCACCCCCGCTCCTTGGTGCGCACCCGCACCACGTCCTCCACCGGATAGACGAAGATCTTGCCGTCCCCGGCCTCGCCTGTCTGGGCAAACTCGCAGATCAGGTCGATGACACACTCCACGTCCTTGTCATCGACCACCATCTCCAGCTTGATCTTCTGCATGAACTCCACCCGATAGTCTCCGGCTCGCCACTGCAAAGTGATGCCCTTCTGCCGGCCCCGGCCCTTGACCTCGGTCACCGTCATTCCAAAAAAGCCCTTCATGTCCAGCTTTTCTCGCAGCAGGTGCAGCTTCTCGGGCCGAATTATGGCTTCAATTTTCTTCATCTTTCCTCATTCCGCTCAAAAGTCAAACAGCGACCTTTGCCCACCATTTCCTTTTCCCACCGCATTCGATACTCCCACCAGCCTGACCTCTCCGTACTTGCCCCCGCCCCCAGGTTGCACCTCTATCCGGCCCATGCGAAAATTCTGGATGGCTTCGATTACTCTCGGCTCCGCCTTCAGATCGGCAAGATCGATCTGCATCAATACCTCAATCTCCGTTCGGGACTCTGTCAGCTCGCTCCAGCTTTTTTGCACGCCGGCCGTCATGACGCTCTTGTGGCCCAGGGCCAGAGCAATGATCTCGGCCAGGGGAATGATATGCAAATAAGGTGGCCGGTGCGAAGGATGTACGGGCTTTTCATAATCGGCCAGAAGATTTACCCGGTCCGCCACGCCAAGCTTGATTCGCCCCCCACACTCTGGACAGCGTCCCATCAGTTCGTCCTTCTGCTTAAGGGAGTATTGCCGGTAGCAGCGCGTGCAGGCAGTGCGATTGTACTTTCCTTCCTCCGGGAAAAGGCCCACATTCTTCGTAGGACGTCGCCCGCCCTCGCGCTTGATGGCGAGGATGAGATCCTGATAGCTGAAAGAATCCAGCTCCATCTGGTTGAACTCCCGGGCCAGCTTGTTAGAGCGGGGCGAATGAGCATCGGAGTTAGAGAGAAAAGTCCGGGAGGAGAGCTCGGCAATCCTGTCCGCATAATCCGTGTCCGCAGAGAGACCCAGCTCAATGAACCTGATCTGGTCCGCCTTCTCCTGGTAGCACTCAGCCAAAGTCCGAAAGTAAGCATAGATGCCCGTCCAGGGTGTGAAGGCGTGGGCCGGACCCAGCAGGCCGCCCGCTTCAAGAACGTGATCGGCAATCTCAGAGCCGTTCAAATGCAGCCTGGGCCTGCCGTCTGCCGACAGGTTCGTCGAGTAGGGGGCGAAGGCTTCCTGCAGCTCTTCAGCCTTGGAGGTATCGGGCAAAAATATGAGATGATGCACGCGGCTACTATCCTCCACCTCCACGCTGAGGACAAAATGGGTATCGCCCAGGAGAAAGAGCCCGTCTGCCTCGGGAAGCTTCTTTATGGCTTCCAGCCACAAAGGATGCAGGCAGTCTCCCGTGGCCACGATCTTCACTCCTTTACGCGCTGCCTCTCTGGCAATCTCAGGTAGCTGCATGTCTGCGGAGACCGCCATCGAATACTTGGAATGGATATGAAGATCAAGGTTTACAAGCATCTTCTTTCATTCTTTGTGCGGGGATAAACCCTTTATGCTTGACGATCTATTTTAAAGGCCGTGCAAGAGAACCTGAGAGAGCTGCTGGAGTGCTTTGGTGGGGGCGAGATCACCCTGGAAGAGGCTTTACGCCGCATCAAACGCCAGAGCTTCCTGGCCGTAGGAGAGGTGGCAAAGCTAGACATCTGCCGGGCGGAACGCATCGGCATACCTGAAGCCATTCTCGCGGAAGGAAAGGATAAAACCGATCTAGTGGCCATCTCCCTGGCTCACCTGCGGGCAACCGGCAATGTGATCATCACTCGCGTCTCGGCTGAGCAGCTGGAGCTGCTGCGGTGCGCAGAGCTGCCCGAGGGCAGTGAGCTGGTGCACAACGTTCGAGCCAGGAGCGTGGTCATCCGATCCGAGAAACCGCAGGCCAAAAGGGGATGGGTGGGCATCCTGGCCGCAGGCACTGCCGACATGCCGGTAGCTGAGGAGGCGCGCGTGGTGGCGGAGGAAATGGGCTGCAACGTCATCTCAGAGTACGACGTAGGAGTAGCAGGCATTCACAGGCTCTTTCCCTGCCTGGAGAAGATGGCAAATGTTGATGCCTTCGTGGTGGCAGCCGGGCGGGAGGGGACACTGCCGGCGGTTGTAGCGGGACTGGTAGAGGCCCCGGTAATCGGCCTGCCGGTTTCCACCGGCTATGGTCTGGGTGGAGGCGGCCGGGCAGCCCTTTATTCCATGCTGCAGTCCTGCTCCGTTCTCACGGTGGTAAATATAGATGCGGGCTTTGTAGCTGGCGCTTATGCGGCAAAGATCGCCAGACAAAAAGCATATGGACAAAAACAGTAGTAAATTATTGCCAGAAAAGTATTTATACGATTAATAGATTGTTGAGGCGAGAGCGGGTACACACATCTTTTTCACTAACCCCCACTCCCCTACCCGCTCGTTACTTATCATTGCAAAAGCCCGATCGCCTCGATCTTCGTCCCGGACTCCAGGCCGTAGTCCTTGATTCTCTGCAAAGTGTGTTCTACCATTCCCCCAGAGGTCATGATGATGGAGCTCTTGCCGATCAATGCTTTGAGTATGCACTTGTCGATAACGCCGTAGGTAAAATCTATGGAGATGCCGCACTTCTCCGCCATAACCTTGGCACTGGTACCCATCGCGCCCTTAAAGTCGACAGGAATTTTATCGAGCATGGCCCGAATCTCTTCCCCATCTATCTCATCTACGTTGCAGATGTAGATTTTACCCCAAACCCCGGCCCGCGTCTCAGCTTTTGGTTGCAAGAGGTCGCATAGCTCAAGGATGTTCCTGGGCGGCTTTGCTCCCCGGACAATGCTTCGACCCGCCAGCTCCTGGTAGAGGTCCACCACGAGGGGAAGCTTAAGCCGGGCATCCCTTATCAACTCGGCATCTCCGAATACCTCCTGCCCAGTGCCCCGGCGCACTACGCCACCATCCTTCATGAGTATTACCTCATCCGCCCAGCGGTAAGCCAGGTCCACATCATGAGTGGAAATGATCAATGTCTTTCCACCTAAGTTCAGCTCATCGAGCATCTCCATGATCTCTTCCGAGCTGGCCGGATCGAGGTTGGAGGTAGGCTCATCGAGAATAATCACCTCCGGCTCCATAGCCAGTATACCGGCAATGGCCACCCTCTTCTTCTCGCCGCCGCTCAGGTGATGCGGTGGACGGCGCTCGTATCCCAAGAGACCCACGTACTGCAAGGCAAAGCCCGCGTACCTCTTCACTTTCTCCGCTGCATAGCCCAGATTGGTGGGACCGAAAGCCACGTCCTGGTAAACGGTAGGCGCGAATAGCTGGTCGTCCGAATTCTGGAAGACCATGCCCACGGCCCGCCGGATGGATCGCAAACTGGCGGCATCGTAACTCATGGACCGGCCCCGGAAGAGAACTTCTCCTTCACGAGGCCTCAGGATGCCGTTGAACATGAGCATGAGTGTGGATTTGCCGGCTCCATTGGGCCCCACCAGAGCCACCTTTTTCCCCGCCTCCAGAGAGATGCTCACATCCTTCAGAGCCTTTGTTCCATCCCCATAGGAATAGCTGAGACTTCTGGTTTCAAGGATAATCGTCATAGTAGCCTCATAGAAGAATGACGCCCCTGGTTAAAACCGCGATGGCTGTAGCTGCGGCCAAATATGCAGCCACCGCCAAAATCGCCAAAGGCTTTGCCCCCTTTGCAGGCTCCATGAGATCGAGCTTGCCGTCGTAACAGCGAGAGTCCATGGCCACGATGAGCCTTTCCCCCTGCTCCCAGGAACGCAGGAATAGGACGCTGCAGAGCATGGCAAATGAGTTCAGGGAATTTTTTGTCCCGGCATCACCCAGGCGCATCATCTGGGCGCTGTGGATCATGGCCGCCTGATCTAAAAAGACGAAGATGTATCGATAAATCATCATGGACAGTTCAATGACTGACTGCGGTATGTGCAAAGTTTTGAGCACGGCGAATATCTCAATCATGGGCGTGGTTAAAGCTATAAAATACAAAGAGCACATGCCGCCAAAGGTCCGGGCAATAAGAAGAACGGCCAGGTTTGCTCCTTCCTCTCTGATGGCCAAATTAAGGCCGAAGAGCTGCAGGGAAAATAATGTCTGGCCGCTGCCATGCATGAAGGCCACCACGCCGGCGCTAAGCAAGGCGAAGGAGAGGGGCACCAGCAGCAGCCGGGAATAGATGCGTCCGGGAATTTTGGCCAGCATCACAGTTATCAGGCTCATGGTTATGGCCAGGAATAAAGGCGCAATGGGAGTCGTGGATGATACGGAAAGGAGGATGGCCCAGAGGCCCAAGAACAATTTGAGACGGGCACTGGTCTCCCGCAGGGCATTGCTAATGGCGTAGTCGTCAAGAAGGTTATGCATCCGACTTTCCTTCTTTCTCCGGGGCAGATTTTTCTGCTTTTATCTTGGACATAGCCCGGTAGTAGCCTAAAAAATAGCCGATGATGAGGCTGCCGATAGCTGCCTGCAGGGCAAAGAGGAGGCTCTCGATCTCGCCACTGGGAGGCTGGTAAATGGACTGGAACCATGGAATGTAGGTGCCGCCGGTAAGATCTGAAATTACACCCTCTGCTTGGCTGTCTGCTCCACTCCACTCGTGATTTTGGGTAGAGCTGACATAAGCAAAGGCGGCGATAAAGAGCACGATGACGCCTAAAGTTAAAAGCTCCAGTTTTATTTTCATGTCAAAGCCTCCTTTAGCTTTTTTATCGTATTTTGGGAGACCACGTTCATTCTCACCAGCACATCGCTCCTCAGTTGCACGATGTATTTGAACATCAATGCCGTCACCATTCCTTCCACTATAGCCAGGGGAATCTGGGTTATGGCAAAGATCGCGGCAAATGCCTCAAAAGAGGCCAAGACGCCACCAAAAGTCGCCGGAAAGGCCAGCGCCAGCTGAACGGATGTGACAAGATAAGTGGCCCAATCGGCCAAAGTCGCAGCCAGGAAAACGGCCAGGTACAGATGCAGCCCGACTTTTGTGGCGGCTTTGTAGACCAGGTATCCGACAGCTGGCCCGGCAATGCCCATGGAAAAGGTATTCGCTCCTAGGGTGGTCAGGCCGCCGTGCGCCAGAAATACAGCCTGGTAGACCAGGACGATCACGGCCAGGACCGATGTTATCCAGGGGCCGAAGATTATGGTGCCCATTCCCGTACCCGTGGGATGAGAGCAGCTCCCGGTAACGGAAGGCAGCTTCAGAGAAGAGAGGACGAATACGAAAGCACCGGCCACGGCCAGCAAGGGCAGAGTCTCCCGACTCTCCATGATCATCCGGTTCATTTTGTAGACACCAAAGGCTACGACTGGAAGGGAGAGCAGAAACCAGATCTCCCACCAGGGATGAGGAAGAAAACCCTCCATTATGTGCATTGCAATGGCAAAGATATTCTGCCATATAAAGTTTTCTTGTGTTAGGATCAGATAAGTTTAACAAAGTGATAATTCGACCGATGCATCACTAAAACAGAAAATGTCATTCTTCATCAGTTTCGCTCCAAGCATGAATCGCACTTAAATATTCAGCCTGTGCAAAGGAATCCATCTTGACCCAGATATTCACAGTCACCGACCTGAATCAGAGGATAGCAGACCGCCTGGAGAACGATCCCCGCCTGCATGACCTCTGGGCACGAGGCGAGGTCTCCAACTACCTGCATCACCGGTCGGGGCACAGGTATTTCACCCTCAAGGACCAGGGCTCTTCCATCTCCTGCGTTCTCTTCAAAGGTAGCGCCCTCTCCCTGAACTTTGAGCTAAAGGACGGCACAAATGTAATGGTCTTCGGAGATGTTGCCGTTTACAGGCCGCAGGGCAGAGTGCAGCTGGTAGCTCGCGGCATAAAGCAGGATGAGGGGCTGGGATTTCGGCACCTGCAACTGGAGGCCCTCAAAAAGAAGCTGGCCGGGGAGGGGTTATTCGTCCTGGAGAGAAAGCGGGCGCTGCCTTTGTATCCGGAACGTATCGGCATTGTCACCTCCCCCCAGGGAGCGGCACTGCAAGATGTTCTGCGAACCATTGGCACCTATCCCGCCAGAATCATCCTCTCTCCGGCCCAGGTGCAGGGAGAGGGAGCCGAGGAGAGCATTGCCTCTGCCATCTTAGCCCTGCGAGGCCGCGCCGACGTGATCATAGTCTGTCGCGGGGGCGGCTCGACTGAGGATTTGTGGTGCTTCAACTCCGAAATTGTAGCCCGTGCCATATTCGCCTGCGACGTGCCTGTCATCTCCGCCGTCGGTCACGAGACGGATGTAACCATTGCCGACTATGTGGCGGATATGCGAGCAGCGACGCCCACGGCGGCAGCAAAGATGGCTGTGCCGGATGTGGAGGAGATAAAGGAAGGACTGCGCTCCACAAAGGTCAGAATAATGCGCGCCCTCTGGACGAACCTGGAACGAAAAGAGGAGCGCCTGGAATATCTAAAGCACAATGTCTCCGCCAAAAGGATGTACTCCCTGGCGCGGGACGCTCGCCAGCGCCTGGATATTCTTTGCCAAAGCCTGGATGCCGCCCAGGCGGATAAGATGCAAAGCCTGAAAAGCCGTCTGGAGCTGGCCAAAGGACGCCTGACGGCTGTGGGGCCGCGAGCCACCCTTCTGCGAGGCTATGCCATCGCCCGCTCAGAGAAGGGCCTGATACTGCAAGCCCAGGACGCCCGGTCTGGTGAGGAGATAGAACTGATATTGGGGAAGGGAAGGCTGCGGTGCAGGGTGCTGGAATGCCGGGATGATAGCGAGGGAGCACTATGAAGAAGGAAGAGATCGGCCTGGAAGAGGCTCTGGACAGTCTGGAGCAGATTGTAGAGGTGCTGGAAGAAGGAAAGATGACCTTAGAGGAGAGTTTGGACCTGTATGAAAAGGGCATGAAGCTGGTCAAGCTCTGCAATGCCCGGTTGGAGAGCGCACAGAGAAGGATAGAGTGCCTGACCGGAGAGCTGCCCCCCGATCTGAGCTGATACGTTTAAATACAACCAATGATGTACTTTTTAATACATCATAGTATCAATTAGTACATCTAAAGCTTATACAAGCCGGTGATCCTTTGCATAGTCTGATATCCGATACATCCGCAGTCAAGTTCGGCAGGTACGGTGGCCTCTTTGTGCCCGAGACGCTGGTGCCGCCCCTGGCAGAGCTGGCGAAAGCTTACCAGCGCCTCATGAAGTGCGAAGATTTCAAAGAGGAGTTGAACCTTGCTTTAAAAACCTTTGCCGGTAGGCCAACCCCCCTCTACTATGCCCGAAACCTCAGCCAAAAACTGGGTCGTAAGGTCTACCTGAAGAGAGAGGATCTGGTGCACGGCGGGGCGCACAAGCTCAACAATACCCTGGGCCAGGCTCTGGTGGCCAAGAAGATGGGCAAGACCCGACTCATCGCCGAGACGGGCGCCGGCCAGCATGGCGTGGCCACGGCCATAGTGGGAGCCAATCTGGGTTTTGAGACCCAGGTCTACATGGGCGAGGTGGACATCGAGCGGCAGAAGATGAATGTCTACCGCATGCAGCTCATGGGGGCGGAGGTTATACCAGTGCGCTCCGGGTCACGGACCCTCAAGGACGCCATCAACGAGGCCATGCGAGACTGGGCCTCCAGTTTTGATCACACCCATTATCTGCTGGGCACGGCGGCGGGCGCCCATCCCTTCCCCAGCATGGTGCGTGACTTTCAGAGCGTCATAGGCAAAGAGGCGAGAAGCCAGATCCTGCAAGCAGAAGGCCGACTGCCGGACAGCATCACGGCCTGCGTAGGAGGAGGCAGCAATGCCATGGGCATATTCGCTCCTTTCCTGGAGGACGAAGACGTTCGGCTTTTGGCCGTGGAGGCAGGCGGGCGAGGCCTTGGCAAGACGGATAGAATTGCGGACCACGGAGCCAGTCTGGGTCTGGGCACGGATGGCGTTTTGCACGGCGCTCTTACCAAGATCCTGCAGGACCCTTACGGCCAGATTCTGGAGTCCTATTCCGTGGCCGCCGGCCTGGACTATCCCGGTGTGGGCCCGGAGCTGGCTTTTCTGGCGGAGAAGGGGCGCGTGCTGACCAAGATCGCTGATGATAAGACGGCCATGCGAGGATTTCATGCCCTCTCCAAACTGGAGGGCATCATCCCGGCTCTGGAGTCAGCGCACGCTGTGGGCTATGCCCTGCAGGAGCCAGAGGCCTTGGGAGATCTGGCCATCATCAACATCTCCGGTCGCGGTGACAAGGATCTGGCAACGGTGATGGACTATGAAAATCTCTGAAGCATTTATTGCAGCGCCCTTGCTCATTGTTTACATCTGCGCCGGGGACCCGACGCCGGCGGCAACGCCCGACTTGGTGCGGCGACTGGCCGCCGCCGGAGCGGATATCATTGAGCTGGGGCTGCCCCACTCCGATCCCATTGCGGACGGACCTACCATCCAGGCGGCAGCGCAAAGGGCCATCGCCGCCGGCATGAACACGGATGTCTATTTCCAGGTGGCAGCAGAGGCGGACGTCGCCATCCCCAAGGTCTTCATGGGCTACTACAACATGATCTATGCCCGCGGCCTGGACCGGTTTGCTGGAGACTGTGCCCGTTCGGGCATAACGGGCATGATTGTGCCCGACCTGCCCCCCGAAGAGGCCGGACCTCTCCAGGAGGCCTGCGCCAAATTCGACGTGGACCTGATCTTCCTGGCGGCGCCCAACACACCCGCGGAGCGGTTGAAGATGATCGAAAAAGAGACGTCGGGCTTTCTTTATCTGGTGGCCCGCACGGGCGTCACTGGTGCACAAAGCGATATCCTGCAAAGCACGCGTGACCTCATCGCTCGCGTGCCGGGCAGCAAGCCCAAGGCTGTCGGCTTTGGCATCTCCACTCCCGCCCAGGCAGCCGAAGTTATTGCCGCCGGAGCAGATGCGGCCATTGTGGGCTCGGTCTGCGTGGACCTGATCGCACGGGGAGAGGTGGAGAGGCTGGAGCAGTTGATCCGCGATATGAAGGCGGCGGTAAAGGCTGCCGGAAAGAGCAAAGCTCCAATAGTTGGCTGAAGGATTCTACCCATATGGACGAAGGGAAAAGATTTGTGGAAAAGACGAGGAGAGACCTGGAAAGCGGCTGCAATGTTACCATTGTGGCCTTTGGCGACTCCATCACCGCCGGCTACTGCGTACGGCGCGGCTTTCCCTCCATTTGGAAAGCATTGCTGGCAGAAAAGTATCCCGACGCGAGAGTGGAGATGATCAACTCCGGCATCTCCGGAGACACAAGCCTGGACGGCCGGGCCCGGCTGGACTGGGCGGTTCTTTCCTACGAGCCCGACTTAGTTACGATCAACTTCGGCATCAACGACTGCGCACTCGGCCTGGATCTGGAGGAGTTCGAGATGAACTTCGTGGAGATGGTGCGACGCATCCGGTCCGGCCCCAACTCAGAGATACTGCTGCTCTCCTCCCAGCCCCTGGAGACGCCGCCCTACGATCGGCTGGTGCAAGATTACTATCAGGCCATAGAAAGGGTGGCCAGGGAGATGGATGTGGGCTATGTGGATGTCTACGGGGCCTGGATGCGGCACGTTCAGGCGGGCACGCCCCTGGGATCGCTGATCCTGCCCGGGCTTGACCACCCCAACGAGGCAGGCTACAAAATCATAGCCGAGGAGCTGATGAGGCTATTCTAATCATAATAGCCACCCGTATAGTCGCACATTCCGACTCGGGGTGAATTGACCACAGGCAGAAGCATATCCTCTCCGCATTCATGCTTCTTCCCACACTCCTCGCACACCCGGCCAGCGTCCTCGTCGCTACACACGCAGCACACCCCTGTGGCCGGCTTGCCGCAGACCTCGCATTTGATCTCAGGCGGCTCGTTTCTGGCCATGATGCGAACCGCATCCTTATCTTGAGCCAAACCCTTTCTGGATGATATCACCGTGAGGAGGAGCTCGGTTGAGGTTCCAAAGTCGTAGATGTACTCGAACTTCATGCCGAGAGCCATAACTTTTTCCAGGGCGACACTCATGCTTCGATCTCCCGGCTCAATCTTTTCAGAGATGAAAGACTCGCCTGCAATCTCAAAGCTGCTCAGGTGGCCGCAGCACTCCAGCCAGACCGCCCTCAAAAAGCGGTCCAAATCCTCTAATGTGGCCTTGGCTGGAATCTCGATGTGCAGCCAGTACATGGGCCGATAGATCCCTTCCACCTTTAGATGAAAGATGGTCCTAGCCGGTCCTCTGCCTGGGCCTTTTCCTATCGGCGCATCGTTCTCCTCTTTTCTGGCCTGGCAGGCCTGAAGATGCCTGGATATGGCCGATTTGGCATAGCTTCCCTTGCAAAAGCTACAGATGCCTTTTGAACTCTGCCTGGTAATTCTCATCCCTCCAATCAGTCGATAGAACGTCTCAGTATCGTGGCACTACCATGATCTTGAGACCTTAGGAGGTACTGACCTAAATATTTATGGGGTTTCGTAGATGGAACTCCACTGAGGGTCAGAGTTGTCCGCAAAATTGAACTCTCAATAGTTTCCAGGATTTCATCATGAAGCTAGAGAAGATGATGGAGGTCTGCCCGGTCTGCGGCAGCGCTGACCTGTATTACGAGGCGGGCGGCTACACAGGCAAGATCTACCGCTGCAAGAACTGTGATTACATGGGCGCTTTGATCGTGGAAGCGGACGAGGAGATGGCCAGAGCCATACGAGAGGACTACGAGCAAAAGTTGTTTTAAAAAAATTTAAAGGAACCTGATCCCTTTGGGCATCTTCCCAATACGTTTTTGGAATTCCTCAGGCCAATTGGCCGCGTCCAGGCCCTTCTGACTCAGCAATGCCGAGGCCCAGCGCTCCAGGCCCACGCCGCTGCATCCCGACCAGAGCGCTTCTCCCGATTGGGACTTCACTGTGAAGCCCTTGGGATACTTCTCTCCATTGACGGACAAATTCTGAAACTCGATCCAGTTGCCGTTGTAGGGAAGCACGGCCTCGTAGTCCACAGTTCCCGCTCCGGACATCTCCGCCAGGCCCGTCTTTCCTTCCTGGGCCATGAACCAGGGCGTGACCCAGGCCGTCCTCCAGTGCAGCTCCAGGATATCTTCGAAGATGTGCTTGTAGCAGGCCTTCAGCTTCTCTGCTTCAGCCAGGACCTGTTCGCGCGTCCCCAGCCACACGATCTCTATCCTGTGGAACTCGTCCACCCGCTCGATGCCGTGAATGCCCCCTGACTCATAGCGGTGAGAGGTGCCGGAGCGGTCGAAGACCGTGATGGGCATCTCTTCGCGAGGCAAGGTCATGCCCTGCAGAAATCCCCAGAAGGTAGGGCATTGGGCATAGCACATGCCTCCGATGGGTAAATCTATCTTCTCTTTGACCAGTTCGAGGGGCACCTCATGGGTGACCTTGTAGTGGTCCATGACCTCTTCCCAGAAGGCCGGATCGCGAGTCTTGGGCGGGCAGACGAAGTAGATCTCCGGGTAGACGCCTAGGGCGTGGCCGCTCTTCTTCCAGACGTCCCATGTGTCTAGCTTGGGAAAGATCATCTCGCGATAGCCCAGAGGCCTCACGATCTCTTCCAGCACAATTTTCTCGAAGGTGCGAAATACGTGCGTCGCCTCCGGCCCGTAGATCCACTGGCCGCGGCTCGAACCATGCTTGATCCAGCCCGCCTTTTGCATCTCTTCGGTAGGATCGCCTGTGAACTTGGGGGGGCGCGGTGCGCTCTCCCAGAGCAGCTCCCAGTGCTCGGTTTTGCCTCCATAGCCGCTTTGCAGTTTCTCTTCCAGAAGGCTGATTATCCTATCCGGTATGCGGTTTTCCATCTCCGACTGGCCCAAAGTCCCGTCGGTGCCCACATCCAGGGATAGATGCAGCCAGCCATCCTCAAATGTTATCTCTCGAACATAGGGTATCTTGTGCTTGATGGCCCTCTCCGACTCAACCTCTATCTCGAATTTGTTTACATCCAGGCCGCGCACGCCGATACGAAATTCTTTCCCCAAAAGCTCGGACAGCGGCCGGCGCAGCCTGAGCAGCGCATCGTGGGCTCGCACAAACCGATCACTGTCAATGACCAGATCGATCTTGCTACCGGCCAGCTTCCATGCCGTAATCATGGCGCCCTGGCCAACAGGTGCGCCCTTCTGCAATATGGGCCCGGCGTTGCCAAAAAAGTCTGAAACGGCTGCCTCGGCCTTTTCCGCGTCCGCGCTCAGCCGGAAGCTTGCCTCTAAATGGAATTTCATCTCTCCTCCGCACAAGATTGTGTCTCTTCCGCTATTTTAATGTTCATCAGTAGATCGTCAACCGTGGAGAGCAGAGTGCCTATCTTCTCCGTGGAGAATTGCAGGCAGAGACGGTCGGCATCTATCACAAGACTCATATTGGGCAGGTTATCGGGCTGAACCGCCTTCGCCACAGTTTCTGCTTGCGTCCCCCAAAAAGTCAGACGGGCCCATGTCATGTGGCATCCTCTACCTCTGGCGCATCCTTACGCAGTTGCTCCCCCACAATCTCGTCCAGAATGGCCAGGAACCGATCCTCTGCGCCAGGTGGGATAGAAGCGCCACTGGCGATGGTGTGCCCCCCGCCCACTCCCCCCACGGCCCCGGCGGCCTTCCGAAGAGCAATCGATAAGTCAAGGCCCCTGGATATGAGCGGCTTGGTTCCGCGTGCCGATATCTTGACCATATCGTCCTTGTGATTCAGGGTGATGAGCGGCAGGTCGGCGTACAAATACCGGATTCCCAGTCCCGAAACAATAGCTCCCGCTTCCATATTCACCATTTTGAGGTAGCGGATGTTCTGTAGCACTTTATTTTGCTCTCGCAGCATGCCAACCTCTCGCAGGATATGGCCTTTGTATTTTTGGGCCAGGCTTCTGGCAGGCTCAAGTGCGCCAGTATCGCGCAGGCACAGTGTCAAGCCCAGGCCAGGAACGTCTCTATTGCCGCAGGCATTGAGCAGTTCTACCATTTCCAGGGAGTTTTCCACCACTTCGTGTTTGAGGCGGATGGCCTCTCCGATGATTGAATCGGCTGCAAAGCTTCCTTGCATAAGTAATTTTAGAGTAATGGCCGTGCATAATTTTGCCAGGTCATCTCTTGCCAGGCTCTCTACATTGCCCTTTATCTTCAAATCATCTAAAAATTGGCGGGTTTTTTCTGTGTCGCCGGTAAAGTCCAAGAGCGGCTCTATGCTGCTCTGAAAAACTTCTTCGATCGGGCCGTCTTCAGACATCTTCAAGCCGGATTTCAACTCTACGGCTCCGCAAGCGATGGCCTCTTCCAGAATGGTTTTATTCGCGCCGATCATGCCCTGCCGATCGCCCATGGCACCTACCAGTGCCAGGCCGGATAGATCCGCGTTCTCGCCCATGTGGCGCACCACAGAATATACGGTACCTGCGGCAGACAACTCAAAGGCCCCATCTATGCCGAAGAGATGGGGGTTGAGGTGCATGCAGTCCAGCGTGCCCACGGGCCGATGGTGGTCCAGAACAAAGCAGTCATCTTTGACGCGGGAGATAAGTTCTGGCTTGCCGCTGCCCATATCGCAGAATACCACCGCCCCCTCTAGCCCGGCAAGCACGGACTCGTCCAGCCGATTTAGCAGAGAGGCCTGAAAAGGTATCCCCGCGCGATGGAGGGCACTACAAATCAGCCCTGCGGATGTGATCCCGTCCGCGTCGTTATGCGAGATCACGCGCATGCTGTCGCATTGCATTATCGACCTGGCAATAGCCTCTGCAGCTTTGTCCAGCCGCTTCATGAGATGAGAATCTCAGCCGTCTCAGGCGAGTAAGTCCAATCCGGTGCCAATCGCCCGGAGTCGTGATAGTATTTTACCAATCTTCGGACCTTGTTCTCGGTGAGATGCAGGGATCTCTTGTTATGGACGTCCTTCTTGTTGGTCTTGATGTGCTTTCTGACGTGCAGAGCTTTCCTCATCAGATTGGTGAGGTCCTCAGGTATGTCAGGCAGGACTTTGTTCTCCTTCAGGAAGCCGGTTATATTCTTGCCCAAGACCAATTTGGTGCTTGGCACTCCGTACTGATCACGAAGAGTGAGCCCAATGCGGCTGGGAGGCATTCCGCTCTCGTGCAGCTTCATGATTGTCTTTTCCAGCTCCTCGTTGGATACATCGGACCACGCGGGTATTTTGGCAACCACGGGTGGTCTGGATCGGGAGGAACCCTTTTTTCTGCTGTGCATTTTAGCCATTTTGATAGTCCTCATTAAATTTCATAAAGGCGAAGGTGTAATGCTCACTGCCAGGTGGGATAAAAAACTTGCGCCGCTCTGTAGGCAACAAATTTATAGGCAGGAGGTTTTTCAAGACCATTGTCATGTTTCCCGAGTATATAAACCAGCTATTTTATCTGGTGGGCGAAGCGGTAATACTTTTAGCTTTATTGATCTTGATTCTGTCGATAATAGTATCTATGCTCGTTCTTTACTCCTTTAAGACCGGCAATTTCTTCGCGGCCCGGTACATGCTTTTAGGCATCGTTCTTCTCGAGAATGTAATAACGACTCTTTTCTGGATCACCCGTGTTGATGATTCCATAGTGGACGATGTGGGTGTGCGGCTACGTAATTACATTAACAACAAGGAGTTTTTGAAGACACCATGTGCTATGCGATTTATCTTCATGCCCCAATGCGTTCGCAGCACAGAGTGTCCGGCCAAGCTCACGCCGGAGGGCATAAAGTGCGTGAACTGCGGGCGCTGCAACGTAGGCGAGGCCCAGAAATATGCCGAGAGCCTTGGTTATCGGTTCTTCATCGTGCCCGGCTCCAGCTTCATAAAGAGAATAATCAAGAAATACCGGCCGCGAGCTATCGTGGGCGTCGGCTGCCATATGGAGATAAAAGAGGGCTTGGATCTTTGCCACCGCCACGGCATACCGGCGCGAGGGGTGCTGCTCTTAAAAGCGGGTTGTGTGGCTACGACACTGGACTGGGAGCTGTTCTATGAGGCCATAAAAGAAAAAGAACCGCATGCCTAAAAAAATTTGCTGAATGGTACAGTTTATTCCATGCTGATGGCTTCGGATGGGCAAGCCTCAATGCATGTCTTGCACTCATTGCACTTTTCTTTATTTACAACTGCAATTTCCTCGTCGTCCAAGGTGATGGCTTCTTCCGGGCACTCCTCGACGCAAGTTCCACAGCTTACGCATTCTTCTCGGTTAATAACTGCAGGCATTAGTAACTCCTCCAATTTGCCTCACTAGGGCAAATCCACCTGTAAGTATATCCGATATATACCTTTCGTTGGACCATGTTAGCCTATGCCAGTTCGTTGTACCTTTTTCGGTCTTTCAGCTCCTGGCGTTTGGCGCTGTTCCATCCGCTCACAGCCTGGAGGTACCCGGTAATTCGGCTAATGTGATCCACGTCGTCCGATCCGCAGCTCGGGCACTTATCTTCCAGTCCACCTGAAACCTTGGAGCATCCCAGGCATACGGTCATATCCCTGCTGAAAGTGAAGTAGCCGATCTGGGTCTCTTTGGCCAGGCGCATTCCAAAGTCCATCAGGCCCTGGGGGTCTGGGGTGGCTTCTCCCATGAAGATATGGAAGATGTTGCCGCCATCGACTATGGGGAAGAAGACATGTTCGAGCTTTGCTCTCTCGAAGATGGTCACGTCGGCGCTGGGCGGCAGATGAGTGCCGTTGGTGTAATAGACGGGCAGATCGCGCGTCTTCTGCAAATTCTTCTTCACGGCGTCCAGGTCGCCCTTGACAACCTTCTCCGCACAGTCCCGGAACTCCTCGTGGATCAGGTCGGATACCGCGAATCGCTGGGCGGTGGTTTCCGCGGGTGTACGCGCCAGGGCAATGGTCATACCGTGCTGCAAAGAGAGTTTTTTGGCGTAGATCTCCATCTCCGTCATGGCGCGCACGGCCAGCTTCCAGGCCTCTTTGGACTCGTGCATCTGCTTTCCCGTGTGGAACTGTACCATCTCGTTGACGCCCACCACGCCGATGGTATAGACCAGGCCCTCCAGGCCCACGGCGACAGAGCCCTTCTCGCCCGTGCGCGGGTCGCGCGGCCGCTGGGTGGCGAAGGGCATGCGGTGGTTCTTGATGATCTGGTTCATCCACTCACGCTTAACTTTGAAGATCTCCACAGAGGTGTCCATCAGCTCTCGCAGGTACTCGAAGAGCAGCTCATCGTCACCCCTAGCCAGGTAAGCGGCGCGAGGACAATTGAGGGATACCACCTGCCAGGAGCCCATGGAGAAGTGCTTGCCGTCTTTGAAGTACAGCTTGTCCTCAAACTGGCTGTCGCTGTCATAAGTGGCCGCGAATTGGTAGGCGCAACATTGATAGCATGATATTCCTTCGCCTGCACCGCGGTAAGCGGGAAGCTGGTTGTCAAAGTAAGGTGTGCCGTACTCAGCGGCCAGCTTAAAGGTCAAAAGATATAGCTGCTGATAGGTGGGCAGATCCGGATGGGCGGCATTGAAGGCCTCATCCTCCTTCATGAAGTCCGGCTCAATGCTGATCTCGGGCTTGGGGAAGTTGAAGGGCTTGCCCCAGTAGTCACCGGCCAGCATGACCTCCATGAGGGCTTTGAAGGCTAAACGGACCTCGCGCTCAAATTCGCCATAGGTCTTCAGGGGTGCATCAGGTGATGAGCCGTTCCAGACCTTTCCCGCGTAAACGGCAGGCTTGTCTCGCCACAGTTTGGGAACGCCCGGCGTGAGCTGCACTGAGGAGAAGACGAGCTGGCCGCCGCGAGCGACCATCATCTGTGTCATCTCGTAGACGAACATCTGCATGAGCTGCACGATCTCGGCGTAGCTCTTGCTCTCAAAGTAGGGGGCGATGAAGGTGAGGAAGTTGTAGAAGCCCTGCCCTCCCGCGAAGTTGGTCTGGGCACTGCCCAGGGCTTTTACAGCGTGCAGCATGGCCACCTCTGGTTTCTTGGCAGGACCGGCAACGCTGGCTTTGGTGCCCAGACCATCGGGCATCAGGCCGTAGTATAAGAAATAGCGGAGATCCCAGTCCTGGCAGAACGGCCTTGTCCCGAAGTATTCCAGATCGTGGATGTGCAGGTCTCCGGCCAGGTGGCGGTCGGCGAGATGGGGGGGCAGTAGCAGCAGGTACTGCTCTTTGCTGATCTTGTCTGCCTTCTTCTTGTGGCTGGTCTCGGCATTTTCCTGGAGGTTGGCATTCTCCTTGGACTCAAAACCCGTACCGATGTCGATGAGGTGGGCATCGTAGACCGGAGTTCCCACGCGGGTGCAGATGTTGCGCCACTCCGTATGGTGCCTCTCTAAGAGGATTACATTCATGATCTCGCGCACCAGGGGGCCGCTCAGGTACTGAACGTTCATCCATCGCACCCGGCGCTCCACCTCTTTGGCGATGTCCTGGGCCTCTTCCTCCGTAATGCCCGGCTCCTTGTAAAATTGTTCAGATAGCTTTGTCTCCTTGAGGAGCTGCTTGGCTATGGCCTCTCTATCCCAGTCCAGCAGATGGCCGTCCGTGGTCCTAACTCTGGGCATGGCAGAAACGGCCAGCCCTTCCAGGGTCTGCTGCACAATTCTGCTGCTCAACGCCATTCCCCTCTACCATAACGCAACATAACTCATCATCTCAGCAATCAACTTATTATACCAGTATTTCACCTATGGTTTATTCGCGTTTCGCTCCGAACTCCATCAAAATTTTTCTACAGGCATCTCTTCTCTGGGTAATAAACTGATCTGCCAAAATCTGCGTCCGGAATTATTAAACCCAATCGTGCACGGGGCGAAAGTAATCTGTCGTGCAATACGAAAACTATTTCTCATTTAAAAAATCATGTTGATCAGATTATCTTGTTTGAGGTGGAAAAATAATGAAACGCAATCTCCTTTTAGGGCTGCTGGTCCTTCTGGCTTTCAGCCTCTCTCTGTCGGGATGCATTGCCCAATGCTGCGGTGCACCTGCCTCCCAGGAAAGCCCGGCAAAGGCCAATGATTCCCCCAATGAACCGCTGAATACATCCGGTGCCGTCGGCCTGTCCGACTTGAGAGAGATGCAACTTTACGAAAATGCAGAAAGCGACTTAACTGTCACATATCCCTCGGGCTGGATTGCGGAAGATGCCGATGCCAACGATCTAGGGCTGGTGGCCGGCTTCCTGGCTCCTGGAGTGGACATGAACAACTCTTCTATATACATCACCTTGCAGGTCGAGGCGCTGCCTGAAGGCATGAATTTGACTCTGGCTCAGTATGGCAAGGCGGCATTAGGCAACCTGAAGGAAGCTTTGCCGGACCTGCAGATACTGGCGGAAAGTGACATTCCCATGGGTGGGCAGCCGGGACACGCCGTGGTCTACAACCTCACGAGCGATGGCGCTGAATACAAAGTTCTTAGAGCCTGGACCGTCCAGGGAGATGCGGCTTACATCTTCACCTACAATGCACCAGTCGGTCGCTACGAGGAGTTCGCAAAAGATGCCAGCAAAATAATCGGATCACTTGCCGTGGTCTGATTTATTCTCTTTTTATAAAAAAAAGGTTATTTAGCTATCGCCTCTAGCCTCTTATTAACTTCATCCCAATTCACTATGTTCCAGAAGGCCTCCACGAACTTGGGCCTCTCGTTCTTGTAGTCCAGATAGTAGGCATGCTCCCAGACATCCAGGACCATAAGAATGCGAAACATGGGGTAAACGTTCACATTATGCTTTTCGATCTGCATGATCAGCGGCCTGCCGGTCATGCCGCACCAGGCTAAAGCCGCCCAGCCCGAGCCCTCTGTGCTGGCGGCCGCCGCAGAAAACTCCTTCTTGAAGCGCTCGAAGGATCCGAACTCTTTATTCAGGGCGTCAGCCAGAGCGCCGCCCGGCTCCTTGCCGGCCTTCGCCGCGGAGGCCAGATTTTGCCAGAAGAGGCTGTGCAGAACATGACCCCCTGCCTGGAAGGACAGTTCCTTCAAGGTGGCTTTCATGTCCACGTCGGTCCCCGTCTGGCGGGCCTTATCCAGTCTCTCCAGGATGGCGTTGGCTCCATTCACGTAGGCGGCATGGTGCTTGTCGTGATGCAGGCGCAGCTGTGCCTCGGAGATAAACGGCTCAAGGGCATTGTAGGCATAGGGCAGATCCGGCAGGGAATATAATTTTTTATCAGACATACTATCTCACCTTTGGTAAAAACAATCTAACGCATTCTATTTAGCTTTTCTTGCGAATAGGCTTGCAGCGACAATTATGACTGCGATTATTTTTCGAGGAAATCTTGTGAACTCTCTTCAGGAATTTCCCTTGCTGCTTTCAGTGCCCGGGCGTACCAGATCAGCTCCTCTAAAAGTCTCTTGGCCTGGCCGTGCTGAGATCTGCCCAGAAGGCGGCCTTCTTCGTCAAATAGCTCCTGTACCTTAGGAAAGTGCACTGCTTCAGAGGTGGGGACCATGTGGAAGGCCAGGCAGACCAGGCGAAGCTGCTCAACCATACGCGTCCCGCCCCAGGCTCCGGAGGAAACGCCGCAGATGCCCACGGGCTTATGGGCATACTGAGAAAAGAGCATATCCAGCAGCATCTTCAATTCGCCGGGGTAGCCGTGGTTATACTCCGGTGAGACTATGATGAAGCCGTCGGCGTGCCTGGCTTTTTCAGCAAGACGTTGGGCTTGCGGGCTTTTTTCCGTGTTGTCTGTAGCCTCCAGACGATAGTCTCGCACATCAATGATCTCGCCCTCCAGTCTGGCCTCTTGCACTTTTTGCAGCATGAATCGGGCCGCTTTTTCGGACTGGCGGCCCAGCCGGGCTGTGCCCAGGATTACGGGGATGTACATTGTATCTCTATACTATCACTATTGCTTTTTTATGCTTTTCCTTGCTTTTAAACGGCAGGAACACCTTCCCACTGGCTGGCAATGCCGTACAGGGAGGCGCGCGCGAAGCCGAAGCGGGGATCGTATTCAGGATGTGGCCCACGATCTCATCCCCCACGAGGGCCACCAGGAAGAGCAGGCAGGGACAGCTCTGGCGTAGCCGATCGACTATATCTGCCTCATCTGGCTGGCCGAAGGCCTTTTCGTTCACCGCACGGACCGCGCCCTCATCTTCCTGTCTCCCCTCACGAATGATGATCATGTCTTCACCAGAGTATAATGTACACCGCGTCTCCTTCCTTTTTGCCCTTGAGAAGCTGGCAGTGGCGTAGTATGGCAAACTGGTTCTCCAGCTCCGATGCAGGCAACTTGAATTTCTCCATCAGCTCCATCTTGGTGGCCTTGCCTTTCTCCCGAATGTACTCGTAGATCACCTTTTGCAGATCCGTGAGGCCGTTCGTTCCTTCCAGGCCGTGGCTCTCTCGGAATATCTGCTTCGACCTCACTGCCCAGGGATCGCAGACGCGAATTCTGTGGCCGACATCGATGTAGCAGTTCTCGCAAAGGGTCTTGCCTTCAGTTGCGAATACTTCGTCCTCGGCGATCTCTTTGCCGCAGCTTTGACACTTTATGCCTTCCAGCATTTCCATCTACCTCAATATTAATGAAAAAGTTCTAATAGAAAGAAGCTACTACGAGAAAATTATGAGGGCAGGCTTAATATTAATACTCATCCCAATTCTGGTCCTGGGGTTTGCCAATGCCTCCAAGATAACCGTGGGGCCGAAGGATGCAAATTATTCGCAGATTCAGCAGGCAATAGACAATTCCAGCCAGGGAGATACCATTGAGGTGCAAAGTGGAGTTTATCGCGAGAACGTTTACATCTTTAAGACTCTTACCTTGCAGGGCATTGACAGCGGCAAAGGGCAACCGGTCGTGGATGCCGATGGATCGGGAAGCGTCATCAGCATAACGTCCAACGGTACGATTGTTGAGGGCTTTAATATAACGGGCTCGGGCGGTTGCGGATGCGGCAATGCCGGGATAAAGGTTGAATCCAGCAATAATATTGTGCAAGGCAATACGATTTACAAGAATAAGTATGGAATTTATATCCAGTCAGGCAATGAAAATAACACTTTTCTGTCCAACGACCTGCTGGAGAATGAAATAGCTGTAAGCGACAGTGGAATCAATAATCGATGGAATGGGAGCGTACCGGCAGGAGGATTGCAGGGCCTATTGGAGCTGATAAGCGGCCCGCGGGTTATGGGAAACCATTACAGCGATTACGATGAGGTGGCAGAGGGCTGTAATGATACCAACCAGGATAAAATTTGTGACATGCCAAGGAAAATAGGAAGTGGCCCAGGTATGGATAATTATCCATCCATTTCCTCCGCGAATAGAAATGCTCGAGTTAACTGATGGCAGCATAGGCAAGTGGCCGTCCGTTCGTGCTTCTATCGATTTTTCAGTCGTGCCCGTTTCTGAAGCCGAGGCAAGAAATGCCAGCTTCTGCCGGGAGCTTTGCCGCCTCTTCGACCGGCTGCAGGAGGGCTTCGATCGCCTGGGGTCAGCAGAGAAGACGAGATGCGGCCTGGATGGGGTGGCATTTGAGGTCTTTCTGCAAATCGATCTGGAAAAGAGGAAAATAGTGCTGGATAAGCTCTTCAAATACGTTGATCTGGATTTTCATCTCTTCACAGAGCTTTTAGAGATACTGCAGCGCCATTTTCCCATCTGGGATCTGGCGGTTCCCGTTCTGCAGGGATACGAGCTGGCCAGGGAGATCCGGCGATTTCTCGGAGTGCCCGAAGTGGAGTGCGTCTTCCTGAAGGGAGACACTGAGGAGCGACTGCTCATGGACGAAGCTTTGCAGGGGCTGAGCTTCGAGGGCATCCTGGAGGATACATAGAGGCACTACGAGGAGCGGGGCGGCGTGGAGAAAAAGAGGCAGGAACTGGGGCGGGGCAGGGAGCTTTCCATGTACTGGCGGGGGGCTGAGGGCGAGGAGGATGTCTTGTGGATGCAGGTGAGAATTGGATTAGCGAAGATTTTTTGATAAAGATAAGTCTACTGGTAAAATATGGAAACGGATGTCCTGGTGGCCGTGCGCCAAGAGCTGCTGCAAAGCATTGACGAGAAGACTCGGGAGTGCGCTCAGCGCTTTTTCAAGGAGGAAGTCAAGTTTCACGGCGTGAAGAGCGCCCTTGTCAAGAAAATCGCCACAAAATATTTCCGGGAAATAAAGGACCGAGACAAAAAAGAGATCTTCTCTCTCTGTGAAAATCTCCTGCAGGCCAATTTTGGTGAAGAGGCCTTCATCGCCTTTGAGTGGGCCTACACTCTGCGGCGCAAGTATGAACCAGAGGACTTTGCCGTATTCGAGAGATGGGTGGATCTGTATGTGGACAACTGGGCCAAGTGCGACACCCTCTGCAACCACACCCTGGGCACTTTCGTGGAGACCTATCCGCAGTTTATGGAAAACCTGGCGGTCTGGGCCCGCACTGAGAATCGCTGGCTGCGGCGCGCCTCCGCTGTGACTCTCATCCTTCCTGCTCGGAAGGGGGCATTTTTGCAGGAGGTTTTTGAGATCTCGGACATTCTACTCACGGACAAGGACGACATGGTGCAGAAGGGCTACGGCTGGCTGCTTAAGGAGGCAAGCCGCAAGCACCAGGCGGAGGTCTTCGACTACGTGATGAGGCAGAAGGCGAAGATGCCGCGCACGGCGCTACGGTATGCTATCGAGAAGATGCCAGTGGAGATGAAAAAAGAGGCGATGGCGAGGTAGGTGCATTTATGATTTTTTAACTTCGCGGCTTCGCGCCTTCGCGTGAAACCGGAACCGTTTGAATCTCACGCGAAGCCTTGATTAGCGCGAAAAACGGTCAACCGTTCACAAAGGCACATTATCCTCTCACAATCATTGCTTCAATTAGGCCCGGAAGTACCAGGCGCCCTGGACGAAGCCGCCAGGCAGAGAATTTCAAACATCAGCGTGGCTCCGGCCAGAGCCGTAATCCCGCTGGGATCGTAGGGTGGGGCTACCTCCACCAGATCTCCGCCGATGACATTCAACCCTGACAGGCCCCTTAAGACCTGCAAGGCCTCGAAGCTGCTCATGCCTCCAACCACCGGGGTTCCTGTGCCCGGAGCGAAGGCCGGGTCAAGACAGTCGATGTCGACGGATATGTAGACCGGACCGTCTCCCACCCGGCTCTTGATTTCCGAGACTACTTTCTTCATTCCCAGCTCATAGAACTCTTCTATGTGAATTACTCTCATGCCGCAGTCGTAAGAGAATTGCCAGAGCAGCTCCGCCGCGCCACGGATGCCGAGCTGCACAGTGCGCTTTGGGTCCACCAGCCCTGCCTCCACGGCATTTCGCATGGGGCAGCCGTGCTGCAGTCCGCTTCCGTGAAAAGGTGCCGACGTGTCGCAATGCGAATCGAAATGAATGAGGCCGACCTTCTCTTTTGAAGAGAGGCCTTTGAGAATAGGAAAGGTTATGGAGTGATCCCCGCCAGCGGTTATGGCCAGGACTCCGGAGGAGGACATTTTCCGGTAGAATGATTCAATATCTTTGAGGGCCTCATCCAGATTGTAGGTGGTATGAAAGGGCACATCCCCCACATCCGCCACTCTGTGAGCGGCAAAGGGCGTCATGCGACTGTAGTGGTTGTAGACTCCCACCAGCCGGGACTGGTTCCTGATCTCTCGTGGGCCCAGGCGCGCGCCGCTGCGGTTGGTCACGCCCAGGTCGAAGGGCACGCCCACCAGAGCAATGTCCATATCTTTTATCTCCGGCTGGTGCGGCGCCCCGAAAAAGGTAGGGATACCAGAGTAAGGTGGTTCCAGCATCTGGGGCGTGAAGGTCTTCACGCTCTTTGCGAGCTTTTTCAAGTTGTCGTCCATAACATTTCTCCGAAGATCTCTGCGTTTACACCAAGTTCCAAAATCGTATATACCAGTTGCTTCCTGCTTTTCCACGAATTTCTGATCCACCTTCTAGATTTCTGTTATTCATAATAAATTGAACTGACTTATCCACTCTTGCATCATATTCATCATAAACAAGCATCGCTTGTATTATGGTTGTTGCAGACGCTGTGTCGCTTATATCTGTAAATTCAAAGTGCATCAAATGCTTTGAATTGTAAATTTCCCGAATGCGCCTTGGCATCTCCTTTGCGTTATCATTCGAATCCAGGACAATGCAATCAGCCATGGCACGAAAATTTGGCTTGGGATTTTTCCAGATCGAAAGAAATTCTGCTAGCCGTTGCTCGGGTGTTCCTGCATCATACATTTCTGGACCACCGGTTGCTGGAATATCCTGGCCGATCTTACTGGCTCTTGGTTTCCATCTCGACAGCTCTAGATTTTCGGCTCCATTATCGCTGATCTGCTTGATCACTTGACTCCACGTTATCGGCTTTTCCGGAGGTTGTGGGTCCAATAATCCGTGTTCCGCTTTCATAGCCCAATCGCGTATAGAAAACAGCGCTGCCCAAGCTTTTGCTGCAACCATTTTATTATCGTAGCCAAGATCCATGCCATGCAAAATGCCGTTTCGATACGGGATGGTTATCTGATCGGATGTTGTTTTATAGCGACCTTTATTGAAAACACCGGCCAGTGCCTTCAAGCCTTTGCTGTGGCCAGAGATAGAATTCCATGCTTCCAGATTAGCATTTTCTGCAAAAAAGCCGAGTTTTGATCCTCTTCCTCTCTCGTGCGCGTCATTGACTATTCCATCAAGCAGAGCAAGAACAACAGGGACACAAGCATGATAACGCGCCTCACGATAATCAATTCGCGCCTTTTGTGCCAGATGCCACCTTGCGCTGAATGCATCCACACGTTTCATATTCTTTATGTTCCACCCAACTTTCTCGTCATTATAGTAATTTACAAGGTCAGTTTCGGCACCATCAATATCTCCTGACTCTGCCTTCTTTATCG
Source organism: Methanothrix sp. (assembly GCA_025361645.1). Lineage (GTDB taxonomy): Archaea > Halobacteriota > Methanosarcinia > Methanotrichales > Methanotrichaceae > Methanothrix. Next base: position 39,567 of record JANYKI010000027.1, read on the forward strand.
CAGCCTTAGCAACTTCAGGATTCATAAGTTCATAGATGATCCAGCCGCGCTCAGCGAATAGATCATTGAATCGATCTGGGATAGATGCCAGCTCTTCAGCCGAGCGACTTAGCGCCTCTACCTTTGCCAGCTCTAAATCGATATTATCTCCCTCAATTCCAAATTGCTTTAAGAATGGTTTTAAAAGCGGCAAAGCATCTTTCGCATTTTTGAGATTTTGAATGTCTTGAATTGGCTTATTAATTGTTGGTATATCCCGAATGCTTGGCTCTTTTTCCATAGTAATTCGCCCTGAATCGCACTTTGGTAATCTATAACAAATGGATCCGCGGTCTTGTGAATTATGTCATGTGATGGGGGACTATTACTTCTTCCATCCCACATCATATCGTGCCCCGCACTCCGGGCAGATGAGGATGATCCGATAGCCCGCCTCTGCCCTCAAAAAAGAGCTGTGAAATCCCAGCTCATAGCCGCATTGGGGACAGATCCTAAACTCTTCTGCCAGATCAACCTTGACGATATCGCGAGAAGCCTTCATGCGGTAGCATTATCCTTGTGATCTATTCTATTTTTCCTCTGGATCCTCATCACATGGCCCGGCTGAGCCTGCCAGGTCACCGATATACCGCCCACAATGCGGGCATCTAAATTTTTGCATCTTCCGATCCTCCTTTCTCTTAGCCAGCACCTCGGCAAAACCGGAGGCCAGAACCCCGGTGGGCAGGGCGAAGAGTCCTATGCCTAATATTACTACGATCGAGCCGATCAACTTGCCCCAGAGTGTCACGGGATATACATCTCCGTAGCCCACCGTGGCCAGGGTCACAATGCCCCACCACATGGCCACCGGAATGCTGGAGAAGGCCTCGGGCTGAGCAGCGTTCTCCGCCTCGTACATGAGGCTGGAGGAGACGACGAGTAGTATCATGATGGCAAAGAACATGAGCAAAATCTCTTCCTTCTTCAGCCGCAGCACATCCACGAAGGTCTGCAGCGCCTCGGAGTAGCGGGCCAGCTTCAGCACCCGGAAGAGCCGGAAGAGGCGCATGGCTCGCATGAACCTCAAATCCAGGAAGAAGATGGGCAGATAGAAAGGCAACACTGCTATGATATCGACTAAGGCCAGGGGCGTCACCAGGAATTGCAGCCTGCCCCGCACCGGATCTTTGAATCTGGGATTTACGGTGCAGCTCCAAACGCGAAGGATGTATTCAACGGTGAAGACGGCCACGGAAAAAACATCGAAAGCACGAAAGAGGGGGGCGTAGGCAGAGTAGATCGACTGCACCGTCTCCAGGACCACAGCGGCTACGTTTAATACAATCAGACCCATGATGAAGGGGTCGAAGTACTTGCTGTCTTCATCCCCCGGCTCCAGTATGCCGTAGATGCGTGTCTTGAGGTCCTGCTTCATTGTCGGCTTTTATGGAGTGCAGTTCTGCATTTAAATTCTTTCCAGTACAATTTTTAAGGGCCCTTTTCAAGGCTTTCTTTCGCTGCGGCTTCCTTCTCCCCCCGACGTCTTTCCAGCTCGTCCACAAAGCCTGAGGTGAGAATCGACGTAGGCAGGGCGAAGGTGGCCACGCCCAAAATTATGATCAGCCCGCCTGCTAATTTTCCCAGTGGGGTTATGGGATAAAAATTGTCTCCAACGGTGGTCATGGTCAGCACCGCCCACCACATGGTAGCGGGTATGTCCGGAAAACGCTGGGGTTGAGCCTCATGCTCCAGGAAATAAATCACCGTCGAGGATAACACCATGAAGAAAATGATGGCCGAGAAACTCATGACCAGCTCGCGCTGTTGGGCGCGTACCACATCCATTATGGTCTGCAGGGACTCGGAGTAGCGGCTCATCTTGAGCAGCCGGAAGGTCCAAAGCACGCGAAGGCTTCGCAGTAGCTTATGATCTGTGGGAAAGGCAAGGGCGGCATAGGTCGGCAATATCACCAGAAGATCGATCAGCGCCAAAGGAGTCAGGGCGAAGCGCAATCTTCCCTGGAAGGGATGTCTGTATTTCGGATCCACATCGCATGACCACAGGCGCAAAATGTATTCGATGGTGAATACTACTACGGATATGTCCGATAAGTAATGGAACAGATCCTTGTGGGCCGCATAGATGCTCTCCACAGTTTCCAGGACGACCGCAGTGACATTGAGGACCACCAGTACCAGCATAAAGAGATTTACAGCCTCCGCCGTTTTGTCTTCTGCATTGGTCGACTCCAGGATCTCGTAAATGCGGAGCTTGTAGCTCTTGGCCATTTCAACCTCGCTATATTCGGCTTGATATGTCTATCTTAATATATACGAACTTGCCTTATTTTTGATATGCGAGCCGCTTGCCTCCAGCTTTCCGTAGAGCCCTGCGCTCCCGATAAAAATCTCTCTCGCGCATTGCAGATGGCAGGCGCGGCTTTAGCCGAAGGAGTTGAGATCCTGGTATTTCCTGAGCTCTTCCTGACCGGCTTTTGCTACGAGCCTTCTTTGCAGTCCTCCCCCAACGCTTCGGATCATCCGCCCTATCCCTCACTTGATCCCTTTCGGACGCTGGCTCGCGATCACAATTGCCTTTTCATCGGCTTCATTCGCAGCGGCCGACAGAACCTGGGCTTTTGTCTTGGCGGCGACGGCCTGCAGCTTCGCCCCAAGATCCACCCCTTCGCGGAGGAGAAGGAGCATTTTGAAGGCGGAGACTCCATCTCGCCCGTAGCCACGAAGTGGGGCCTGGCGGGGTTAGAGATCTGCTACGACCTGCGCTTTCCTGAAGTGGCGCGCACCCTTGCCCTGCAGGGCGTAGATTTTCTGGTTACCGTGGCCCAGTTTCCCGCGTCGCGACGCGAGCAGTGGCGCGCGCTGGCCATGGCCCGGGCCGTCGAAAATCAGATGCCTCATCTGGCCTGCAACTGGTCTCGCGGCGGGGGCTCATTGATCATTGATGCGCGCGGCCGGGTGTTGGCCGAGGCCGGCTCAGAGCAAGCTCTGCTATGGGCTGATATCGACCTGGCTGATCGGGATGCTTTTCGTCGCGAGGTTTCCTGTTTTGCTGATCGCCGGCCAGAGATCTATGGAAGGTGGGAGGCTGAACGCTCTAACCCATAATTTCCTGGTCTCCAAGTTCCGGGGCTATTACATTGAATCCTCCCTGGATGCCCCGCCTAGCCTCGCTTCTCGCGAGTGGGGCTTTCTCTTCTTCGACGATTCCGGCATGCGCCGGCACAAGTCATTCTTCTCGCGAGGGGAACTGGTCGATTATGTGCGTTCCATGGTGCCGCGCCACGTCTATCACTCCGCCGCTTACTACCAGCGGCCCGGCGCGCCCACTATGAAAGAGAAGCTCTGGCAAGGCGCTGACCTCATCTTCGATCTGGATGCCGATCACCTGAGAAATGCGCCCAAGAGCTATAGCGAGATGCTGGAATTGGTAAAGAAGGAGACACAAAAGCTCCTGACGTTTCTTTTATCCGACTTCGGCCTTAGCGAGAGCAAAATGAGTGTGGTCTTTTCCGGAGGCAGGGGCTATCACATCCACGTTCGAGACCCGCGTGTTTTTAGTTTCGGCAGCGACGAGCGCCGGGAGATCGTGGATTATCTGGCTGGTCGGGGTCTGGCCATGGATCGGTTCATACACATGGCACCCATGGAAGGCGATTGGGGAAAAGATAGGGCTTTTCGGCTGCATGCGCCTCCCGCAGGCGCGCCGGGCTGGGGGGGCAGGATCAATCGATCCATCATCTCCTTTGTCGAAGATCTGCGCGGCTTGAACGAAGCGGAGGCGATCGTGGTTCTATCGAAACGAAAGGGCATTGGACCCAAAAAAGCCGCCAGCTTTTACAAAAGCCTGCAAGGGGAAAATGTCTTGGAAGAGATAGGCCGGGGAAATCTGGACCTCTTTCGGGGCAGTGCCGCTATCTGGAAGCTTCTTCTCGTGGAGTTCTTGGACAGCGAGGGCGTGAAGGTAGGCTTCAATTTAGATGAGGAGCGTGGCGAGACCGATGAGCCGGTGACTGCCGATGTGCGCCGGCTGATTCGCTGTCCCGGCAGCCTGCACGGCGGCTCGGGAATGCGCGTGACGTCCCTCACGCTGTGCGACCTCGATGACTTCGATCCTCTGCAAGATGCTGTGGTCTTCGGAGAGGAGGCCGTGCCTCTGCATATCTTAAAGCCCTTCAAAACACAGATGAGAGGCGTTAGCTATAATCTGGAAGAGGGTCCCACGGAGCTGCCCGCCTGCGTCGCGGTCTTTCTCATGGCGCGGGGTGTGGCGGAAGCCTGCACAAAGCATTAATCTATATATTATTTGATTCTCAGATAACAGGCCCGCAGAGGGGCATGAAGGTGGAAGAATTGGATCTGGCCAATGCGCTTCGAGAGGAGCGCAAATCCGCGGAGCTTCAGCATCTGGATAAGGACTTTTACCAGCAGGTGGGCGTCTATCTGGCCGGCCTGGGGCAGGAGCTCTCACAAGTAGGGGACCCCTTCAGCGTAGAGGCTCAGATTCTGCAAGACACCCTCAAGAGTGAAAAGAACAGCGTCAATAAGCTCATCGACCAGAGGGTGAAAAAGATCGTCCGCCGGGCGCTACGTAGTGCCCGATCCGCTTCTCGGGAAGAGGTCCTCCCGGGCATGACCGAGGAGGAGGAGGAGATCTACCGGCAGATGCTCTCTGCCATTGCCTCTGGACGCGAAGCCATCTTGGCCCATGTGGCTCACACCGAAAGGCCTTTAACGGGCAAGAAAGATATATCTCGGGAATACGAAATTGTGCGGTTGCTGGATAGTGTTCCTCTGTTCGTGGGAGTTGACGGGAGAAATTACCTTCTCGGGAAGGATGATGTGGCTGTGCTCCCGGCCGTTCACGCCAGAAATCTGCGCAACAAAAAATTAGCTTCTGAAGTGAAGATTGAGAGATGATGCGTTGTGAAGATGCCAAAAAAGCTTAACGCTTACTGTCCGTTCTGCAAAAAGCATACCCCCCAAACGGTGGAGAGGGTGAGAAAAGGCCGTGCTTCCTCGATGACTCATATCGTGAGGCAGAAGGCGCGAGCCAATGGAATAGGAAATCAGGGCAAGTTCTCTAAAGTTCCGGGCGGCGACAAGCCTGTCAAGAGGCTGAACCTGCGCTACCGCTGCAACACTTGCAAGAAGGCCCATAACCGTCCTGGCTTTAGGGCTGGCAAGTTCGATCTGGTGGAGGGATAAATTTGCCATCTAAGTTCGTCAAGGTAAAGTGCAACGACTGCGAGAACGAGCAGGTTATATTCGCTCATGCCTCTACGGTTGTCAAATGCCTGGTCTGCGGGCGCACGCTTGCTGAGCCCACGGGCGGCAAGGCTGAGATCAAGACTACCGTAGTAGAAGTCTTAGAGTGATTGATAATGCAACGTGAGGGCTGGCCAGAGCTCGGATCTCTAGTCGTCTGCACCGTGACTCAGGTAGTGGACTTCGGAGCTTTCGTCTCCATGGACGAGTATTCCGGTAAGCAGGGCCTGATTCACATCTCGGAAGTGGCCAGCGGATGGATCAAGTACATTCGCGACCACGTACGAGAGGGGCAGAAGATCGTCTGCAAGGTATTGAATGTAGACACGTCCCGGCACCACATAGATCTCTCCCTGAAAGACGTAAATGAGCATCAGCGTCGGGAGAAGATTCAGGAGTGGAAGGCGGACCAAAAAGCCTGGAAATGGCTGGAGATGGCTTACAAGGACCGGCCCGAGGACGTCAAGCGTGTCGCTGATGTTCTGGTGGCAGCGTACGACAGCCTCTATCTGGCCATGGAGGAGGCGGCGATCAGCGGTGTGGAAGCACTGGCCGATGAGCGCCTGACGGAAGAAGACCTGAAGATGCTGGAGAGCCTCTCCAAGGATAACGTCAAGATACCCTCCGTTGATATCAGCGGCTATGTGGATATCACCTCCCCTGCTCCTGACGGCGTGGATGTCATCAGGAAGGCCCTCAAGCAGGCCAAGCGCATAAAAGACAAAGATGCTACGCTCTTCATCACATATATTGGAGCGCCGCGCTATCGCATTCATGTAACCGCGCCGGACTACAAGCATGCGGAGTCTGTTCTCAAGAAGTCTGCTCAGGCTGTGGTGAAATACATAGAACAGCACGGCGGAGAAGGCACTTTCCTTAGAGAGGCATGAGATCCAAAATCCTGAGGTGTACGGCATGCGGCCGCTACACCCTTATGGATATCTGCTCCGCCTGTGGGGGCCATACTACTATTACTAAGCCCGCCAGATTCTCTCCTGATGATCCTTACGGCAAGTACAGGAGAGCTCTCGGCCAGGAGGCAAAATGAAGGATACCCTGGTTTCCCGTATCAAAGAAGTAACCCTTAAGGACCCAATTCTTGTTGAGGGTCTGCCGGGCGTGGGCCACGTGGGAAAGCTTGTAGCCGATCACATGGTGGAAGAGCTCAAGGCAGAGAAGATCATAGAGATCTACTCACCCCATTTTCCACCCCAGGTGATGGTAAAAGAGGACGGAACCATCAAGCAGGTCCGAAATGAGATCTATGCCTATCATGGCAAGAACGATGAGCCGGATCTGCTCATCCTCATAGGCGACTATCAGAGTGCCACCAACGAGGGGCATTACGAGCTTTGCAGCATTTTCCTGGACATCGCCCAGAGCTTCCATGTAAAGAGGATCTATGCTCTGGGGGGCTATGGTACGGGCCAGTTCGTGGACAAGCCAAACGTCATGGGGGCGGCCACAAGTATCGAGCTTGTAGAGGAGATGAAACAAAAGGATGTCGTCTTTCATGAGAATGAGCCGGGCGGGGGCATAATCGGTGTCTCGGGACTGCTGCTGGGCATGGGTGCCCTGCGGGGTATCGATGCCGTCTGTCTCATGGGGGTGACCTCCGGCTATCTGGTCGATCCCAAAGCCGCTTCCGAAGTTCTGCGCATTCTCTCCGGCATTCTGGGTATTGTTGTGGACATGCAGGCTTTAGAGGAGAGGGCCAAGGAGATGGAGAAGATCATAGGCAAGCTGCAGGAGATGGAACGAGCTCAGGCTCCTTATGAGGCGGGCGGCGGGGATGAAGATCTCAGATACATCGGATAGTATCGACGCTCTCTTGAATTATGGGCATACGCTCCTCTCTCAAGCCTTGCGAGAGGGGGCGGAGCAGGCGGAAGTCTACGGCATGGTTGGTCGCTCGGTCGATATTGATCTACGTAGAGATGTCGTGGAGCTGGCCAGCGAGAGCTTTCATCGCGGCCTGGGGCTTCGGGCTGTGATCGCTGGCGGCGTAGGGTTTTCCAGTACCAGCGACATGTCGCTCTTGTCGTTCGTGGCCAAAAGCGCCATTGTATCCGCTCGGGCCAGAGGTGCTGACGAATCCTGGCGCTCTCTTCCCCTACTGGAAAAGGTGGTGCGCCCGGAGGGCATCTTCGATTTGCGTTTGCAGCAAATCGGCCCCGAGGAATGCCTTGACATCGCAGAGAGCATGCTTTCCGGCTGCAGGACCATCAAGGAAGCAGAGCCGGTAGCTGGCAGTGTGGCCTGTATTTGCGGCAGCGGTTTTGTGATAAACTCGCTGGGGATGGAACTTCTGGAGACCTCCACACTCATGCATGCCTCTTTGGAAACTATTGCCAAGGCGGCAGATGTGGCCACAGGCAGCGAGTTCTTCAACTCTCGCGGCTATCAGCCCTCAATGGAGGACGTCGGCCGCGCCGCCGCAAAGATGGCTCTCTCCTCTCTGGGCGGCTGCCGGGCAGAGAGCGGAACCTTTGATGTGCTCTTAAAGCCTCTGGCTGTAGCCGAGCTGCTCGATTATACCCTGCTTTCCGCTCTTGCTGCCGACAATGTGCAAAAGGGCAGATCCACTCTTGCCGGACGGGTGGGCGAAAAGATCTCTGCTGAAAGCCTCGTGATCACCGATGACGGACTTCTCCCGGGGGGCATGGACTCCTCGGCCTTTGATGGCGAAGGTGTGCCTTCCCAAAGGACGGTCCTCATTGATAAGGGCATTTTAAAGGGCTATCTCTACGACAGCTACACGGCTGGAAAGGAGGGCGTGCCATCCACGGGCAATGCTGTGCGCTCCGGATACACGGGTGTTCCCTCTGTGGGAAGCCGAAATCTCATTGTCACTTCCCCTCAGCCCCAGGATCTTCTGGCGGAGACAAAAGGCTATCTGGTAAACGGTCTCATCGGTGCTCACACTGCTAATCCCATCTCCGGCGACTTCTCGGTGGAGGCAAAAAATGCCTTTCTTATTGCGCCGGGTGAAGAGGCTAAGCCCATTCGCTCTTTGATGCTGGCCGGAAATTTCTTCGAGCTCTTGAAGGATGTCGAGATTGGCAGAGACGTGCGGGCCATTGGGGCCATTGTCACGCCCACCATCAAAGTCAGAATGAAGGTAGTAGGAAGCTAAAGGTGGTTTTTGATGATTATTGGAGGGCCTGCCTCCCAGCTTCTCGCTGGCCGGGTGGCTACAATCTTAAATGAAACGCTTGCTCTTTGCGATTACAAGACATTTCCCGATGGCGAGTCGTATACGCAAATTGTAACGCCTCTTGATGATGAGATAGTAATAATTCAGTCTACACCCACCGATCAAGACCTGGTCTATCTCTTGCAGCTTCTGGACATCTGCCGGGGCCGGCGTGTATCTCTGGTCATACCCTACTTCGGTTATGCCCGCCAGGACAAGATCTTCCAGCCAGGCGAGCCCATGACCGCGAGGGCGCTGGCTACGGCCTTGAATCCCTTTTTGCAGAACGGTCGTGTCCATCTGGTCAACATTCATGCCCCTTCCATTATGGCCCATTTCCTGTGCCCGATTGAGAATCTGGATGCGACGGCCCTCTTAGCGGAGCGGATCGGCAGCATGGGACTGAAGGACATCGTGGTTATCTCTCCCGACAAAGGGGCGGTGGCCATGGCCAAAACCGCCGCGGCCTGTCTTGGCTGCGACTCAGACTATTTGCAAAAGACCCGCCTCTCCGGAACGGAGGTCTCCATGGCCCCCAAAGAGGTGGCGGTTAAAGGTAGGGACGTGGTCATCTTCGACGACATGATCGCGACAGGCGGCACCATGGCCACGGCCATAGCGCTTTTGCGCCAGCAGGGGGCGCGGCGCGTCTTTCTGGCAGCCGTGCATCCCGTCCTGACCGGATCGGCGATTCTCAAGCTCTACCGCTCCGGAGTGGAGGCGGTGCTGGCCACGGACACCCTGGATAAAGGAGTGAGCACGGTTTCTGTGGCGCCATTGATTGCGAAGGCGCGGAAAGCTAGATAAAATTATTTAGTTGTCAACCCTATGACCACCAGAGCAGAGCTTATAAACGTATACGCCCATAACTAATGGTCAATATGAAGCTGGAAGCGAAGATAATGGGCCAAAAGGTCCATGAGGTTGGATATAGAATATTTTTGATGCATCGTGCCGTTGAGCTGGGGTGCAGGAATTTCTCCGCGTACAACCGATTTGAAGATGGCTGCCAAATGGTTGTTGCTTTGGTCGAGGGTGACGAAAGGGAAATAACCGGATTCAGGAAATACGCATCTGAATGCAAACCAGAGGGTGCAATCGTTTCTAGCATCGATTTCGATGAATATTACAACAACGTGATGCCCATCGACGATTATCTACGCATTTCCACAGTCGAACAACTCAACAAAGGTATTCCTGCTATCCTGAGACTGGATAAAAAACAAGATAAAATGCTTGAGACTCAGGATAAGATGCTTGAGATGCAAGAAAGGATGCTTGGGATAGAAGGCAAGATGCTTGAGATACAAAGCAAAATGCTCGAAAAGCAGGACAAAACAATTGCAAAACTAGATGAGACCAGAGCCGACATCGTCTCGGAGATACGAGTCTCACGAGAAGAGGTGATTGCCAAACTGGACGAGAATCGCGAGGCAATCATCGGTGAGATTGGGGAACAAAATATGACCCACGATGATCGCTTCAAACGGATAGAAAGCGAGATTTCCAAGCTTAAAGCAAAGGTCGGCATCTGAGACATAATTATGTCCGGAAACACCTTTGGCACCATATTTCGCATCACCACCTGGGGCGAGTCGCATGGCTCTGCGGTGGGCGTGGTCGTGGACGGCTGCCCGGCGGGCATGGCCCTGGCCGCGGAAGATATTCAGAAGGAGCTGGACCGCAGGCGTCCCGGCCAGAGCCGCGCCTCTACGGCCCGGCAGGAAGCGGACCGCGTTGAAATACTGTCCGGCATCTTCGAGGGCCAGACCACGGGCATGCCCATCTCTCTGCTGGTCTGGAACAAGGACGCAAACTCCTCCGCCTACGATCTCCTGCGCGACAAGCCCCGACCGGGGCACGCCGACTATACCTACCAGATGAAATACGGCCTTCGCGATCACCGGGGCGGGGGCAGGGCCTCGGCGCGCGAGACGGTGGGCCGCGTCGCTGCCGGGGCCGTCGCCAAGAAGCTGCTGGCCACAGAGGACATCGAGGTCGTGGCCTACGTGACACAGCTGGGCGGAATTTTGGCGGAAATCGCTTCTTCCGATCTGAATGAACTTCGAGTGCTAGCCGAGTCCAATGCCGTTCGCTGTCCCGATCCCGCTGCAGCGCAGCGGATGCTGGAGCGACTGGACAGCGTGCGCGGGGAGGGCGACAGCCTGGGTGGGGTAGTAGTAATAATCGCAGAGGGCGTGCCTGCCGGTTTGGGCGAGCCGGTCTTCGATAAGCTGGACGCCGACCTGGCCAAGGGGCTCATGAGCATCGGGGCGGTGAAGGCGGTGGAGATAGGCGCGGGCTGTGAGTGCGCCGGCATGAGGGGAAGCGAGATGAACGACCCGCTGCTCTGGCGGGAGGGCAAGGTTGATTTCGAGAGCAACCACGCCGGCGGCATTTTGGGCGGCATCTCCACTGGCGCGCCCATCGTTTGCACCATTGCCGTGAAGCCCACGCCTTCCATTGCCCTAGCCCAGAGCACGGTCGATCTCGCTCGGGGCGAAGTGGCAGAAATCGAGATTAAGGGTAGGCACGACCCGGCCATTCCACCCAGAATTGTGCCGGTGGCCGAGGCCATGGTAGCTCTGGTGCTGGCCGATCACCTCCTCCGGCAGAGGGCGGCGAGGCTCTAATTTTTTGGCTAGCGTGAACAGCGATCTCACGCGAAGCCGCGAAGGGCGCGAAGGGCAATTAGGTAATTTTGTGTTGTTGCGGGAATGAAAATTCTCGTTCTTCGCGGCTTCGCGCCTTCGCGTGACCCGGTCCGGTGATGAAAACGCGAAGAGCCTTTTATATATTTTCGCGTCCAAAATGAGCATCATGCGTAAGGAGTTTCGTAGCCTCATCTCGCTGGAGGAAGCCCAATCGATAGTTCAGAGCCGCCTTCCCCGCACGGCGACAAAAGCCGTGCCACTGCAAGAGGCCCGGGGCCGCATCCAGGCCGAGAAGGTCGTTTCCTCTCTGGATGTGCCGGGCTTCGCTCGCGCCTCCATGGACGGTTTTGCCGTGCAGGCAGAGGACACTCTGGCGGCCAGGGAGGATCGGCCCGTCTGCATGCGCCTGGCAGGCACTGTTCCCATGGGCGCACTCCCCCAGTTGCGCGTAGCGAGGGGCGAGGCAGCCGAGGTCTCCACCGGCTCCATGATGCCTCCCGGCGCAGATGCGGTGGTCATGATTGAATACAGTCAGGCCCAAGGAGATCGGGTCCAGATCAGAAGGCCCGTCTACGGTGGCGAAAACGTGCAGGCAGCGGGAAGCGATATCTCTTTTGGCGAGGCCGTGCTCTTTCCCGGCACAAGGCTCACTATGCGCGAGATGGGGGTTCTGGCCGCCCTTGGCTGCACTCATGTGAAAGTTCGCAGCCTGACTGTGGGTGTGGCCTCTACTGGCAATGAGCTGGTGCCGCCCGGCCAGCCGCTGGCCGCGGGCCAAATCTATGACATCAACAGCTACACCATCGCAGCAGCGGTTGCCGACTGCGGTGCTCTCGCTATCCCCTACGGCATCCTTCCCGATGAAAAGGGATCAATGGCAGCGATGCTGCTGAAGATGGCCGCAGAGTGCGACATGCTCCTGGTAAGCGGCAGCACCTCCGCCGGCGTTGGGGACATGATCTTTCAGGTGATCGAGGAGGAGGGCGAGCTGATATTTCACGGCGTGAACCTCAAGCCCGGCAAGCCCACCATCTTCGGCACAATCGATGACAAGCCCTGCCTGGGTCTGCCCGGCTATCCCACCAGTGCTCTGACCGTCTTCTCCTGCCTGGCAGCGCCTGCCATTCGCGCCGCTTTGGGGCAAAAGCATACGGGAAAAATGGTGGCAGGACGGCTGGCCGGGCCGCTGCGATTCGATGGCCGCCGCCAGATGCTGGCCGTGGGCCTATCCGGCGAGCTGGTCTATCCTGTGGACAAGGGCAGCGGCTCCATCACCACTCTGGCCGGGGCGGATGGGATCATAGACATCCCGGCAGGCGTCGAGTATCTGGAGAAGGGCGAGAAGGTAGAGGTGGAGCTCTTTAGTGAGGTGGAAGCTGCCGATCTAGTGGTGGCGGGTGAAAACTGCATGCTCCTGGAGCAGCTGGCCGAAAGAGTGCCCTGGCGTCTGGTGCTCCTGAATACCGGCTCGCTCCAAGCCAGACTCTACCTGGAGGACGGCGTGGCTGACCTGGCCTGCGTTTCGGGGGAGGCGGCGGAAGGCATGGCGTTGATCTGGGGGTTCAAAAGAGAGCTGGGCCTGGTCTTCCAGGATGCTGATGTTTTGTCGGACCTTTCTGACCGGCGCATTGTGGGCTGGCACCGGGACTCTGTCATGCAGGCCGCATTTGAGCGACACCTTTTGGCCCTGGGCCTGATAGAGCCTCGGTATGTGCGAGTGGCCAGGACACATTCGTCGGTGGCGGCAGCCGTCGCTTCCGGGCGGGCGGACTTAGGCTTTGCAGAACGCCGGGCCGCAGCCCAGGCGGGCCTGGGGTTTCGGCCCCTGGGACACGATGAGATTAGACTGCTGGCCAGGCCAGACAATGTTGGTGATGCCCGGCTCAAGTCCCTTGTTTTTGCTCTTTCTCAGGCGGAAGGGGCTTAAAAGTCCTCATCCTTCGCTCATAGTAGCTGAGGGGATGCCTTATCCTGCGGCATAGCTCGTCTTCGCCGGGACAGTTGCCGTAGGTGGCCATGGTGGCACAGGCCGGAGGCTTGTAGTGAGTGCCGGAGGCTCCCGCGATGTGCCCCACCTGGTATCTTGTCCTCTCCTCATCAAAGTCCGGACTGGTGTTGAAGAGAGATACGACCTCGTCGGCTGTCATATTGATCTGCAAGAGAAAGCTGACCAGAGCAAAACGCGCACTGTGGGCCAGATTGGTGCCTTTGGCAACCTCGGAGAGCATCTTCTTGATGCAGGGCGGAAAGGCCCCCTCCTCTACCTTGCCCAGGTCCACCTTGTCGCGGGCTCTTATAATATCGAGCTGTTCTTTGAGCGGCCCCAGGTATTCCTGAAGAGTGGCGCAAATCTTTTCGTCTACGGGCAAAGGCAGCCCTTTTAAGATCTTCTCACGAACAGCTTCTTCCATGATTCTTTTCAGCTCCTCTTCCGTAACTGTGAGGTAGCCCTGCTGAAGATCGCGGTTCGTCAGCTTCCATTTAGGGCTGTGCATGCTGTGCGCCGCCCGAATATACTCGGAAAAATGAATCTTGTAGGGCCCCGGTCCCTGGGGATGAAGCCCCAGGTCGTCTGCGATGGCCGCCAGACCTTCCTTCTCATTTTGCATCCTTCGATAGGCCAGCTTTGCCTCAGCCAGAGCATAGCGGCGTAGCAAAATGGAGTCGCCTAGACACGAGACCATGACTCTGGCCAGGGGATAAGAGAGAAGCTCAGCCAATAGCTCAGCTTCCGTATTGGCTGAGCTTTCGGAAATAGTGCCGCTCATAGACTCTGCTACCCTTTCTGCGGCCCGGCCCCGCACCGTCTTAAAAGAGGTTTTGCAGAGAAGGCTTTCTAAAGAGTAGCCGACCTTTCGCACCAGGCTAGCAGATTCTTCTGTAAATGGGTAATCGGAGATCCTCATTCCTGTTCGATTCGGGGGGCTAGTAGGTAATTGATCTCCACATGCTGGCCCAGCTTGAGGTGAATGCGTAGCGGGTAGTCTATGCCCATCTCCAGCGTGACCTCGCCCGCCTTGCTGATGGATTTGGACATGTCTTCCAGATAGTCCAGAGAGAAGAGACTCCTGGCCTCGCCGGGCTTCATGCCTAAGAGCTCGGTGCTGGGGATCTTTAGCTTGAGCGAATCGATGTCTCCTTTGGCTTCCATGTAAAAGCCCTCATCAGAGACGCCCAGTATTACATGATCGCTGACCTTTTCTGCGGCTTTTACAGCCCGGCGTAGCTCCACACCCGGTAGTGTTACGTGGGCCGGCAGATCCAGTTCGGGTATGCGCGGCTCTTTCCGAATGGCGGTGGGATCGATCAGGCTTAAGGTGTAGGAGAGGGATCCCACTCCAATCTTTAGCTTGTGGCTCTCTTCTTCCAGCTCCAGTTGCACATTTTCGCCCTTATCGGCCATGCTCAGTACATCACTGAGCCGAACCAAGTCTATGCCGATTTCACAAGTATCGGCTTTGAAGTATTCGAAGGCCTCATTGCCGATCTGAAGCGATACCATAGCCACGTTCGCAGGGTCTACAGCCTTCAGTTCCAGGCCATTTTCCGATATGGAGAACTTGACTTCATCCACCAGAGAAGAGACTGAATCGATTGCATCGCGCAGAGTTTCTGCGTTGATTACTGCCTTGAACATTCCTTGAGCCTCCTCCATCAGAACCGTTTAATATTTAATATAGTTGATGCTTAGTCATACTCTCGCCAGGTTCTGCTACATTTGGTGCAGCGGAAGAAGCGAACCTCGCTCTCATCAGCGGAACGAAGCTGGCGAAGCCACCAGTATGCTATATTGTTGCCGCACTCCGGACACCTGGAATTGGTCGTAGGCAGGCCCGACGACTCCTGCTCTAAGACAGGCACTACGCGATCCAGCTGTTTGGTCTTGCTGACCATGGATTCGCCTACGGTTTTCGGTATCATGTGGCCGCACTTTCTGCAGACCATCATGCCGTCCTTGGGCATCATCATGCTCTTACATTGGGGACAAAAATCCATCGGCATAAAGTAAACCACTAGTCATATTAAAGTTTCCCAGCACCATTTGGTGATAATGAGGCACGATTATGAGCACAGCGATTAATGTGATATGTTTGGATCGTCCGGGAATGCTGCGCGACATCGCCGGCGCGGTGGCCAAAAGGGGCGGCAACATCGTCTACACTCAACAGTTTGTTGTGGAAAGAGGCATGAATCGGGGCAAAGCCTCGGTTTATATGGAGATAGACTGCCCGGAAGATGATATTTTAGGGGTTGTAGAAGAATTGACCTCCTTTGATTCCATCTTCGATGTCTCCATCCACGAGCCTTTCGAGAAGATCTACGGCTCCCGGGTGATCATCATAGGCGGTGGCGCCCAGGTGGCTCAGGTCGCGGTAGGTGCTGTGAGCGAGGCCGACCGGCATAATCTGCGAGGCGAGCGTATCAGTGTGGATACCATCCCCCTGGTAGGAGAAGATGCTATTGCCGATGCCGTGAGCGCTGTCTGCAGGCTGCCGCGCGCCTCTATCCTGGTATTGGCCGGGGCTCTCATGGGCGGACGCATCACGAAAGAGGTGAAAAGACTACAGGCGGAAGGGATACCGGTTATTGCCCTGAAGATGGCCGGCTCGGTTCCTCTGCAGGCGGATCTGGTAGTAACTGATCCCATTCAAGCAGGCACCTTCGCGGTAATGCATGTAGCCAGCACCGCAGTCTTCGATATAAGTCGCGTGCGGGGCAGGGAGTTTTAGCTCTTGAGGATCTCGGCCAGATCCACAAGCTTCTCGCCGGAGAAAAGCTCCACTACGGTGTAGAACTTATCATCCACCTCAAGCACGGGCGCAGAAAGGGTGAATACCCCATTTATGCGTAGCTCCGTGAGGGCTTCGGGGGTGCTCATATCCCGATTCTCAAAAGAGATGCAGGCCTTTCCCAGCGCAGCTTTGAGCAGTTCGCATTTGGGGCAGGACTGTGTGGAATATACTCTGTACTTCAAAGGGATACCTCTTGGTTTTTAGCGCAGTGCTCGCGGGTAAGATTTCGTGGCATAGGTCGCATACCCGCTCTCTATTGCCTTCTCTGCACACTCTGAACAGCAAGAGAAGTTGGCCATGTACTCTGTGCCTTCCATCTCATGCTCAAAGACCTGGTTGCAGGTAAATCCCGAGGTTCGCCTGAAATCAAAGCCCTTGCAAAATTCGTCATACTCCGCCTGAGGGGGGCGCTCCACTACGACCCAGTCCCGGGGAAGAAGTACGGGCAGAGTGGCCAGGTTCATGCCGCATCCACAGGGGCCATAAACATCTTCTAAATCTTTATAGATAATAGCCTTACATACCAGCTCGCTCATCGTTTGCTCCTCTCTTGCTAATGTTATTAGCGGCAACCTAAATAACATTTCCCATCCGCTTTTTGGATTTTTCCCATTGTTTGGCTTTATTTTTTAAATAAACCTATAATGTTGGTGCGATTTTTTAATAGATGCAGATAATGAAAAACTATGCCCAACAAAAATTATATATGGAATTGCAGGTGAATAGACAGCTTATTCTGGCTTGTAGCTCTCGAAGATTTAAATTTTGTCTTTTTTGGCTGCAAAATCCGGATTTATGAGGTGTATGACAAATGCCGATACTTCCTGTTGCCCCGGTGAGCAGACTCATCCGCGAGGCGGGAGCTAAGAGAGTGAGCGAAGGCGCGAGGGATGCGCTGGCAGAGGTTTTAGAAGGCTATGGCTTAGAGGTGGCCCGGGAAGCTGTCGGCTGGGCCAATCATGCCAAGAGAAAGACGGTCAAGTCCGAGGATATCAGAGAGGCAGTCAAAAGAGTTAAACCTCCCCTGGTCTCAGAAAGGTAGATCGATGGCATTAGATTACCGTGCTCTAGGCCTGATATGCGGCATTGAGATTCACCAGCAGCTTGACACGGCTTGTAAGCTCTTCTGCGGTTGCCCCACCAAACATCGGGAGGTAGAGGAGTCCAATTTCGAGTTCTTCCGGTATCTTCGACCCTCGCGTAGCGAGCTTGGCGAGATCGATCGCGCCGCTCTGGAAGAGGTCTTGGTTACGCGAAGGTTCCATTACAAGTCCTATGACAGCACCTGTCTGGTAGAAGCGGATGAGGAGCCGCCCCGGGAGATAAATGCCGAGGCTCTCGAGATATCTCTGGTCATTGCCCGGCTGCTCAACATGAAAATCGTAGATGAGCTGGAGACCATGCGTAAAATGGTGATAGACGGCTCCAATACCTCCGGTTTCCAGCGCACCGGCTACGTCGGCTCGGACGGCATCATCGAGACCAGCGAGGGCTCTGTCGGCATAAGCATCCTCAGCCTGGAAGAGGAGGCGGCGCGCATCATCGAGGACCGAGGAGACAGCGTAGTCTACTCATTAGATCGACTGGGAATACCGCTGGTGGAGATCGGCACGGCTCCGGATATCGTCTCTCCGGCGCACGCCCATGAGGTTGCCTCTTATCTGGGAATGATCCTGCGCTCTACCGGTCGCGTGAAAAGGGGCCTTGGCACCATTCGCCAGGATGTCAATGTCTCCATCAAAGGCGGAGCGCGGGTGGAAGTCAAAGGTGTGCAGGCCCTCAACCTGGTCGATAAGGTGGTGGAGTTTGAGGCACTACGCCAGGTGCGGCTACTGGAGATAAAAGAGGAGCTGGTCTGTCGCAGGGCTTCGGTTGATGCCACGGTTTGGGATGTCTCTGATGTCTTCGCGAATACCGGCTCCAAGGTGCTGGCCCGCTCCATCAAAAGTGGCGGGGTGGTCCTGGCCTGCCGGCTGGCGGGCTTTGCCGGACTGGTGGGCCGGGAGATTCAGCCCGACCGTCGGCTGGGCTCCGAGATGTCGGACCGAGCCAAGCGGGCAGGTGTGGGCGGCATATTTCATAGCGATGAGCTTCCCGCGTATGGCATAACACCTGCTGAGGTAGAGGCCGTGCGCTGCCTTCTGGCGGCAGGCGAAGGTGACGCCGTGATCATGGTCACCGGGCCGCGGGACAGAGCGGACAAGGCGCTACAAGCTGTGCTGGTTCGAGCCCGTGAGGCGCTGGCCTTCGTGCCGGAGGAGACGCGCCGGGCTCTGCCCAACGGCTGCTCGGAGTACATGCGGCCCCTGCCCGGCTCGGCCCGTATGTATCCGGAGACTGATGTGCCAGCGGTGGTGATCACGCAGGAGATGCTGGACGGTCTGAAGATGCCCGAGCTTTTCGCAGATAGATCGAAACGCTATCAGAAGGATTACGATCTGTCCGCCGAGCAGGCTCGCGTTATGGCTGCTTCCCCCAACTATCCGCTCTTTGAGGAAATTATGAAGACGAATCTTTCTGGCTCCATTGCCGTCAGGACTTTGGAGACCATTCCCATTGAGCTGGCCAGAGAGGGGGTAGCCGTCTCCAATCTGACGGAGCAGCATTTCAAGGACTGCTTTGCTCTGGTCAGCCAGGGCCGCGTGGCCAAAGAGGGCCTGACGGATCTGCTGCGCGCCCTGGCCGAGCATCCGGAAATGACGGCTGATGAAGCGGCGGCTGCGGCGGGCCTGGCGGGCGTGGGTGAGGCAGAAGTAGAGAAGGCCGTGCGGGCAATTGTGGCGAGCAAGGCCGATCTGGTGCGCTCTCGGGGAGAGAGGGCCGCAGCACCACTTATGGGCCTGGTGATGAAGGAATTGAGGGGTAAAGCCGATGGCGGCATGGTGAGCGCCATATTGAAGAAGGAAATACAAAATATACTCAATGAGTGAAACCCGAAAAACCTGATATGCTCCTCTGGGAGGAGACACTCTTCAAAGACAGAGATATGTTGGAGTTAGATCACCTGCCCGAGCACTTCCTGCACCGGGAAGATCAGATGAACAGCCTCAAATTCTGCATACGTCCGGCAATGCAAGATGCCCGTCCCGTCAATGCCCTCTGCCTCGGCCCACCCGGCACGGGCAAGACCACGGCTCTTTTCAAGCTCTTCGAGGAAATTGAGGCGCATTCTACAAAGGTCATTCCCGTACATGTCAACTGCCAGATGGACTCCACCAAATATTCCGTTTTTTATCAGATCTACAAAAAGGTCTTCGATCATGCTCCACCCTCCAGCGGCATATCCTTCAAACGCATCTTCGAGAAGGTAGCCTTGGCCGTAGCAGACCAGAATAAGGTGCTGATGGTGGCTTTAGACGATATAAATTATCTCTTCCACGAAAAAGAGGTGGATCACGTCTTGTACTCCCTCTTGCGGGCCCATGAGACCTGTCCCGGTGCCCGGATGGGTGTGATCGGAGTTATGAGCGAGCTTGCCTTGAATTATGTTCTCGACCCACGCGTGGTCTCCGTCTTTCAGCCGGAAGAAATCATCTTTCCTCTCTATGCCCGATCAGAGATACGCGACATCTTAAGCCGCCGGGTGCAGATGGGTTTTTATCCCAGCGTGATGAATGATGATGTTCTGGAGGCGGTTGTGGACTGCACAGAGAGGTCCGGGGACCTGCGGGTGGGAATTGACCTTCTCAAGAGGTCCGGCCTATCTGCGGAAAAGCGTGCCTCCAAAAGCGTCTCGCTTGTTGATGTGGCCGGCTCTTGCGATCGTTCCCGCCTGGTTCACCTCACCTATGCCTTGAAAACTCTGAAAGACGATGAACTGGTCGTGCTGCGTCTGGCAGCGGAGCAAAAAAGCTGGCGCGCTGGCGAACTATTTGCTCGCTTTCATGAGCAGACGGATGCGGAATACACTCGTTTTCATGAGATTCTCAATAAGCTCGATTCTATCCGGCTGATAAATGCTGATTTTACCGGGACGGGGGAGCGGGGCCGAAGCCGCGTCATCAGCGTGCGCTATGAGCCAGAGGAGATCTTAAGCCGACTGGGTCCATGAATAATTATTTGTAAAAGATGCCTATATATAAACCGTGTTTTGTATCACACCTATATAGATAATATAGACAAGGGCTTTAACCCGCTAATGCGTTCCATCACGGCGTATGGATCGGCCAAGGTTAAGGATGCCTCGCAAATACGGGGAGATGTTCGTAGAGGCTCTACTATTCATGTCTGCCATCGCCTCCATCCTCATTATGATTCTCATCTTCTACTTCCTCATTCATGAAAGCCTCCCTGCTTTTTCACAACTTGGCATATTCTCCCTGCTATCTGGCTCGAAATGGCATCCTTCAGGCGAGATTTATGGATTACTGCCCATTATCGCTTCCTCGTTGATTATCACGCTTCTGGCCCTCTTTATAAATATCATGATCGGTTTTCCTCTGGCCATTTACCTGGCGGAGCTGGCCGGGCCTAAGAGTAAGGCCTTATTGAAACCGTCCATTGAACTCTTGGCAGGCGTCCCTTCCATTGTCTATGGTTTTTTAGGGGTAATAATTCTCGTATCCTACCTGCAGGACAGCTTTGATATGCTCACCGGCAGGTCGATCCTGGCCGGATCGATCCTTCTGGGAGTAATGTTCATTCCCCGCCTTACCACCATCTGCGAGGATGCTCTGCGGGCTGTGCCCAGCGAATTCAAGGAGGGCTCACTTGCGCTGGGGGCCAATCGCTGGCAGACGCTTCGAAATGTGACCATACCGGCGGCGTCCTCTGGAATTACGGCAGCCGTTCTCCTCAACATAGGAAGCATAATCGGGGAGACCATGGCCGTGCTCTTGGTGGTGGGAAACGTTGCCAGACTGGCCTCTCCTCCGTACGATATATTTGATCAGGGCGCATCCTTCACCTCGATCATCGCTGGTGAGATGGGCGAGGTGGCCAGAGGTTCAATGCATTACCATGTCCTTTTTGCAGTTGGATTCGTTCTTCTCATAGTAGTTACCCTATTCAGTCTGGTAGCAGATTATGCTCGGGTTCGTATCAGGCGAAAATTCGGGGGATACTAAATGAAGACCAAGCCCGCTCTGGCGGCCTCTCTCGTCATATCGGCGTTTCTATTCGTCTCCTCGCTAGCATGTATTTTCCTTCAGCCCGACCTGGAAAAGCTGACGCCGATCTGGCAGATCGGCCTTTTCGTAAGCCTTCTGCTGATTATTGCGTCTTATATGTTCTCGCGGGCCGTTTCCCTGAAGACGGCTCCCTTCTTGGCTCTGGACGTTCTCATCTGTTCAGCCATCCTTTCAATGATGTATTTCGGGACACTTCATGCCGGATTTGTCATTCGCCGGCCACTAGGGGTGGGCGCATCCTTTGATTATTCGTTTATACTCTCTCTTCTGATACTTTTTGCCAGCATTCTGTGCATAAAGGACGCTTTTAATATCATCTATGGATATAGCGCTCGGGGTCGGGAGGTTCTGGTATTTCTGGCGGTCCGGCTATCCGCAGTGCTCTCGCTTTTGCTCTTAGGCGCGATACTCTTCATAATAATCTACAAAGGAATGGGGGTCATTAGCTGGGAGTTTTTAACCATGCCCCACAGGCGCCTGGGCCAGGCGGGCGGGATCAGCACAGCCATATTGGGCTCTTTATGGATGGTTTTAGGTGCCATGATTGTCTCTTCTCCCCTAGGCATCGGTGCGGCCATCTATCTTCATGAATACTCCAAGAGCCAGAGGCTTAACCGTCTCATCACCATTGCGGTAAGCTGCTTAAACGGCGTTCCTTCTGTGGTCTTCGGACTCTTCGGCCTGGCCTTTCTGGTGACATACTTCGGAGTCTCTCTATTATCCGGCTCCATAATACTGGGATTAATAAATATCCCTACCATAATCCTGACCTGCCATGAGGCCCTAAAGAGCGTTCCCAACTCCCTGCGGGAGGGGAGCATGGCTTTGGGGGCTACCAAGTGGCAGACGATAAGCAAGGTGGTCTTGCCCTCGGCCATGCCCGGCATACTTACGGGCGTGATCATTGGGGTGGCCAAGGCCTCAGGAGAGACAGCGCCCATCATGTGGACGGCGGTGACCTTTACGGCCACGCCCGTGCAGATGATTTACGGAGTTATCCCCAATGTATTTCAGCCGGTCAATAACCTGGATTATCATCTCTTGAACCTGATCTACTTCCTGGGGGCATGGGATGTGGAGGCCAGGGCCTGGGGTACAGCTCTGGTGTTGATCGCGTTAGTGCTGGGCACCAATATGCTGGCCATAGTGGTGCGAAATCACTACCGAAAGAAGATATCCTGGTAGATATAAAAGTTCATACGCAGGGAGCAAAGCCCTGTCCTTTCCTCGCGGAAAAGTCCACCATTACCTGGTTAAGTAGGTCGAAAATTTTCGGCATATCATCTTTTTTGAGGTCATGAGGCATTAGTGGTAAGGCAAACATAACCGTGACGTCCAATTGCATTGAGTTGCTTGGACTACAATTATGCAGCACCATTTGGGCTTTTTCCCGAACGGCTGCGATGCTGCTACGCATTGTCTTAATCTCTTCTTCACCATGCACTAACATCTTATCATTGCTGTTCATCTCCCAGCTGCTCAAGACTGAACTGATCAAATTGGCCTTTAAGTCCTCGGCGATATTTACCATTTTCAATAGATCTAAGGTCAATCCCAGTTTGAGGGATCTAATTTCTCCTATTCTGGCCACCAGTCCTTTTCTATCTAAAATTGCCTCGTAGTATCCCAGAAGGCCAAGCAGGCTCTCGCTTTTTCGAGAATCCTCACATCCGATAGCTTCTAACATCCTTTCTCCGATAAAGCGTTTAACACCAATTTCATCTCATTTGAATTCGTCCAATATATTCCTTCTCTCATTAAAATATATACATCTATTTTGTGACAATATTCTATATACAATCTTATCTTATATAATAAATTACAATAGATATTGAGTTCTGCCGGGATGAGTGAAACTAAATCAGAATAAATTCCAAGAATATAGACTATATATTTATGTATTTTGTAATGTAGATTTGCACAGAAATATATTTTATTTAGCTTAACTTCATATATCAGACCAGCATTGCCTTCGCCGGTGAATGCTACGAGAAAGCTAATCAGTGCTCTAATAATCGCTTTGATCGTGGGTGCTATCGGCACCTCTCTGGTCATGGCCAAGGAGACGGTTCGTGTCTCCGGATCGACAACGGTATTGCCTCTGGCAGAGGGCGGAGCGGAGGCCTTCAATGGCGAGCAGTCCGATTTCCAGGTGCTTATAACAGGGGGCGGCACCGGGGTGGGCATGAAGAATATTGCCGAGGGCAACTCCGATATAGCAATGGCCTCACGCGAGGTTACTCCAGATGAGAAGAGCAGTTTCGGCGACAAATTCCAGGAGAATCTGGTGGGCTATGACGGCATAGTTATTGGCGTGAGCAAGCAGATCTATGATGCCGGCGTTACCGCTCTTCGCAAGGATCAGGTCAAGAAGATCTACTCAGGAGAGACCACCAACTGGCAAGATGTAGGTGGCCCGGATTCGGAAATACTGGTCGTTGCCAGGGAGCAGGGCTCCGGCACCAGAGACACCTTCAATGAAGACATCATGAATGACAAGAAAGCCGAGACACCCGGAGTGAACACCGTAGCCGGCAGCAATGCCGAGATCAGGACGGCCCTTACTGGCAGCAATAAAGCTATCGGATATCTGGGATTCAGCTATGCAGAGGATGGAGCCGTCGGTGCCATCTCCCTGGACGGAGTCACGCCCACGGCAGAGACCATCAAGGATGGAAGCTACGAGCTTGCTCGTAAATTGTACTTCTACACCTTTGGCGATGCCAAGCCTAGCGCCCAGGCCTTTATAGATTTCATGAAGGGACCCAAGGGCCAGAAAGTTGCCGAAGAGTACGGCTTCGTACCACTGTAAAATCATCTCTTAATCTCCTTTTTTTCTTTTTTCCTAATTCCTGATATTGAGACATTCCTTTCTTATTTTGCCACTAAAAACGTGCATCGATGGCAATTGCAGAACATGCTCAATACGTTGAATTTTCCATTAAGAATACGACCGCAAAATATAATTAGTTGATGATACCATAACTAAAACTAATGGCGGTGATTATAGACGACAGCATAATCAATATCGATCCAGATAAGATCGACTTTG
>JANYKI010000035.1 GCA_025361645.1 Methanothrix sp.
CTCGCGACCTTTCATCAGCGTTCCCAGAGCATCATCGGGCCGACAGGATAGCATGAGGTCGGGGTCCATCTGAGGGACAACCAGGACTCGACCTTTCTTCTCCATAATCAGCTCCCAGGTAACCACATTCAACCGAATGACACCCTTTTCGATATCCTTGGCCACACGATACATCCGGAGTATGGTTCCTGCCACATCCATGACCACGGCCAAATCTTTGCCCATCTTGGAGTTGGATGTTCAAGGGGTGAGATGAAACTTTTGCAGCAAAAGCTACAATAACTTTTTTAGCTAGAAGATACTAATAAGATCTTAGTAATGGGGTAGAACAACGAAGGGTATTGCCGTAGCGTTGTTGCTAATGTTACTCTTATCCCTGGAGCCGGTCTTTGCCACCCCGGCCATCACCGAAGCCATCCAGGATGGAGATTTTTGCAACATGCTGAAGGTAACGGGGACAGGCACCTTTGAGGTGGGCGTCTCGGTTAAGGATCGGCAGCTTGCTCTCGAGTACGACAATTTCATGTACGGCGACGGTGACCTGGAGATGGACACCGCAACCGTCGAAGCACAGAGGGCAGCCAAGCTTCCGGGCATGGAGAACGGGATAGCTGTGCCGCTCAACCTCTGGGAGAGCAACAAACTCACCTACTCCGGCAAGACCCCCATGGTGGGAATGAAATATATAAACTCCAAGGCCTTCTGGGGCGGCATCGGCGCAGAGATCACAGAGAGCTTCTCAGTCACAGAGATGGAGAGAGAGGGCAGCAGCTACTTCGCCTCAACCAATCCCGCCTCTTACATAACCGATCCTAAGAAGATCGAAGAGCTGCTAAAGTCAAGCCCTGTACACACCGTGGGCATCCAGACCAAGAATTCCTTCAATGGAACCTGGCAGACGGACGCCCATATGCATAAAATGTTCAGCAAGGACCTTAAGGTGCATGAGTCCTTCACGGGCAAGTTCGAAGTCGAGAAGATGATTAAGTTCCGGGAAAGTCCCGTGGATGAGAAGAGACAGTCGGGCTGCGACGGCTTAGACTGCTAAGAGTCACAAATTCTGCCCACGGGCCCATCGCGCCAGGGATAGTCCACCCTAACTGACTGTCTCGTTCAGCTCTTCTCCCTAGTTCTCATATGAACCTCATCTCAAAATAAGTCTTTTATAAACCAGGAGCTAGACCAAAGGCTCGGGTGAATTGGGTTTGATTACCAATATTGATGCCAACGGCAGGATTCAGCTCCCTCTTGCCATCAGATACGGACTGCATCTGCTGCCAGGTGACAAAATCGCCGTGGACCAGCTCGGGGATGGGACCATCATCCTCAAGAAGATCGAAGAACAGGAGACTTTGGCAGCAACAGAAATTTCCAAGATCGGCATAATGCAGGCTGCACACGGATAAGTGAAACAGCGGCGGCGCACCCGCGCAGCAAGTTGCATGACATTCATTTTAAAATATAAATATTCTTACCTCAGCATCACCCGGCTCAATGTCACCAGGAAGAGAGCCATGAGCAGCCACCCCAGCAGCGTCTCTATCACCGTCAGGACCTCATAGCCCTCGATGATGCGGAAATTCTGGGGGGTCTTGCCTAAGAACTCCATGCTGCTGAAGTAGAAAGCATCATTGGGCGATACGCTCGCCTTTACTTGCGAGTGCGTATCCGCTCCGTCCGGCTGCAGAGCGTTTCCTGCCCAGAAGACGCCCGCGAAGAGGAGGATGATGATCACGCTCAGCAGAATGGTATACGAAGGGCGCACCCCGTAGCCGCAAGAGATCCAGGCCATACGATCGAAGAGCTGGGGAAATATCTTGTGCGAGCGCTCTTGCTTCTGTTTTCGGTACTGGTAGTAGCAGTCGTCCTGATCCTCGAACTGCTCCATGTTTCTGAAGTTTCTGGTGAGCGTCAGGTACACAGAGCCGTTAAAGGGAATATGCTCCTTGATGGAATTCCAGCGCACCGCAATTCGGTTAAAATTGAAGTCCTTGAGGTGGATGCTTGATCCTTCCGAGAAGACGGCATCAGACAGATTCAATGTGTACACCTTGGCATTGGCCAGGTGAAAATATTTCTCGAACCTCGCCCGGCCAAAGTCGGCATCATTGAACTTGGCGCGGGAAAAATTGGCATCGATGGCAAAGTGGGCCCGGGTGAAGTTGGCCTCTCTCTGAAATTCTGCATCGGAAAAGCCGGCATCACCCTGAAAATGAGAGCCTGAGAAGTTGGCCGCATTAGTGAATGTGGTGCCGTCAAAATCCACCAGCCCAAAGAAGGCAGCGTGATCGAAGAAGACATCGCCCTTGATAACCGAGTATTCGATTTTTATTATTGATTTTATGATCTTAAGCTTATTTTTATTAAAGGGCAGGTCCAGGCGGTGCAGATCCAGGTCCCCGTAGATGATGACGTTCTCATACTCTACCGGTTTGCCCTGCTCGATCTTTTCCAGGATCTCCTCGGCCTTGATCATTAATAGGCTATCGACCATAAACGAAGGAAGAAATCGATAATAGCAGATATTCTTTGCGGTGCCATTGAGTTGCTCAAATATTCCATTCCCACCAACCACTCAACTTTCATACGATCCCTTCCCCAGCAGCATCTTCTCCACAAAGTCCCAGTCATGCTCGTAAATGTGCGCGGAGGCGCTGGTGGTGGAGATTGATCCCGGCTCTGCGCCTACCTCGCGGCTGACGTATTGCAGCAGCCTGGCCAGGCCGTAGAGATTGGCGGGATAGGCTCCGGCAAAGTCGTGGCTGCGAAAGAAGATGGAGAGATGCAGGCAACCATCGCGCAGCTTGAAGTCGTCCACAATCATGCAGGGAACCTCATCTTTGCAGGCATCTACGGGCACGATCCAGGTTACGGCCGTGGCGCGACGGGTATTGGCCGAGGCCTTGAGCCGCAAGATGACCTGCTCGATCTGGTCCAATGCGGGCACGCCCGGCAGAGACCAGGCACGCAGGCGCTCGCCGTAGGTGTACTCAAAACCGGGATTATTGCCGGATAAAAGCTGCTGGGCGTACTCTTCCAGACGCTCCTCGTTCCAGGAGTACTCGGCAGGAATCATCTCATGGTAGGGATCCTCCACTACCACCTGCATAGATAAGAGCTCCCTAATCCTGGTGCCCCTCTCATCTGTGATCTGTGCCCCCTGACGCCAGATGAGGTTAAGCCCCCGCCGCCAGGCATCGGAGATGGTTCTTGCCCGAATGAATCTGCCCAGTCTTGCCATGAAAAAGCTCCCGCTTATTGCTTCTCGCCCGTCAGCTCCGCCAGCGCCTCGGGCGGAAATGCCTTGATGATATCTATTATCTTTACGCGACGTGTTCCAATGCCGTATTTCTTGGCGATGGGCTTCAGATCCCTCATGCAGTACTTCCTGGCGATCTCCTCAATATCCATGAGACATGCTTAATTCTGCAAGGTACTTTAAGTTTTTTTCAGGCACTATGCAAATGTGTGTTTCTCTGTGCCTCTGCGCCTCTGTGGTTTGGATATAGCTGTTAGCGCTGATTAGAACTCACGCCACCAGGGCCGCTAATTGGTGCAGCTCCAGACCCAGGCCGCCGTAGCTGAATTTTAGGTCGAGGAGGCCATTATGCACTAATAATAGTATTAATATTAATATAAGCTCAAATAGGATAAGCAGAGCTATGAGGATAACGCCGATGCCCGGCGTCTGAAATGCCTCGATGATAAAGTCCCACAGAGTCCTTCCTACTACCATTGCTGCCCCCAGCAGAGCGCATCGCAAGAGATTCTTTGCCAGGTTATTAAAGGAGAGGAATGTGTGTGGAGCGAAAGTAATCAGAGGAAAAGATATTTTTAGAGATCAGTATAAAACAACACACAATGGGCGACTTCGAGTGGGCGCTGGTGAGCGCCCTCAACTCATTCTTCGAGAAGGATGGCATCGCCGCCATAGCCTACCGCCTCAAGCAATCGCGCTTCTCCGGCCAGTTTATGGACATACTGGTGGACTCCAAAATTCCCGAGTACTATCTGGCCATCGAATGCAAGAGCCTGGATGCGCGCAAGACAAAGTCACTCTACTTCAAGCAGCACTTCAGCCTGGCCGCCGGAGCCCATCAGATGACACGCGAGACGGATTTCATCACCCGTTCGGGAAGGCAGGGCATATTGGCGGTGGAGCTTCGCTACGGTGCCGGAAAAGCGCGGAGCGCGCACCTGGTTCCCTGGGGGCAGATCTTCCAGAGATACAACGCCGGAGAGACGGGCCTCTCCCTGCGGGACATCGAGATCAACCCCCCTCTGGAGAGAAAGGGGGGAGCTTACCGGATCTCTCGGCTGGACATCGTGCGCATCTCCGGATACTTCGATTTGGCCGGGGAAGGCGATGGCCAGGAGGAAGATCCGGCTACAGAGGAATAAAAAGAGTGAAACTGCCGCGACGCACCCGCGCAGCAAGCTGCGGGGTATTACGTTTAAAAAAAATCAATTATGATATTATTTCAAATAAGTAATAATGTGTTCTGCTTTGTTCAATATTGCAGCCATCGGAATTGTCCCGACCACAATTTTATCGTAATCGCATCTCTTTCGCCATATATGCAATTCTTCTAATTCGGTTGCAATTTGGGATTCTCCATTACGAGCAAAATGCATTCTAAGTTGTGTATGATCTTGGCCTTTCTTTTTCGGATCTTTAGTTGGCCTAAATCTACCATTATCCACTTCATGATGGAATGCATATCCATATGCCGCATAATACGCTCTGCTTGTTGCCGCCCGCTGAGCAGATTCTAAAGTGCAGGGACCATATGCCTGCCCTCCAAGAAATTGTGCCACGTGAAGACACTCTCTTCCATTAAAACCGCCCATTTTATGTTACCTCAGGAGGAAGGAAGTCAGTTGTGAATAAAAACCATCCGGTAGCATTATCAAGCAAATGATAATAATATTTTTGAATTTTTTCTATCCGATCCATAACGCTTTCGTCGTAATTTGGCACTCTAAGATATAATGCCAAATATTCACTATCTGCGTCGCCATCGTCATTTATATTAAGGTATAGTTGTGCTTTGTAATCGAAATATTGGTAAACTTGTTCAGATACAACGCTCAATATTTCTGTAATTTCAGGATAGCGCTCAAGGTATACGCGCACTTTTGAAGGGGATTCTATTTTGGCATTCATGGCATAGATATTACTTAATGTTTCTTCAATAGATATCGAATCAAATCCTGCTGTAGTGGGGTGCATCTTCTCAAATAGCATCCTAAGCGCGGAAAATGGCGAAGCTATAACACAAGAACCCATTTAACTATTTCACCTCATCAAACAATTCTCTTAAGGATCTAGAAATACAGCCTTCAAAAATACCTTCGATTTCTTCATGCGCCTTATCGACCCACTCAAATGATTGATCCACGTCTATGCTTTGTGGTTTAGATAGGGAGTAATCTATATCGAGCACAAATGCAGAAACATCCTTGCTTTCAGCCACAGCTTGACTTAGTTCAACTTTGCATGAATCTCTGTCGTTATTGAATGGGAAAATACAGCCTACAATAAAGCTTGCATATGGCTTTCGCAACCGCTCTCCTAAAAATGGTCTGAATTCAAAATAGTCATCTAAACACGTGTCTTTTTTTGGAACCTCAATTCTGTTAATGTAACGCAGTCCAATTCTTTGTATCGAATTGATTGTGACCTTCTGGCTCAGCGCTTTAAAAGCGTATTTTATATGATTATTGAAATCAGCCCACGATTGATAGGGGGTTAATCGACTTACCAACAGCACACGCTCTCCAACTTGAATTATTGCTTTTTTATCCTCGGAGAGGAAACGAACTAAATCAATTGTTCGAATTTGTGTCCTGGCCATTGGTTTTTTTGTGGGTGCATTATCTTTCGTGGATACATTAACCTCTTGGATTGCATGTTGCTCTTTATGAGGAAACTCCGACATTACTTCGTTATAAATTAGCCCCGGTATCGTTATATCCCACTTTGTGTCCTTTCCAAACTTAATTTCACAAACAGCTTCAATAATTGGAGGATTATTATATTTTGCCATCTACGCCCCTCGAATGCCTACGATGAATATCATGCATTGGTGCTCGTTTCCATTACCATTGCATGCTACTATATCCCTCTTTTCTATATAAAATTTTGTGCAAATTTTAGACTCAACCAGTAATACGCAACTGTCGGAATTCCTCATCATCACCGCGACAGAACCGTATGAAGAAAAATAATAATAGTAGAGTACAAATGAATATTTACTTAATTTAACTCCAGAAAAGTTTACTTGCATTAACCTTTTATTCCAGCCCGATTCTCCACAAAGCCATGAAGCTTCCGGGCACGGCGACACAAGAGGAGAACATCTCCATCGCCATGGGAAAGCTGGACATAACGCCGTCCCAGGTCTTCCTGGACATAGGCTGCGGCTCGGGGGCAGTATCCCTGGCCGCCTCTCGCTACACTGACCGGATCTACGGCATCGACCGACGAGAGGAGGCAGTGCAGATGTGCAGGTCAAAGGTTCCTGGAGGAAATTTTTCCCTGGGCGAGGCCGCCTCCCTTCTGCCCGGCCTGCCCGAGGTGGACCGATGCTTTATCGGCGGCACGCGCGGCATCGACGAGTTCCTGCCTCTGCTACTGAAGAAGGCACGCCCCGGCTGCGTAATTGTGGCCGACCTGGCCCGCCTGGGCATAGCCGCCCGCGTGGCAGAGATGATGAAAGAAGCCAAAATCTTCCAGGAGCTTATCCAGATTCATATCGCAAGGGGCTACGATTTAGGGGGAGACATCGCTCTAAGACCGGTAAACCCCATCTTCATGGTGATTGGTAAATGTTGATCGGCATCAGCCTTGGCCCGGGAGACCCAGAGCTTCTGACATTTAAAGCAGCAGCAGCCCTGAAGAGTTGCACAAAGGTCTTTGTGCCGGGAGAAATGGCGGCAGAGCTGGCCCGGCCCTACTGCCTGCCCCAGATTTTGCAGTTTCCCATGATTGAGGATAAAGAGGAGCTGGAGAAGATCTGGAAGGTGAATGCCGAGACTGTAGCGACTGCTGCCGCAGCAGCAGGCTGCGCCGGCTTTGCCTGCATTGGGGACGTCAATACCTTCTCCACCTTCAGCCATCTGGAGAGAGTGATCAGGCAGAATCATCCCCAGATTGAGATAGAGACCATTCCCGGCGTGGGGGTGGTGCCCACCCTGGCCTCGCGCTTTGCCGCACCACTGGAAGGGTCCTTTGAGGTCTCGGACGGCTCGCCTGTGCAAATGGTGATAAGGATAAAGGCCACCCGGCCAAAGAAGCTGGCAGACGAGCTTCGTGCCAGGGGCTTTGATGAATTTGTGCTGGGAACCATGCTCTGCACTCCGGAGGAGAGAATCATCCGAGATGAGATGCCGGAGAGAAGCGACTACTTTTCCGTTCTCCTGGCCCGGAGGCGGAGATGAAGCTGTACTTTGTGGGAGCGGGCCCAGGAGATGTGGACCTCATCACCGTCAAGGGCAAAAGATTGCTCGCGGAGGCGGACCTGGTGGTTTATGCCGGCTCTCTGGTCAATCCCGCTCTCCTGGAAGGCCTGAAAGCGGAGACTCTGGACAGCAACGGCGTCTCACTGGAAACGACCACTGCCAGGATTATCGCTGCCCTCGAGGAAGGCCAGAAGGTGGTGCGCCTGCACAGCGGCGACCCATCGCTTTACGGCGCTATACTGGAGCAGATGAAGCCGCTGGAAGAGGCGGGTGTGGAGGTGGAGGTCGTGCCCGGCGTCTCCTCCCTCTTCGCCTCGGCTGCCACCCTGAAAACCCAGCTCACTCTGAAAGGGGTCTCAGAGTCCTTGATTGTCACCCGACCCGCCGGCACCACCCTGGAGAAGGACGAGCTGGCAGCTCTAAGCCGGCATAATACTACTATGGCCATATTCCTTGGCATAGACAAGATCCGGGACATTGTCGATAACCTGGACCGCCCTGGCGACACACCTGTCGCCGTGGTCTATCATGCCTCCTGGCCGGATGAGATAGTGCTGCAGGGAACCCTGGCTGATATCGCCCAAAAGGTAGAGGCGGCAGGCATAAGCAAGAGCGCCCTCATCTTGGTGGGCGGCGTGGTGACAAGAACTGGATTTCGGAGGTCTCACCTATACAGAGATCGGTAGCACAAAAATCAGTAGCCATTCTTGTCTTTCCCAGGGACAGGGAGAAAGCGGAGAAGATAGCCGAAGCTTTGCAGAAGCGCTATTCTCCTACTATTATCCTCTACGAGAAAGACAAAATCGAGATGATGCTGGAGAGATATGAGCTGGTGGTAGCAGTCATGGCGGTAGGAATCGTTGTGCGAATGCTTTGCCCTCGCCTTATGGATAAGTGGACGGACCGGCCCGTAGTAGCCGTAGATTCCTCTCTCTCCTGTGCCGTGCCGGTTGTGGGAGGACATCACGGAGCCAATGAGCTGGCCCGCTTCCTGGCATCTCGTCTCGGCCTTTTTGCCGCCGTCACCACCGCCACCGACGCCTCTGGCCGGCCCTGCCTGGAAGAGGTGGCAACGCGCCTATGCGCAACAGTCGTCAACAAAGAGTCCTCCAAAGCCGTCAACCTGTCCTTCCTCAAAGAAGACGTTCCCGTTTTAAGGCTGAAGGGGCCCAGGATAGTAATAGTGGATGAGGATGTGGCCGTCTTGAAAACGAGGGGCCTGGTTGTGGGCATCGGCGCTCGGAAGGGCGTCTCTGCTTCGGAGGTGCTGCAGGCCATTGATGAAGCACTAAAAGAGACAGGCAAAAGACGCGAGGAGATCGCCATCCTGGCCACCGCCTGGCTGAAGAGCGAGGAAGAGGGCATGCTGCAAGCAGCCGGCATTTTGGGGAAAGAAATGATTTGCCTCTCAAAGGAGGCTCTCAATTCTCAAGCACCCAGCACTGCCTCCCGGGCCCGTGACCTGGGCCTTAACGGCGTGGCCGAGCCGTCCGTCCTGGCCCTGGCCACAAAGCTCATTTTTCCCAAGAAAGCCTACGGGAGGGTAACAGTTGCCATCGGTGAATAAACTCTCCATCGTAGGCATCGGCCCAGGCTCGCGAGATCTTCGCACCACTGCCGCCACACAGGCCATACTCTCGGCGAACTTCGTGGTCGGCTACAAACCTTATCTGGAACTGATCAGCGATCTCTTGCCGGGAAAGCAGGTCTTCTCCAGCAGCATGGGAAAAGAGGTGGATAGAGTCGCGGCGGCAGTCGATCTCCTGGAGAAGGGGTCGGTAGCCCTGGTGAGCAGCGGGGACCCCAATGTCTACGGCATGGCCGGTCTCGGCCTGGAGCTGGCCGAACGGCCTTCCGCGGTCGAGATTGTGCCCGGAGTCACATCTTTTACCGCCGCTTCCTGCCACGCTGGTCTCGCCTTCCGGGAGTGCGTGGCCGTGATCAGCCTCAGCGATCTTCTCACACCCTGGACAGAGATTGAAGGCCGCCTACGCCTGGCTGCAAAGACACAGATGCCTGTCGCTCTCTACAATCCCAAAAGCAAGAGGCGAGACTGGCAGCTCCTACGAGCTTTAGATATTTGCGGGCCCAGAGATGTCCTGGTGGCAAAAGACGTCGGTCGCGATGCAGAAGAGATCTTTTACACCAGCTCAGAAAAGCTGCTGGCGGAAGAAAGTCTGCGAGAGAGGATCAATATGACCTCTCTGGTCATAATCCTTGGCCGGGGCACTTTCCGAGGAAAGGCAGCCCCGCAGGCAGCCATAAACCTGGTGGGCATCGGCCCGGGCGATCCCGTAAATTTAACAGAGGAAGCTCTGAGCATCTTACAAGACTCGCAGAAGATCTACGGGGCAAATAGATACCTGCAATTGATTGGAAATCTCACTTCTGCCCAGAAGGTCACTCACAGCGGCCCCTGCCCGGAGAGAATGGCCGCCCGCCTAAAAGAAGCAGTCCAGGTTGTCGGGGCCGGCGGCAAGGCATCCATCATCACGGGCGGCGACCCCTGCATCTTCAGTTCCGGCTGGAGAATCCTGGATCAGGCCGCGCTGCCCGTGCACATCTCTCCCGGAGTGAGCGCTTTTTCCTCTGTGGCCGCAAGAGCTGGCGCGCCACTGGTTAACGACTTCGCCCTTCTCTCCTCAGCCCATGATCCGGCAAGCCTTTCGGCGCTGGCAGGTGCCGGCTTTGCCGTGGTGGCCTACAACGTAAAAGGGCAGGAAATTGCCCATCTGCTGGAAGAGGTCGATCCGATGAGGCCCGTTGTTTTGGCCCAGGATGTGGCCCGAGAGGGAGAGATTACTATGATTCTCACAGCCGAGGATCTGTTGGCCGCCCAGCCGGCCGGCTTTCGCAACACCATGCTTGTCGCCTCCGCCAATTCCCACATTGAAGAAGGAAGGATAATCACCAAACGAGGATATGAGAGCAAATACAGCTACTAGAGTCATTCGAGCTGATTTCCCATGATGGAAGATTACACGGATATTGGGGCTACAACCCCCGAGGCCCTGGAAATAAGCAGAAAGAGCCGGCGGATCATTTCAAAGATGATTGGAGACGACACACTGGAAGATCGGATCAAGCAGAGATGCGTCATTGCCACCGGCGACCCCAGCGTGGCCGAGATTTTAAGATTTCACGGCCGACCCGGCGAGGCAGGCCTGCAGGCCCTGAAGAAGGGAGCGCCCATTTTCGTGGACATAAAGATGGTGCAAGCGGGGGTTTTAAAGAAGGGGCATACTAGCCCCATTGAGGCCTTCATCGGCCAGGGGGATGCTCTGGCAACGGCACAGGGTATTACCCGCACCTCGGCCGGGGTCATGGCCTTGCAGGAGAAGCTCTCCGGCTCCATAATAGTAATAGGAAATGCGCCTTCCGCTCTGCTAACCTTGTGCGACCTCATCGAGTCGGGGAAGGTCTTGCCGCGACTGGTCATAGGCGCTGCCGTGGGCTTTGTCAATGCAGCGGAGAGCAAAGAGAGACTAAGAGAGATCGATGTACCGTCCATATCTACGGCAGGCACGCGCGGAGGCACTCCCATCGCCGTCGCGGCCATAAACGAGATCATAAATGCCCATGATAGAACCAAACACTGATACTGTCAAAGATCCTGTCATAGATCCCGTCACAGGCTTTGCCATTCCCACCACCTGGATCAGGCTCTGCCCCGATCCAGAGGCTCTGCAAAAAATCCAAAGCGGCAGATGGGTCATCCTCTCCAGCGGCCTTCTTTGCAGACGCGGCCTGACCACAGGAACGACCGCAGCAGCAGCCTGCAAGGGAGCCGTCCTCTCCCTGAAAGGATCGGTCCAAACCACAGAGGTCGCGACCCCGGCCGGCATCAACGTCTCCTTGCCGATCGTTGCCAAGAGGGGCTTTTGCATAGCTGTTAAAGATAGCGGAGATCATCAATTCGATGTCACAGCCGGACTGGAGATTGCGGCCCAGGCTAGATCGTCAGAGGAGACAACTCTTGTCGCAGGAAAAGGAGTAGGCAGGATTTTAGCCAGGGGGCTATGCGACGAGGTGGGAAGACCCGCCATCAGCCCGTCGGCCCGAAAACAGATCATGCTGGCCATCGGGCAGGCGCTGCAGGAGACGGGCCTGAAAGGGGCAGAGGTGGAACTATCAATTCCACGGGGCGAAGAGATGGCCAATAAGACCCTCAACCCCCGCCTGGGCATAGTGGGAGGAATCTCCATCCTGGGCTCGACCGGATTTGTGGAACCCTGGAATGATCACTTCATCGGCGATCGGGCCCAGGAGCTGAAAGGAGCCAAGAAGGTGCTCGTCACCACAGGCAGAACGGGCCTAAAGTTTAGCCGCATTATCTTTCCCGAACACAAAGCAGTGCTTATGGGAAGCCAGCTTTGCCGGCTGGCATTTGAAAAAGACCAGGAGAGCATCCTCTGCGGGCTGCCCGCCCTCATTCTCAAATGGGCCTGGCCCCAGATCCTGGATGAAACCAGCTATGGCACAGTGGCCGAGATGGTAGAGATAGAGCCGCAGCATCGTAACATCGCCAAGGCTCTAAGAATGGCCAAAGAAAAGCTGCCTGAAACGCGCATCGTTCTGCTGCACAAAGATGGAAGCATACTCGCAGATGTACCATAAAGCAAAATTTGATATTTAGGTAAATTATAGAGCAGGCAATATTATGATCATAGTAGGAGTAGGCGCTGGCCCACAAATGCTGACCGCACAGGCCGCACAGGCCGTAGAAAAGGCTAGGCTCATCTACGGATCAAAGAGAGCCATCGATCTGGTCATAGAGCACATAAATCCAGGCTGCACAGTCAGAGTCATTGAGGACTATAAGAAGCTACACAGTCTTGCAGAGGACACCGTGGTTTTAAGCACGGGCGATCCCATGCTCTCCGGCCTGGGATATCTCAAAGGTACGGTAATCCCCGGCATCTCCAGCCTGCAAGTAGCCTGTGCCCGCCTAAAAATCAGTCTGATCAAAGTGGTTCCCATTACGGTTCACGGCCGCAGCCTGGATTCTGAGGCCATAGCCTTTGAACTACGCCGGGGAAAATGCGTCTTTTTGCTTACGGATGACGGCACAAACCTGCCCGGGCTCTGCCAATATCTGGAATTGAAGGGCCTGCATAGAGATGTGGCCGCTCTCACCGACCTAGGCTATCCGGAGGAGAAGATCTATCGGGCCAATACCGCCTGCCCGCCCCAGGCTCCCGGCCTGTCCTGCGTTTTCATAGGCGAATTCTAACAGATCAGGCAGAATGCGGGGCCGGGCAAAGGTTCACGGAGCGCAAGTCTTGCAGGGAAGATAGCCCTGCCCCTTTGCATCCTCTATACTCTGGAAGTAGATGCGGTTCTCTGGCTTTATTTTGAGAGCATAGCGACAGTCCAGACGATGGTACTTTTTCGAGGTTATGCTGCCCATAAACTTGCCATTCTCACTCTCCTTGCCTGCCATCGCGACGGGAGACTTCTTTCTCGCCGCATCATTTGAGACCTCTTTTTGCACAATGTTCTCCTCTTTGGGCAAGACTTCCTCATTCTTTTCTCCGGAGACTTTTTCTTCCAGCTCCACCGGCCATGGTACTTGCTCAAACACCGGCATTTGTCCGGACGCAAGACTGATTTTCCTGCTTTCTTTCGCCAAAACGCCTTGGGGACCCTTTGCCTCTAAAATACAATCATATTCTCCAGCCGGAATTTTTACATTCTTGGTGATCTCAAAGCTGTAATCCCGGTTAGGCTCGATCTGCATCAGCAGGTATTTGGTGTTAAATTGCGCTCTCTCTCCCTGACAAAGGGTGGCATTGAGCATGAGATAAGCAAGCGAGCTATTGCCAGGGAGCATAATATTGCCTCGCACACCAAAAAGGTCGCTACTCAATTTGGCATCAAAATCCATCTGCATTGCCGGTTGATCCCGTGGCACAGAATGTGGCACAGAAGGCGTCACCGAGAGCTCGGGAGCCTTCTCCAGGCAGCCCGTCATGCAGAACAATGCCAGGATAAGAGGAAATAAAATTAAAGGTATACCACACTTACTAAAAAAATTTATTACCAATTGATCAACCCCTTTATTTCCAGTGGAGACCAGGAAATCCCGGCATTTGGGCCCGTATAAAACATAGGGATGAGAGATCACCCCTGCAAGGATCGGAACACTCGCAGCAACCCTTCTAGGCAGTCCAGTTGCTTTTTCAACATATCCAGATCACGTTCTTCTTCCAGAGCGGCAGTGAGCTCTCGTAACCTGTGCAAGAGAGAAGCCCGCAGATTGCCTATTGCGACCATCATGTCGCCATCATCCTGCCCACTATCCTGCAAATGGGCACCATCAAATTTTGATTTTTCGTCAAGTTCTGCTCCGGATAAGCCAGAAGGCTGCGCTCTTGCCGGCGAATTGGGTTCATCGGCAAAAGAGCAGACCGGACAGACGACCTCACCCTTGCGACGAAAAAGAGGTGCGCCACAGTCATGATGCGTAGCCAACATAGTGCAACCCTGCTCCAGAAGCCTGGTTATCTTGCTAAGAACTTCATCCTCATCCATGTCCATCACCTACGTGCCACATACGTTTAAATACAACGACCATATCATCACTTCTCAACTGATTAAGACGAATATCGTCATTAACCTTTTTCCCAGAAACATGGGTGGTGATTCTACGACAGCTGAAAATGTCCTTAAGCAATGCGTTGAGGTAATAGAACGTATTATGAGCGATGATGCCGTACCAAGAAACATCAGGCGCTCCGCAGAGAACGTCAAATCTATACTCATGAAAGAGAGCACAAGCGAAGCAATCAAGGCTGCATCTGCCATCTCCATACTTGACGAGATAAGCAATGATCCCAATATTCCTCTTCACACCAGAACTTTGATCTGGAATGTCGCCAGCCAGCTTGAGACCATACCCGTAGCTTGAAGCTTCCGTTTCCATATGCCGGCCATACGTAATCTTTTGGCCCTAAAGAAAAGCATTCACGGCAAGAAAAAGCAAGGATCGAGAGAGACCGTATGATTTCCACTGGAGACTCAGTTCTCCTGTCCACTAACTTGCAAGCTGACTGCCAACTGATCTATGCGAATCGATTTCATCTTGTAGATTCCAGTTAGATGGTCTCTCGAGAACCAGTTTAAGCAAGCTGACTGCTAACCGGTTTACGCGAACTAACCTTTAATTTTTTGCACGTAAGCACACATACTTGGTTTAAAAAAACCGAACCGATTAAATGATCCTAAAATTAATGTAGAATATATAAGGTCGGTAGTGATGGACAAACATAAACCTATCTCGCGATCTACGACTGTCAATTCTCTACAATAATCTGAAATTAATTAAAGAGCTTTAGGACTAAAAACTGATTTTACAAAAAATTTTAGCCGTACTATCTGTAATAATAATGTTAATCCACTACAATAAAGTTTATATACAAATAAAATAAACCATACAACAGGCTTTTTTATTTCATTATCAATCATGAGAAAATAAGCAGTTTTTATTTCTATTCCACTGGAAACCATGGGGTGAGGGGTCATAGTTCCACTGGAAATGAAGGGGTGTTTACCATAACTCTTAATATCCCCCAAGACCTAGAAAAATTGTTCGAGGGGAATTAACTTGATATCTATTTCAAAAGGGTTATTTGCTGATTTATTGGCGCAAGGAGGCATATTTCAGTCTAGAGATGTCCTGCGTCCTACCTATACGCCAAGCGAACTGCCTCATAGAAACGAGCAGATCAACGGCCTGGCATCCGTTCTAGTTCCTGCATTAAGAGGAGAAACCCCCTCCAATGTTCTCATCTATGGAAAAACCGGCACCGGTAAAACTGCAGTTGCCAAGTACGTGGGAAAAGAGCTAGAAGAAGCTAGTTTTGGCGATATGAAGTGTACAGTGATCTACATCAACTGCGAGGTGGTAGATACTCAATACCGAATCCTGGCTCATTTAGCAAGACACTTTGATAAAGAGATTCCGATGACTGGCTGGCCCACAGATCAGGTCTACGCCGAGTTCAGAAATGCGGTAGATGAAGAGAAACAAGTCGTCGTGATAATGCTGGATGAAGTAGACAAGCTGGTGAGAAAGGGAGACGATGTTCTTTACAACCTCTCTCGTATTAACTCTGATCTGCTCCGTTCTAAGGTTAGTATCATCGGCATATCCAACGACCTCAAGTTCACAGAGTTTCTTGATCCAAGAGTAAAAAGCTCCCTCGGAGAAGATGAGATCATCTTTCCGCCTTACAACGCCGAGCAGATTAGAGACATCCTAGAACAGAGAGCAAAGCTCTCCTTTAGTCCCGGTGTCCTTCAAGAAGGTGTCATACCACTGTGTGCTGCTTTTGCGGCCCAAGAGCATGGCGACGCTCGTAAAGCTTTGGATCTCCTTCGCATATCAGGCGAATTAGCTGAAAGAGCCCGTTCTGCTATTGTAGCCGAGGATCATGTGCGTTCAGCTCGCGAAAAGATTGAGCAGGACCGAGTAGAAGAGGTAATCAAGACTCTGCCCACTCAGTCCAAGTTGGTACTCTACAGCATTGTTCTACTAGAGGAACAGGGAACAAGAAATATCACCACGAGTGCCGTTTACAACATGTACAAACAACTCTGCCCTCTGGTTGAGACTGATTTTCTGACACATCGCAGGATAACGGATCTCATTGCAGAGCTGGATATGCTGGGCATATTACATACGATTGTAATCAGCAAAGGTAGATACGGTCGGACCAAAGAGATCACTCTTAGTGTTTACTCTGGTAAGCTTAAGGCTACGCTGCAACAGGATTACCGGCTGAAGGTTCTGGGTAGTGTCAATGTGCCCCAGCAAGCTCGACTGGGTCTCTGACTTTATAATGGATTTAAGTGAAGTGGTGATCTTGAGGATATTCCTGTTGCTGGTAATAACTCTAACAGCATTGGTGAACGGGGCAGCTTCGGATAATGCGTTGCCTTTTCTGGAATCCTTTCCGCTGAGGGAGATATCAGCGCAAGAGGTCATGGCAAATGCAAATAATAGCCTCACCGTCTATGACCGGGTAATCATCAATGGCGATTTATTTTTAAATAATAATCAATATAATCCCCTAAGGATAACAAATTCAGTATTCAAGGATAATGTAAGCTGCAAAGGGGTAACGTTTTATGGAGATGTGAATTTCGAGAACACTACATTCCAAAAAAATGCTATTTTCAATGAAACAAAATTCTTAACGGCGGCAAATTTTAATGCGACTCGTTTCCTGG
Organism: Methanothrix sp.; assembly: GCA_025361645.1. GTDB lineage: Archaea > Halobacteriota > Methanosarcinia > Methanotrichales > Methanotrichaceae > Methanothrix. Next base: position 16,699 of record JANYKI010000035.1, read on the forward strand.
GAGAAGCAACCTTCAATATGTCTCGCTTTCCTGATAGCGGAACTTTTGATTTTACCTATTTCAATCGTGTAGCCAATTTTGAAAGTGTCTGGTTTGACAAATTTGCTACTTTTTATAATGCCACATTTATGGGAGACGCTCAGTTTTCTTTCTCGGAGTTCAATGGTGCTTATGCTAACTTCGAATCCGTACGCTGCATTAGAGATGTCTATTTTTACGGCAGTCAGTTTAATACTTATTGCACCTTCGCTAATGCGCGACTGGAGAAGAATGCAGACTTTCATGCAACAAAATACTCAAATGGCGTAGGCTTTTTCCAAACGTGGATTTTTGGACAGGCCGATTTTGCTCGATCCCGCTTTATTGCGGATTCCATCTTTTCTCAAGCTCACTTCAACGACACGGCCAACTTCTTGAGTACCAACTTCGATGGACCCGTATTCTTCAATGACACTGTATTTTGCAAAGATGCAAATTTTGACAATTCACAATTCCAGGCGCCCACAGATATCTCATATGCGGTTTTTAACGGCGATCTGAAATTAAATAGCACAAAGATTGTCAGGATGGTATTAGATGGCGCAACCTTCGGCAAGGGATCTCGTTTGTATCTGGCCAAAGCAGATATTAACCGTCTGATCGTGAGCTGGAGTCAGATACGTGACATCCTCAGTTTCGACACTGCGGCTTACCTCTCGTTGATCAAGAATTATAAGGACCTCGGCCAGAGCAACGATGCCAATGAATGCTATTATGAGTATCGATATCTAAATCAGGTTCGTAAGCCGATCGGCTTTTCTAAGTTTCTGGATACGCTGGCCTGGCTCACCTGCGGTTATGGGGTGCGCCCTCACTATGCGCTTTTCTGCGGAATGGTGATAATTCTTATTTTCTCCTTTATTTATTGGACCGGCAGGGGTGTGGAAGGCTTTCATGACATCCACGGTCACCAGCTCATGGTAGCTTCCCTCTTCTACAGCACAATTGCTTTTACTGCTAATTCAAAAGGGCTTCCTCTGCGAGGGCATTATAAATACCTGGGAATTGCGGAGGGCATTGTTGGATGGCTGCTTATGGCCCTATTTCTGGTGACGTTAGGCAGGCTGATCATTGGATAATATTTTATGTTTTCTCAAAAAAAAGTACTAGGATCTATCTGCTGCTTGGCTTGCGGTTCTTTGCATTTGCAAATGGATCCGAATCGCTCTGCGCTAAAGTTGTATTTTCAATTGTATCATTGAGACTGTTATTCATGCCCTTGATTTCGACTAGAAGATCTTCCTGTCTTTGTAGCATCCTATCCATTTTGACATCAGTATTGTTGATCTTACCGTCAATCGCGTCAATCTTTTTGCCAAGAACTTCGATCATAAAGCCAAGTTCGGTCAGAGTTGTATTCTTAATGGTCTCGTTCATCTGGGAAGAGTTTATCGAATCATTTGCTGCTGCCTGCTCTGCCCCTAAGGCGAAATCAAAGCCTTGAGCTGCGAATACGAACAGAAGCATTGATGTCATTGCTATGGATATCTTCATTTCTACACCCCATCTCTTTTTGCCTCCCGTCATCCCGCCCAAAATATAAATTTTGCGTTCGTATTGCGGCAAAAGATGTATATGCCTCTAGGAAAAATAGCTAAACGATTTTCTAATCTAACGAGGGCGGGGAAACTATGAAGCAGCAATATCTTGTAGCGGTGGCATTATTATCTCTAATGTTTTGTGCATTAGGGGCCGAGAATAACAGCAGCGTCTTTCTGGAGGGCGCGGAAATAAACGATAGCGGTTTTCGACCCAATATCGATGGATTCAGCTTTCAAAACTACGCCGAGGACCCCGTGACCGTCGATCTGACCCCAGCGGAGCTACAGCGCATGTTCGGAGACAAAGTATGCGCCAGCACCGCCGGTGGCAAATGCACTCTCACCTATCCTGCCGAGCGCTGGATGAATCAGGCCGTTTCTGCTATGAAATCCGGACACTGCGAAGGCATCGCAGTCTTATCCAGCCTTTTGTATTACAACAAGACAAGCCCCGGCCTTTTTGGAGGTAACAGCGTCATTGATCTCTCGCTGCAAGATATCTTGCTGCAGCGCGAGATAGGCTACTGGTGGACCACCCAGGTCACAAGTCCCGGCGGGTCGAAGAAGGTTCTGGAGTCCCCTCAGGTCGTGCTGGACACTTTAGCCAGCGCCTTTGGCAATGGCTCTGGGGCAGGAGAAATGTGGGTCATGGGCATCTATTTGCCTGACGGCAGCGGCGGCCACGCTATTACGCCTTATGCTGTTGAGGATCTCGGCAACGGCACGGCCCGTATTCTGGTATATGATAATAACTGGCCCAAAGATAACAGGTTCATCGAGGTGGACACGCTTACCAATTCCTGGCGCTATCTGGCATCGGCCAGTCCGGATGAGCCAAACAGCCTTTATTCCGGCAACGCCAGCACCAAGAATCTGGAGATTGTCTCCCTCTCTTCGCGCCTCGGGCAGCAGCAGTGCGATTTTTGTGGGGGGGGAAGTTCTGCCGCCAATGAAAGTGCTGCCGGGAGTACAAAAAACATCCAAATTTGGCAGAGCGGCAAGGCTCGCGCCCTGGTCACAGATGAAAGCGGCCAGAGAGTCGGTCTCCTGGAATCGGGCCAGTTGGTAAATGAGATCCCGGGTGCTGAGATTCGCAATCTGAAGTTTGGCCCTGTGGGCATCGGCAGCGATTATCCGCCCGTCATTTTGCTTCCCTTGGCCCTGATAAATGCCTCTCACCTGGCCATAGAGATCAGCAGCACAGCCAACGGCAGCCAAAAGAATCAGGCCGATACGGCCATCATTGCCCCCGGCTTTGCCCTGGCCTGCTCCGTTCCTGACCTGGGGCAGGGTCAGAATCAGAGCATGGATCTTTTCTCAGAGGGAGAAGCCTATAATGTCAGCATCGGCGCCAACCGTCAGTTGTCTCCCACAATTTCAATAGATACCGATTATCAGAGAATCATTCTTAGTGGCCTGAAAATCGATCCAAGCGGCAGAATCAACATCTCCATGAATCCGGCTCTGGGAGCCTTTAGCATGAGCACGCTCGGCAATCTCAAGCCGGGAACGCTAGAGCTTCTCATGACTACCCTTGATCCGGCGAGCGGGGCATCGTCCACATTTAAGAGCCTTGATCTAATGATGCGGCCCGATGATGCCGTTTCCATGGACCTTACCGGATCCTTTGGCGGATCGGATTCGCCCTCTCTTGCCGTCTCCCGCAAGAACGGCGGAAGGCAAGAGATGTCGCTGCAAACCATCTCGAAGAACGTCCCTGCGGATATTCCTACGGATATGTCGAATGTGCGCGACGCCAATAATTTAACACGCACCAAGCTACCGGAATCGAGGCCGTCTTCCCGAAGCGATATGAGCGGCAGCGATATAAGCATCCCCCGCTCGGCCAGCATGCCCCGTGTGGGAACGCCAACGTTCCCGTGATCGGGTAGGTGGCAGATCATGAAAAGGCGCAGCCTGGTTGACAGTACAGGATGCTTGAGGAGTGTAAAGGAATTTGATTTCAATCAAAACTCTTTGCATCTGGTCTTCTATCAATTCCTGTTGCGGGTTTGGATGGCGAAGTAGCTTTGGGCGAAGGCGATAGGTTCCTTATGGGGGGCGCCGTTCTGGGCCATCAGGTAGCCAGCGTAGCGTGTGAGCATGAAATCTTCGATTTCTCGTTGTCCGCCTTTGCCAAGGGCGATCATTTTCGTGACGTGCAGTATATGATCAATGTTACTGGTTTTGGAATTTACTCTTTATTCTTTTGCACCTAGCTATATATTCCTCTTCAGTCCCAACTGGCTTTTCCATTATTACATGCGTGACAGATAATTCGAACATTAGTCATTAACAGGACCAACTCGTAATATAATTTCTTCTAAAATAGAATCTATATAAATCATGCTAGTAATAATATGCGCCGATCGGGAATCGAACCCGAGTTTAGGCGTTGGCAACGCCTAGTGATAACCGCTACACTATCGGCGCTATCGTGTTTCACGAAGCATCCCCTACAATCACCTTCTAGTCTAAAAACATTGCGGGCAAAAAGCCTTGCCATGGGCTCGCGTCCAAGGCTACATACCCTTTATCTACCTTGAAGGGGGGCTTCTTTATGGTGATATTCGCTTGCATGATGTCGTCATAGTAGGAGCAGGCCCGGCTGGGCTGACCGCTGCCATGTACTGCGCGAGAGGCGGAAAGAAGACGCTGGTTTTGGGCAATATCTACAGCTCACAGCAGTCCATGGGCGGCCTCTATGAAAACTACCCCGGATTTCCAGAGGGCGTTCAGGGCATAGAGCTCTCAGAGAGGATGCTGGCCCAGGCCCAGAAGTTCGGGGCGGAGAACCAGATTGATCAGGTGGAGAAGATCGTGCCTCTGCGCGACTCCTTCCGCCTCAAGACGGAGAACTGGCAGTACGAGGCCAAAGCCGTTATTCTGGCCATGGGTGCCAGTCACAGCGTCATCGGCGTGCCTGGCGAGAAGGAGCTGATGGCACGGGGTGTGTCCTACTGCGTGCACTGCGATGGGGCGCTCTTTCGGGGCAAGGCAGTGGCCGTGGTGGGCTACGGCAACGGCGCTGCTAGGGCAGTTCTCTATTTAGCCAACATTGCCGATAAGGTGCATCTGCTCTCCATGCGAGAGAAGCTGGTGGCCGAGCCGGTTTACCTGGACCGCATCAAGAAGCTTTCCAACTACACCGCTTCCTTTGGAGCGGAGATCACAGAGATTTTGGGCGACCAGTTCGTCTCCAGTGTGGAGTATAAGGTCGGCAACACTCCCCGCTCTCTGAAGGCGGACGGCGTCTTCGTGGAGATGGGCATGAAGCCCAACACCGATTTGGCAGCTGCTCTAGGCCTGGAGATGACGAGCGGCGGCTACGTAAAGGTCAACCGGTTCAATCAGGAGACGAACATGCCGGGAGTCTTCGCTGCCGGAGACCTGACGGGCGGAAGGCTGCAGGTAGCCACCGCCGTAGGCACAGGCGCATCGGCTGGCATCAGCGCTCTGCAATATTTAGGGTAAAGGCAATGGCAAGAGCAAGAGTGGACAGAGATCTGGATCTGAGAAGGCCCGTTACCGTATGGCGTTCGCAGGACCTCCAGGACGGTCGGACAGCAGAATCGCTGACCATGATCCTGCGTACCGTGGGCTGTCGCTGGAACCGCTGCACCATGTGCGGCTATGCCAGCGAGGGCGTGCCCGCGTCGGCCCTGGACCTGATCGCCCAGTTCGAGTGCGCCATGGAGAGGTCCTCAACGGACGTTTCCGTGGTCAAGATTTACACCAGCGGCAGTTTCCTGGATCCTGCCGAAATGCCGGTGCAGGCACGCGATGAGATCTTAAAAAGGCTAAAGGCACTGGGAATCAAGAAGCTGGTCATCGAGACCCGTCCTGAGTATGTAACACCCCAGACGGTCGAGATATGCCAGACCTGCCTTCCCACGGAGTTTGCCATTGGTCTGGAGACGGCAAGCGACCTCATCCGGGAGAACGCCATCAAGAAGGGCTTCACCTTCCAGGACTTTGCCGACGCCTCCGAGGCGGTGCACCGGCAGGGTGGGCGAGTCAAGGCCTATCTGCTGCTTAAATCGCCCCTGCTTACCGAGGGCCAGGCCATGAGAGACGCCATAGCCTCTGCCCGGGCGGCCCGCGACCACGCGGATATTCTATCTCTCAACCTTTGCAATGTGCAGCGTAATACTGTGGTGGAGCGCATGTGGGAGCGAGGCGAGTTTCGGCCACCCTGGCTCTGGTCGGCCCTGGAGGTGCTAAAAAGCGTGCCTGGCCCCATCGTCTGCGATCCCGTAGGTGCTGGAACCCGGCGCGGCCCGCATAACTGCGGGGAGTGCGATGACAGCGTTGCCGAAGCCATTCGGACGCACGCTCTCTCTCAGGACGTCGCGCCATTCCAAAGCTTGGACTGTCCGTGCAAGTCCACCTGGACAGAACTGATGGAAGTGGAGGAGCAGTCCTTCGGGAACATAGTTTGAAATATTATGGGCATGACATATTACCTTCAGGTGATCTCTGATGTTTGAAAAGGTCCTAATTCCTACAGATTTTTCCAGTCATGCGGAAAAAGTCATCGAGTGTGTTGGCGAAATTCCTGGTGTAAAAGAGGTTTTGCTCCTAAATGTTGTGGCAAGACCGACCATTACCAGATTCTGGGACCCGGTGGCTGAGGTCAAAGCGGCCGAGAAGAGACTTTCTGAGATGAAGAGCGCCGTTATGGTTCCTGGCGTGAGCGTCAAAGTAAAGGCCGTGACCGTTCTGGAGGGTGAGGTGGCAAGTGCCATCCAGAGGGTGGCTGAGGATGAGTTGGTCACCCTCGTGGCCATGGGGGCGCGGGGAAAAAGCCTCATTAGGAGCGTACTCTTGGGAAGTGCCTCCCGAAATGTCCTGCGTTATGGAAATACGCACCTTTTGATCATGCGCTATCGGAATCTGGAGGGCGTGGACCTAAAGAAGCATTGTGAAAAAATCTTCTCCAAGGTGCTCTTTCCCACCGATTTTTCTCAACCTGCCGAGGCTGCTCTTTCATTCTTGAAGGGCTTGCCGGGAATTGGAGAGATTTTGCTTCTTAATGTCGTCTCTAAAGGCGAGACTGAGGAAGAGATAGAGGCTAATGTTGCCCAGGCCAAGCAAAAGATCAATGAGCTATTCTTGGAACTCTCCAAGGAAGGAATAAGTGTCAAAGCCCAGGTAGTGGTGGGCCATCCCGTGGAGGCCATTCGCTATGAAGCAGAGATGCAGGATGTCTCTCTTATTGCTATTAGTTCTCAGGGCGCCGTGGCCATAAAGAAGGGAAGGATCGGAAGCACCGCCTATGATGTGGCCAATTCCGCAACCAGACCGGTCTTAATCTTAAGGCGATCAAAGATTGCATTGTACTATATTTGATCTGAAGATAGATTGCGTCTGATTCCCGGTGTTGTCAGGTACCACCGACCTTTTTTTTCTTTGAGAAACTGCAGGGCCTCAGGATAATCATTGAAGTAATAGGCTTCCCCAGTATCCAGGCTCATAACTGTTATCCGCTTTTCCAGCGTAATTCCTTTCTCCTTCAGCAAGCCCTCGATCTCTTCACGTAGCTTGCTCTTCTTTTTTATGGGCATCTCTTCATTCGCGGGCATTTCTTCTTGCAGGATCCTCATCTCCTCATAGCTTTGCAGGCTTGGCCCGGCTTAAAGCCCACATTATGTACTGCGCCGCAGGAAATTCGTGTACTGAGGTGGCCACTATCTGTCCTTCTCCAAACTTTGCCCTGACCAGGATGGCTCTGTCTTTTTCGTCTTTCAAGACGGTCTCAAAGCCCTCGCTAGGGACCAGGTAGCCGTCACATTCCGGTGTACTGGTACTGAGAACGCAGGAGCACTCGTGTCCAGAGGGAGCAACGCTCCGGGTGCCAAACTCGTAGACATAGTGGAGCGGCAAGGGCAGCCAGTCATATTCGTGCTTGGGCACCATCGGACCAAAGATTGTCAGTACTCCACCACTTTTCACAAAGTCGGAGATATTCGACTTCATCCTCTGTAGTGCCGGCAGTGTCTTGGAGTACTCTGGGTTGGCAAAGCCCGTGGGAATCATGACCGTCTTGAACTGGGGCAGAAAGGGGCTGCCTAAGACGGCGGAGGAGAGAAACAGAAAGCTTACTCCTAAATCTTCGAAGAGCTTTTCATAGAGAAAGGTTCTCTCGCCGATGAGAGCGATATCTGACATATTACTATCTTCTATTGCCCTCTCTAGGGAAAACCTTTATGGTTCATTTTTCTCCATTAAGTTTATTACTAAATAACATTGGTATATTGATCGCGATTATATATGGACCAAGAATTAATGAGGATCGGTGTTTCTCTGCCGGAGAAGCTGCTCTCCCGGTTTGATGAGATAATCCTGCATCGCGGCTACTCGTCGCGTTCAGAGGGCATCAGAGATGCCATTCGAAACTACATCGTCCATTACGAGTGGATGAGCGATGTGCAGGGCGAGAGGGTGGGCGTAATCTCCCTCGTGTATTCTCATGGTCAACGCGGGCTGGTGGAGAACCTGACGGAGATTCAGCATGAAGCGGGAGGCATTATCCAGTCCAGCCTGCATGTGCATTTGGACCACGAAAACTGCCTGGAGGTTATCGTCTTGCGGGGCGAGGGTCAGGATGTAAGAAAGGCCGCCGAGAAGATGATGTCTCTAAAGGGCGTAAAGCACGTCAAACTCACCACGACCTCCATGGGCAAAGAGCTCTAATGGCCCAATAATCATGCCTCCTCTGGAAATTTCACCCGGAGTCTTCATCTTAGAGGTGGATGGGCAAAAGAGACTGGCGACCAGATCAGATGACTCGGTTCCCGTTTATGGGGAACGCATCCTGGAAGGTTACCGGCTCTGGGATCCCTTTCGCTCCAAGCTCGCCGCCCTCCTGCTCAAGGGTCGTAGCACGCGGCCTGTACTGGCACGCGATGCAAGGGTTCTCTATCTGGGTGCGGCCACGGGCACCACAGTCAGCCATGTTAGCGATATCGTTCGCGATGGACTGGTCTATGCCGTGGAGTATTCGCCTCGCTCCATGCGCGATTTAGTCCGGCTTTGCGAGAGGCGCAAAAACATAGTGCCAATCCTTGCCGATGCTGCCCGGCCCGAAGAGTATGCATTTCTTGTCGAGCCGGTAGACCTGGTCTATCAGGATGTAGCTCAGCGTAGTCAAGCCGAGATCGCTTCCAGAAACTGCGCTCGCTACCTAAAGCCCGGCGGCGATCTCATCCTCATGCTCAAGACGCGTTCGGTGGATGTAACTGCCAGTCCCGAGGCAGTCCTTCGGGCAGAGACGAAAAATCTGCAAGGTCTGGATCTCTTGCAGGTTATGGATCTTCTGCCCTTTCACCAGGACCATTTTGCCATGCAGGCTAGCTTATGAACTTTTTAATCCCATCGTAGATGATGTTGGGCAGAAGTCTGACATAGCCTACCAGCGGGATCTTGGCCTTTGCCACGCCTATAACCCATTCCTCTTTTACTGGCGTCAGGAAGCTGATACCTTCGCCTACAAAGGTACCATTTTCGGTCTTGTAAATGAGCAGGCCAGTCTTCTTGTCCAGGTATACATCACTGCCGACATCCATAATCTCGCCCCGGTTTGTCTCGACATAGGATGTATTGGCCGTGCCGAAGATCTGACCGGCCATCTGGTCGATCACCTCATTGTGGTCACCTTTAGTGATATAACCGGAGAAGGGTGCGGCAGGCCCGCTTTCCCACATGGGCTCTCCTGCTTTCACATAATGCAGGGCACGGTGAATGATGGGCGTAGCCTTCTCTTTACCGGGGGCAAATCCCAGAAGCATTTTGAACTGGTCCAGCAGATTCAGGCTAGCCTTGCCATAGGGCCGGTAGAGTATGACATCCCCCGGCTTATTGAAGGCCGTATAGCCGGTTTTCTCTGCCTCGTCCCAGGGAATTACATTTGTGCGCGATGCCCCCTGAACTACTACTATGTCTCCAATATTGAGGTTGGGCACCATGCTTCCTGACTCCACGGCAACCATGGGCGTCCAGAGTCCCAATACCAGTTGAGATAGCAGGGATATGCCACCCACTACCACAACCACGAAAATTATGTCCTTGACCAGGCCCGGAAGAGGCAAATTGTCAAACCACTCTGCGATCTTCATAACCATATTTATCAGTTGGTAGGCTCTTATACTCCTTTCGATGCAGCAGATATTGCCACGTGGCATCCGCCAGAGCAAAGCGGTCGACCGAGAGATAGTGCAGAGGTTTGCCGAGCAGGGTTATCAATTAGAGCCAGAGGCCCTGGAGATCATCTGCCGCTATCCCGGCAGCAAAGAGGAGCTTCTGGCGCGCATCATCAGCAGCGCGGATAGATCCGTGGCAGTGATTGGGACATCCATGGTATCATGCCATCTTGATTTAGCCGCTGCAAAAAGGACATCTTTTGCAAAGGCTGTACCGTCCTCGCATTCTTTGCTTTTCCCCTCGTCTTCTTCCTCTCTTTCCTCCTCTCCTTCCTCCACTCTTTCCTCCCCTCCTTCCTTGCCTCCATTATCTTCCACATCGTTTTCATGCATGCCGGATTCGTCTGCCGAACTGAAATGCGACATAACCGGCCGGTCTACTTGCGTTGGTGATTACGATGATTTCGTGCACTATTTTCGCGATAGATACTCAAAAATCAGGGAAATTCTCTCTAGACGGCTCAACTCCCGGCCCATCGAATCCCTGGGCAAGAGCACAACCGGTCGAGAGGTGTCTCTCATCGGCATGGTCATGGATGTTAAAACCACTGCCAAAGGTAATCGCGTAATCGAGCTGGAGGATCCTACCGGCATGATAGTTGCCGTGGTTCAAAAGGATGCTGAGGTCTATGAGCAGTCTGGTCTCATCATAACGGATGAGGTCATAGGCGTCACGGGCATCTCTGACGGCAATGGAAGGCTTTTTGTCAAGTCTTTGCTCTGGCCGGATATGCCCAATCAAACGGCTCCTCTGGAAAAAGGAAGCGGCTATGCTCTGCTGCTCTCTGATCTGCATGTGGGAAGCAAATACTTCATGAATGATGCCTGGCAGAGATTTTTGCAGTGGCTCAACGGCGAGGTGGACGATGCTTCAGGCCTGGCTTCTCAGGTGCAGTACATAGTGATTGCCGGAGATCTGGTGGACGGGGTAGGCATCTATCCCGGTCAACAAAATGATCTGGCCATCATGGACATATATGCCCAGTACGAAGCAGCGGCAGAGTGGCTCAACGGTATACGAAAGGGCATAAAAGTGATCATTGCCCCCGGCAATCACGATATTGTGCGTCAGGCAGAGCCTCAGCCCTCTCTTCCGGAGGATGTGCAGAGGTATTTCCGAAAAGACATGCTCTTTGTGGGCAATCCCGCTTGGGTGACCTTGAGCGGGGTATCGGTCTTGATCTACCATGGTCGAAGCATAGATGATCTAGTCTTGCGTCTGCCCGGCATCTCTTACGCCGCGCCGGAGAAGGCCATGATCGAGATGCTGAGAAGGCGGCATCTAGCACCGATTTACGGCAGTCGCGTCTCCATCGCACCCGAGCATGAAGACCATTATGTTATATCTCGGCCACCTGCCATATTGCATTGCGGACACGTTCACACCGTGGGTATTGCCAGGTACAAAGGCGTGGCTGTGATTAATAGCGGAACCTGGCAGTCTCAGACCGATTTTCAGAAGAAGATGAACATTCAGCCTGTGCCGGCGGTGGTGCCCATTGTCGATCTGGCTACTATGAAGGTGCGCAAGCTGATCTTCTCCGAGGCCTGATTTACACTTTATTAATATTTAAATTCCAACACACAATTTTCTGCCTAAATTATTTCAGCAAACATGCCACTCTTCATGTTTTATAATCACGTTAGCTTATTGCTTTAAATATATATGTTTGATACATATTAATAATGATAATTGGTTGTATCTCTTCATTTGTAACTGCACTAAACCTTTACATTTTTGGAATATTTGAATTCTTATGTGCTACAGATCATACCTATGTTTGTATGTCTCACCAAAAAATATAAATACTATAAATGCTAACATCCGTCTATATTAAAGAATGTATGGGGTGAGATTATCAAAAAAATAGGCGTTATATTGGTGTTGGCTATGGCCATGCTCTCAGTTCCGGTACTGGCGCAGGGAATAGCTGGCAACGGCGGCGTGGATATCCTTGGAAGAGACGGAAGTGGTGGAATATTTGAGACGGAAGGAGCTGCTTTCAGGTTCCCGGAGGCTCAGAACACCAATGTCGATACTCTGGTTGTAGGCAATGATAAGGCCTTGGCATTTGGGAATATTTGGCAGAAGACTCCCCTCGCCACTGCTACCAACAACCTGGAGATCAAGAAGAATCAGGATTCCGGTGATGCCGAAGTATGTGCAGCCTGCATCAAGGTGAATATCGATCAGATCACGGTTGGAAATAGGGAGGCTATGGCTTTCGGATTTGCAGCAGCCACTAACAACGTTAAGATCGTAGCCAATCAGCAGTAGTTCCAGTCTCCGATCTGAGAGGACCGAAATGAAGATCTCGACCAAACCCACTAGCCTGATGTTAGTGGGATTTCTATTTATTAGCATCTTCTTGACTCCAGCGTTAGCTGAGCCGCAGCTAAATGGCCTGGAACAGATCAATAAATTAAAAGAGCGTCATCCTGATGATTTGGGAATACTAAAAGTGGGCGCTGATACCATCTATTTTCCCTGGTATAACCGACAAAATCCGCCTGTTCGTCCCGACCTTTCCGGTTCCGTCTCCACATCATCTAAAAAGGAAGAGATCTTGATGGATAGCACCAATTCAACGGCAAATGTGCGGGATCTTTCGGCGATAAACTCCCAAAAACAGAGAGATTTGCTTTACAAGGACACCCAGGATGCTGATGCAAGCAATCAAAGAACGGTGAACGCCCAGAATATAAGTGTGAGTGGCCCGGGGAATGATAAATCTGAAGATAAGGTCGCCAAAATGGAGTGGCAAGAAGAAGGCATTGGCGGCCGAGAACATGAAAATAGTGATCAACATCATGCCGGAAATTATCTGAGTGTAGATGTTCATGACATTTCTGTAAGTGCCATAAACACCATGCAAGGGGGAAATGCGGTGGCCACATCCAATATCATCATTGAGCCGGTGCAGATCATCGTCTGCCCCTCTGAGGTTGATGAGAAGCTGAAATGATCCGCTCTCTTCCCTAGGCCAATGGGGTGATCCGCGGGGCCGCACCAGGCTCGTGCGCGCGCGTGCCCGCGGGTCCGGGGCTGCAAATTTCGAGTGGATAATAGAATAATCGAGTCCTCTGTGAGTCCTCCCTCGCGCTCTGTGTCTACGGTGGTGGTAGTACCGTCAGCCATTTGGTTATAACCAGTGGCTAACGACTATTCCACCACAGAGACACAAAGTTCACAGAGAACGCACAGAGCGACTAACTAACAATTGGAAAACCATAGTAACCAGAGGTTAGACACGGAAAATAGCGAAGAATCGTTTTTTGCTCACCAATATTCCGAGGCAAAGCCATCGCCAACCTGCGTCTCGACTTACCCTCGTCGCGGGGCTGGCGCCCGGCTGGGGGGCCGGGGATCGCGCGCCCTCGGCCATCCCTCTTCCGCCGCGCACCACGGAGGCGATCCGCGGGGTACCACCAGGCGCGCGCGTGTGCGTGGCGGCGCGAGTGCGGACGGGCGCGTCTCCCGCTCGCATGTGGCTGAGCGGGTCAGTCCGAGATTGGCATAGAATGAGGCAAGAGAGGGAGAAATGCCGAACAATTTTTTAATTTTGAGTATCATATCCAAATTTAGAACCGATCCTTTCTAAAGGTACTAACAGAAAAAATTAAATAAGACCTTCGTATTACTGATCAGTACTAAAGATACGAATTAATTCCAGGTGGCCCCCCATACATGCTGATAGAATCGTATTTAGAAAGCTCCAACTCAAATGCACATAAATGCATTGAGAGCAAAACACCAATAATATATAATATATTAAAAATATATAATAAAACGGGGGTGACTCAATCACTTAATATTTTACTGACCGTGTTTATATTGTTTCACACTATTCTCTTGCCAGCCGCTGCCTCATCCCTGAGCCTTTTTGCCCCTTCCGAGGTAGACATCTCGGGAGAAGGCGTTTACGAAATGAATTTCATTTCCAGCGATGATGCTCGAAGCCTGTCTGCACAGCTCCAGGTTCCTCTGGGATTCAGCTATGCAAGAAACGCAAAGATCATTTGGGACGGCACAAAGTCATCTTGTGAGCCTTACCAGAGCGGTCAGTCTCTACAGTGGGACATTTCTAGCGCCCTAAAATCCAATCGACACATCATAATAAACGAATGGGAGCAGAATCCGGAAGGCACTGACACTCTAATGGAGTGGATTGAGCTATACAATCCAACTTCCCAGGCAGTCAATATCGGCGGGTGGAAGCTTGTCGATAGCTACTACAAGAAGTCGGTTTCTTTTTCCCCAGGCACAGTTATTGTGCCTGATGGCTATCAACTCCTCACCTGGACCAATGGCTCCTTGGTCAACTCTTACCCCAGCAGCATTTCCCTTTTGGATTATGCAGGCAGAGAGGTTGACCGCACCCCTGCGGCCAAAGATGATAAGAACAATAATCTCTGCTGGGCGCGCTATCCCAATGGCAAATACCTGGATAGCGATCTGGATTGGAAATTTCAGGTGGCAACTGCAGGAAGTTCTAATGGCGGAAGCTCTGCAGATATTTATGCAGGTGAATCTATGCGTTTGCAGTTCAATCTCACAGCCGGATGCAGCGCACAAAGCCAGGCCCAATTGTCGGCGGAGATGCTCTCTTCTGCCGGCAAAACTTCTGCGCCGACACTTCCCTTAAACATCAGAAGGGCAAACTTGAGCCTTTCTGCCTCGCCGGATAGATTCGATATCGCTAAGGGAGATGAAATCGCCTGGACCATTCTGCTGGAAAACGATGGAGATGGAACTGCCTACGGCGTCGTTGTCAATGTCACACTTGATCCGGGCTTGCAGCTTGTAGAGATAAATTCATTGAACTGGAGCTATGCATCTCTTGCGCCAGGCCAGACGGAGCAGATCATACTCAAGGCCAGAGTGATATCTACCAAGAGCAGCTACTTTAGCACCTTTCAAGCCCGTTGGGGCGTTGGTCCCTGCCAGGAGATTCGCCAGCTCTCCAAGCTAGGGGCAAGAACTGCCATCCGAAAGCAGCCCGACCAGCCTCGCCGCCTGACCGTGGGCGAAACCGTCGGCTTTGAAATCTCTGCCGACCTGCCGCGCGGCGCTCACGATCTGTGGATCAACGATACCATTCCCCTGGGCCTGATCTACAACAAGAGCAGCCTTTCTCTGCATGGTCCGGCTTTGCAGCGCGAGCTGGTTACCGAAAATTCGATCGGCTGGTTCTTTGGAGACGCCGGTCCCGCAGAGACCATTGAGATCACTTACAACTGCCTGCTGGCAAACGCGCCTGAGAACCAGGATGGAGCAGTACTGGAAGGGACGATAGCCCGCATGAGCTGGCAAGATGGCCCGGCTCAGAAAGCGGATGCCGACGAGGCCGGGTCCTTGATCGTAGTCGAGCCCGAGCTGGTGCTGGAGATAGAGGCCTCTCGGCCCTTTGCCGCCCCGGAAGAGCGTGTCTCGTTCAATATTCTCCTCTACCACTCCGACAAGAGTAGCGCGCCTGCGTTTGACCTGGACCTGCAGGCCCTTTTGCCCACGGGAATGGTCTACGAGCCTGGCTCAGCACAGGTCCTGGCAGGACCCACCGCCGCTTTTGATGGCGAGGCCCTCAGATGGCATCTGGACGCCCTCGACCAGGAGTGGAACGCCAGCCAAAAGGCTCTCCTGCGCTTCAATGCCACCACGCATGCCGCGCCGGGCGATCCGATCGAGGGGCGCGCCAAGGTGACCTGGACCAGCCGTCCCGGCGCAAACGCCCAGGAGCGCACGGGCGCAGGAGGGGTGAACGACTACCTGCGAGGGGCCTCTGCCCGCGTGAACATCGCGAGCCTCACAATAAGCAAAACCGCAGATCCCAATCCCGTCCAGGTGGGCGAGATTCTCACCTACATCCTCACCTATGAATATCAGGGCATTGGAGCCGCCCATAATGTCAACATCACGGATGATCTGGATCCTGGCGTCACCTTCCTCTCCGCCGATCCGGCCCCATCCCGGAACAACACCTGGAACATCGCCTGGACCGTTCCCAGCCTTGATCCGGACGGCCCGCACACCGTTCACTTGCAAGTGCATGTGAGGGACACTCTGCCAGACGGCGCCCTGCTGGAAAATCGCTTCACCATCAGTTGCGATGAGCTGATGCCTAAATCGAGCCGCATTTATACGCCAGTTCAGAATGGAACTCTTCTATCCGTTAACAAGACGGCGCTACAAAAGGCAGTGCGTCGGGGCGAGGAGGCGAGCTACATCATAACGGTCTGCAACAACGGAGGAGAGCCCGCCAGCAACGTCACCGTGCGCGATGTCTTCGACTCCGCCGTAGAGTTGGTCTCCGCCTGGCCGGAGATGGTTGAAGAAGGAGTCTGGCATTTCCCCGCTCTCGCGCCCGGTCAATGCGTGCAGATGGGCCTGACGGTGCGAGTTCCCAGAACGGACGTCCTGTACCAGAGCCAACAGAGTGTCACCGGCCAGGGCTTCGTCCGATCCTACCGGGACTACAGCACCCGCCGTCCGCTCGGCCTTCTCACCAACCGGGTCTACGTATCCTCCGACCAGATGCAGCTCTCTGCAACCGCAAATGTGAAAATCTTGGCTGAAGAGGGGACAGAGCTATCTCTGCGCGAACACGGCAGCGGGGATTACCAGAGCCAGGAAGATCTGCGCTTTCTCACCACCAACAAATCCATCCGGCTGGAGAGAAGCGTGAAGGCAAGCTATCATCCCACAACTCTTCTTCTACCTGGAAGCGGCTTGCAGAACGTCTCTTGCCTCTGGCATGAGGTAGCTTTGGCCAGGAACGGCATCACCAACACTTCCTTTGAAGAATCGTATCGATACTCCGCCAACCTGGAGAGCGAGAGCCTCTTTGATCTGGATGAAAACGAATCGTTGATGCAGATAACGTCCGGCTTTCAAGGATTGGCCCACCTGGGGACGCTGAAACGACCGGCGCCGGGGCGCGAAGAAGAGATCTTTTCGGTAGAGGACTATGCAGGATATTTTCAGCTTGAGGAGAGCGTCCATGATCTGGGCCAGGGCCTGATGATGGACCGCTCCGTCTCCGGCCAGGGCTATGTGGCCAAAGATATGAAGGGCCGGGGGCAGAGGAGCTACGAGTCTGGCACAGGAGCCTATCGTTCTGCTGAACTGATGGACACATTTTCCGGTTTTATGGCCAAGGATCTGGATGCGTCTTACGATAGCTTAAGCCACATAGTTACGCCTCGCACTTTTCTGAACCTCTCCCAAAAGTGGTCGGAGGGGATGCGGCTCCATAGCCCATCAAGCCTCATCGCCGAGGAGTATTCCAGCGCCACCCGGCTGAAAAAGACGGCCGTGGCGGCCAGCCCCAGGGAGCTTGTGAGCGAGGCCAACTTTTCCGGGACGGCAAAGCTGCGGACCGTCGTAGGCACGAACGGAACCATTGCAGTGGACAGGGATGAAACGCTCATGGGCGACTACGAAGTGTCGCGAAGGATCATGATCTCTGGCGTTGCCAAATACGACCGGCCGCACATTTATCTTCGCAAAGATGGAAAACAGGTCAAGGACGTGGCCGTTTATACTATCACTATCACCAATGACGGCAACGCCACCATTGGGCCCATCTTTTTGCAGGACATCTTCCCGTCCGGGGCCAGATTCCTTAACGCTACCCTGCGGCCCAACCAAATCGGCCAGAACGGCTCCAACTGGACACTGCTACATCTTTCCATCGGCGATACTTTGAGAATCGGCATCAACCTGGATGTGGAAAAGTGCCAGGGCGATATCATCAACCGGGCTCGCGTCGTGGGCAACTGCAGCCGGTCCCTGGTGACCGCGCAAAACCAGTCGGTCATCTTCCGGGAGTACCTGGGATGCTGCCCGCCCGCAAAGAGGCCCACAGGGACAGAAGCGGCGAACGTTCCGGGAATAAGCTGTGCCTGCTGGGAACTGGAGAGCGCCAACGAGACCGACTATTTGGACTCGATGCAGATGAAAATGCAGTGGGATAATGGGGACGAAGAAGGAGGGGCCTGCCCCCTGGGCTGCCCGGAGATCGATAAGGCTCATGATTCAGTCAAAGGCTGAAGGCCAGTCCGGGATTTCGGACTTGAATTCAACCGTGACTTTTTTCTATTTTTAATTTTTCCCGGCATAGCTTCGTTCGCGAGAGCACCAGTACGTCTACCACTACATATTTCCCATAACCATATCAATATTAATAATTGGATACAGATCTAGTGTTTATTATAATCTATTGATTTAACTAAATATTTTGCATGATTTTCGTCTGAATTTGGACTTTTTGAAAAAAACACAATCCGTGATCTGATTCAGTTGGTAATAGTGTTTTATCAACTATTCATGGCCGCTTATAATGTGAAAATTGAAAACAAGTTTCTTATATTATAAATTATTATTTTTTTTTTCTAACTTCGCAAGATTGGTGGCGAGAGAATTGCTCTTAATAAAAAAGTATATATATGATGTTATTCTACCTGGATCTAGCATTAGTCTATATTCGTGAGGGATATATGCATAACAGGAATCTCCGGTCAGCCGTCAGGATATGGGATTGTTTCATCTGTCTCTGCTCAACATTGATTATTTTTAGCGTAGCTCAAGCAAATCCAGTCTTTACGGGAGATGCTTATGTTGACTTCCCCGCATCCTTTGCCGTCCGCTTTGATGATCCAGGCGGCATGGATGTCGGCCTGCCCCACCAATTCCCAGCAGGAACAATAGTCGGTTGGGATGTAAAGACGCTTTACTTCTATTACAACTGGTCTATGGATACAATGTTCGTGGGCGTAGATTTTTCCGGCATCGCAGGTGACGCAGATGGCGATGGCGACCCCGGTCGCACGGGCCTTGTCTTGGCGAGCCTGGGCGGTTTCGACGAGCCGGATCTGGGCGGCACCGAATCCGTCGTCCTGCTCATAGATACCAACATGGATAAGAAATACGAGCTTGCCTTGGGGGTAAACGGCACGGCAAACATCAGCAGCTTTGGCACCTACAACTTCGTGGGCAAGGAATACGCGCCCGCCTTTGGATTCGGAAAGAGGCTCTATCCGGATCCCGCATCCCTTTATGCCAATCCCAGCGCTTCAAAACCTGATATCGAATTCACCATCACTCACTTCTCGAAGCTGCCGGGATTCTCTTTCTCTCCAAGCGAATCCTTCAGCTTCAGGACCACTCTATTTGCCGGCAGTCTTGCCGATATGGGCATAGGAGACGACCTGGTACCTGGGCCAGCAGGTACAGTTATCACTATTCCATCCGGAGGTGGAGACGCCGATTCCAGGAGCGCCTCAGAAAATGACCCATCGAGTCAGTCCTCCTTAAACGGCAGTGAGGGTCGAGTATGAGGTCTTGCCTCATTTCGCTCCTGCTGTGCCTTACCTTCTTTGTCCCGGCCATGGCCGATCCGGTCTTCACAGGAAACGCCAGTGCCGATTTCTTAATTCCGGGTACCAATGAGTTGCTTCCTGGCACCGATGTGTTAATAGATCCGGGTGGCAAGGATGTCGGCTTGCCAAACCCGCCATTTAACGAAAATGATACGAGTGGATGGGATATAAAAGACTGTTATTATCATTATAATAGATCGTCCGATACAATGTATGTAGGCCTGGATTTCTATGGGATCGCAGGCGATGCGGACGGAGACGGGGACCCCTCCCATACAAGCGACAGGCTAGCCAGCAAGTTTGGATTGGACTGGCCAAACCTAACGATGGAGGAGGCGATATGTACGTCATATGATACGAACAACGATGGAAAATATGATGTTGTTGTGGGAATGAGTGGCTTTGCTGCCCAAAGCATCTTTGGCACCTACAACTTCGTGGGGGCCACGAATGCCCCAGCCCTAGCTTTTGGCACGAAGTTCAATCCAGATCCTGCCGTGCTCTACGCTATGCCCAATAGCACTTGCCCCGATTGGGAGTTTTATATCACAAATTTTTCCAAACTGCCGGGCTTCATCTTCAACCCAGGAGAGTCCTTTGACTTCAGCAAGAAAGGATTTGCAGGTAGTCTTGCTGATGACGGCATAGGTGAGGATATCCTTGGTTCCCACGTCTATTTCGACTTCTATGACTTTGCAGATGCGCCCGCCAGCTACAAAACCTTGCTCAAAGATAATGGCCCCGTCCACAAGATCGTTCACGACCTGCACCTCGGAAATTCAATCACCGATGAACCGGATGGTCAACCCAGTGATCATGCAGACGTCGACAAGGGCGACGACGGAGTATCCTTCTCTGCAATCTACACCGGCAACCTTTCCAACATCATCGTGAACGCCTCTGCACCAGGCAAGCTGAATGCCTGGATGGACTTCAATGGAGACGGTAACTGGTCCGAGCCGGACGAGCAGATCTTCGTAGATAAGGGTCTTGTCGAAGGGAACAATGCTCTGACATTTAACGTTCCATCCGGGGCCAAGCCGGGCAATACCTTCGCAAGATTCCGATTTAGCACCACGGGTGAACTCTCGTCATGCGGACTTGCTGCGAACGGCAGCGTTCCCGATGGCGAAGTGGAAGATTACCTGGTCTTGATAGAGAAGTCTGCTACTCTGGGAGATCGAGCCTGGATGGACGGGAATAGAAATGGAATTCAAGACCCTGGCGAAGGCGGACTGCCTGGTGTCGCAGTGGAGCTGTTCAAGTCCGATCACAGCCTTGTAGGAACGAACATCACCAACGCAAAGGGCAACTACTTATTCCCCTATCTAGTGCCCGGAGATTATTACCTGGTATTTCACGCACAGTACTACACCTTCAGCCCGAAGGACCGGGGAAGTGATGATGCGGTGGATAGTGATGCTGATGTCGTAAGTGGAAAGACGGGCATAATTCATCTGATAGCCGGCCGGGAGGATCTGAGCTGGGATGCGGGGCTATTCGTGAATGCAAGCATAAATGCCACCAAAATCGCGTTTCCTGACTCAGGAGTACCCTCGACGAACATAGAATTCACCATTAAGGTCACCAATACGGGCAACGTCACGCTGAATCCGGTTGAGGCAAATGACACATTGCCTGGGGGCTTAAGCTACATCTCCGACAACCAGAGCGGAAAAGTCTCCGGAAAGGTCGTGACCTGGAGCAACTTGGGAACGCTCGAACCAGGGGAATCGAGGTGTATCAGCCTGGTAGCGCACGTGGACGGGGGCATTTTTGGAAGGCTGACCAACCAGGTAAATGTCATAGGCAAGCCGCCTGTCGAAGGAAACGTTACCAATAATACTACCGAGAACGTCACGGCCTTCAAGCCAGGAATCGAGGTCATCAAGACCGCCGATCCCACCTTCGGCTCACCGAGCTCCAACTTCAACTTTACCTTGTTAGTCAAGAATAGCGGCAATGCCTCTCTTCCCCATGTCTTCGTCAGCGATCTCTTGCCCACAGGCATGAGCTACGTCTCCTCATCTTCAGGCAGCACGCAAAGCGGCCAGACAGTTAGCTGGAGCGACATCGGTCCCCTGGGTTCCGGAGACCGCAAGCTGCTGTGGATCGTGGCCCACATCGACGGCCCTGTTTCAGGGGTCCAGACCTTGACCAACCGCGTAGAAGTGCAGGGCAAGCCCGAGCACGGCCAGAATGTGACCAACAGCTCTACGGCTGATGTCCGAGTCCAGGAAGCTGCAATCTCGGTCACCAAGACCGCCGATCCGACCTTCGGCTCACCCAGCACCAATGTCACCTTCACTCTGTTTGTCAAGAATAGTGGCAGTTCTTCTCTGCCTCACGTCTTCGTCAGTGACCTTCTGCCAAATGGCATGAGCTATGTTTCATCCTCAGTAGGCAGCACGCACAGCGGCCAAACGGTCAGCTGGAGCGACATCGGTCCCCTGGGTCCAGGAGCTAGCAAGGTGCTGTGGATCGTGGCACACATCGATGGCCCTGTTTCAGGCATCCGGACTCTGACCAACCGTGTGGATGTGGAAGGCAAGCCAGAGCATGGCCAGAATGTGACCAATGGCTCGACAGCTGATGTGAAAGCGGAAGGCGCAAACATCATGGTCCGGAAGACGGCCTATCCCACCTTCGGTTCACCGAGCACCAATGTCAACTTCACTCTGGTTGTGAATAATACCGGCAGCACTCTGCTGCCTCATGTCTTCGTAACAGATCTCTTGCCAGCAGGCATGAGCTACGTCTCATCCTCTTCAGGCAGCACGCAAAGCGGCCAGACTGTTAGCTGGAGCGACATCGGTCCCCTGATTTCCGGAGACAGCAAGGTGCTGTGGATCGTGGCACACATCGATGGCCTTGTTTCAGGCATCCGGACTCTGACCAACCGTGTGGATGTGGAAGGCAAGCCGGAGCACGGCCAGAATGTGACCAACAGCTCGACGGCCGATGTGAAAGCGGAGGGCGCAAACATCATGGTCCAGAAGACGGCCGATCCCACCTTCGGCTCGCCCAGCACCAATGTCAACTTCACTCTGGTAGTGAATAACACCGGCAGCACTCCGTTGCCTCATGTCTTCGTGAGCGATCTCTTGCCCACAGGCATGAGCTACGTCTCCTCATCTTCAGGCAGCACGAACACCGGCCAGACCGTCAACTGGAGCGACATCGGTCCTCTGGGTTCCGGAGACAGCAAGCAGCTTTGGATCGTAGCCCACATCGACGGCCCAGTTTCAGGCATCCGGACTCTGACCAACCGCGTAGATGTGCAGGGCAAGCCGGAGCACGGCAACAATGTTACCAACTCAACTACGGTCAACGTCACAGCTTTCATGCCTAATATTGAGGTGACCAAGAACGCAATTTCCTATGCAGAATTACCCCCTACCGATATTACGTACATCATCATGATCATAAACAGCGGCGACATTCTCTTGGACCCCGTTTGGGCAAATGACACCTTAGTTGCGGGTCTCGGCTACGTCTCAGACAACCGGAGCGGAATCGTCTCGGGCAATTCCATAGCCTGGAACAACCTTGGGTCGCTTGCGCCCGGAGAATGCACGTACATCAGTATGGTTACACACGCGGATCGTGGTGTTTGGGGGGTGGAAAATCAGGTAGACGTCACCGGCAAGCCCCCCATTGGAAATAATGTAACAAACTCGACCACGACCGGATACAACTGGCAGCCTCCGGTGATCTACGGTCAAAAGTTCAATGATCTGAACGGCAACGGAACAAATGACGACTACACCGATCCAGGACTGCAAGGCTGGACCATCGAGCTGGTCAATGAATCCGGCGAGGTTGTGAACTCAAATACCACCGATGAGTACGGCAATTATTGGATTGGTCCGTTGTCCCGTGGCAACTACACAGTGAGAGAGGTGCAACAGCCGGGCTGGCAGCAGACCTGTCCCGCCCAGGGAAGTTATTCCATAAACACGGATGATTCGGACCTGACCGGGATTGACTTCGGCAACCGGTGGATATCCGAGATCAATGTGACCAAGGTGGCATATCCCACTTCTGCCTCCCCTGGGGCAAATATCACCTTTGATATCGAGATCGTCAACAAGGGAGAGACGACATTGAGCCATGTAAATGCAGTGGACACTCTACCTGCCGGAATGACTTACGTCTCGGACAATAATCGAAACAGGTCAGTATCCGAAAGCACCATCTTCTGGAACGACCTGGGCGACCTCGCGCCCGGCGCTTCAAAGGGCATAGAGCTCGTGGGCAGAATAGATCGCAATATCTCAGGCGTGCTCATCAACGTGGTAGATGTCACTGCAAAAGATCCCGGTGGGAATGATTTAACCGACTCTGCAATCGCTGAAGTGCGATCCCTTTTGCCGAAGATCAAGGTCAACAAGACTCTGGAGCCGGTGCAGTACGGCCAGTATTGCGAGGCCAAGACCATAAGTGGGGTGGGCATCATCGAGTCCAGAACCTCAATCGAGGACAAGACCATGGCCCTTGAATATGATGATACTCTCGCCGGCGAAGGCGAGATCGAGCTTGAGTCGGCAGCGGCCATGTCAGAAGCTGCCGAAAAGCTGCAAAGGGATGTCCCTTCCCTGGATCCAGAAAACCAATCGAGCCTGAATCTCTTTGCAGATACCAAGTTGGCCTTTAAGGGGTCCAAACCGCTGACGGGGGGAAAATCAATTCATTCCATGGCGTTCTACGGGGGGTCCGGCGCCAGGATCAAGGATATTTTCAGCGCCGAAGAGATGGAGAAGGAGCAGACGATCTATTTCAGCTCTACCGACAAGGCGTCGTCTCCTCAAACGATCGGCACTGATCTGAAAAGCAGATTCAATGGAACCATAGAAACTGATTCGAAAATGCATAATACGTTCAGCCAGGACATTAACTCTCGGCAGTTATTCTCCGGCGTTTTCAATCTGGATAAAGTAATCAAGTTCCACAAGAACGTGACGACGGATGAACCCAAAATGGGCTGCGATGTCATTGATTGCTAATACATAGATCAGGTGGTATCAATCTGCATATTAATTTCGCAATCAAAATAGGAAAAGATAATCGAGATACGACACGGGTTCGATGCCTTTTGGCCTCTTTAGTATTTATCTTCGCCTTAATCTCAACGTCTATGTCTTCGTTAGACGTAACCACCCTTCCCGCGCGCCTGACTTCCAGCGACATTGCTACCTTCACCATTGATATCACTAACACAGGAGAGACCCCTCTGGACCCGGTCACGGCACAGGACATATTGCCTGTGGGAATGAGCTATGTCTCTGATAACCGTGGTGGCCTGGCACAGGGACAGAAGATCACATGGAGCAATATCGGCCGCCTGGAGATAGGGGCATCGACTCAGATAAAACTGGTCACGCGCATCGGTCCGTGCACCACTGGACGACTTGAGAACTTTATCACGGTTACGGGAACCCCTCCCACGGGATATGATGTTAAGGATAACGATAAGGCAGATTTATTCGTCAATGCTCCGGCCAAGAAGCGCGCTGTGAATGAGGAATCGCTCGTGATGGGAGATCAGTCGGCCTCAGCTCTTTATTCGGCAAGCGCCATTAATAACCGCAGGATTAGATCAATGCAGGGATGAGGCGGCCACTCACCGATCTTGGCATTTTTTTCGGCACAAAGCAAGAGCATGACATGAGATAACATTTTGAAAAATCGAAATGAAAAAATGAGGTGAAATTATTATGGAACCCAGGATTCTGAAGATCGGCGAGAAGGTAACCGGAAGATACAGGGACATGGAGATGGGCAAGAGCCGGAAATTCTTCCGCGTCAAACTGGACAACGAGGAGTTCTATCTGCCCAAAGATGTGGGCAACTCCCTGCTCGTGAGCCACCAGAAGGGCAACGATCTATTCACCATCCAGCGCCAGTTGGATGTCTATGAGATCAGGCCACTCTTGCCGGAGACGGACTAGATCGGATTGGCAGATCCGGGGGATTGCTTTCTCGCCGCCCGTGCCGAGCGGGCCCGCCACCGCATTTGGGAGAAAGGAATCAGTTTAAGAATTCAATGATAATTTCTTGGCGAAGAAGGCAAACCTGCCGACGATCAAAGAGACCTGCCAAAAAAACGATACGCGCCGAGGGTGGGATTCGAACCCACGATCTCCGGAGGAGAACAGGTTTAGCAAACCTGCGCCTTACCAGGCTAGGCAACCTCGACTTGCCTCATGAACTTGACCCTTGGGCTATTTAAATTCTGCGTTTGCCGCCCGGCAAAAGTATCGCATTCTTTTTTCCAGCAGCATCACACTACGCACGCCAGCAGGTCCTTGCCGGTGATGATCCCCACCAGTGCCCCGTCCTTCATCACGGGAAGCCTTCGGATGCTGTGCTCTCGCATCAATCTGGCCGCTTCCCTTGTGGTGGCATCAATGTCAATGGTGATAAGCGGGCTTGCCGTCATGATCTCCCGGACGGCGATCGCCGCCGGGTCCCGGCCTTCGGAAAATACCTTGAGGAAGATCCGGCTGGTGGTAACGATTCCCAGGCACTCCTTGAGAAGACCTTCCCGGGCCACCAGCACGCATCCCTTCTTCTCCGTCGCCATTCGCTTCACGGCCTCCAGCACCGTGGCCTCCGGGGGCACAGTGGCAATGGGATAGCTCATCAGATCTCGAACCTTCATAGCCGCCACAATCCATTATATCCTGTGCTCTTTATTACAATTATTAGGAGATAAATCTGATCCATTTTAAGGTGCCTTTTGCCTGAGCGAGCTATTTTTAGCGGTTCTTGAACCAAAGGTGTCTCTCCGTTCGTACTCTGTGAACTCTGCTGCTCTGTGGTTG